>NZ_JASWIM010000001.1:0-519569 GCF_030291335.1 Arenibacter flavimaris
CGGTAGAAATCATAAGCAGATAATTGGTTAAATATTTGAATGTCAATAACTTAAATATACCAATTTTCTGCTTTTCCTGCAATATAAAACACCCATTTCTTAAGTCGAACTCACGTTAATTTAGATTTAAAGTAGCCGAATTCTGAAAAGGGCTCCAAGATAATAATAAATATCAACTGGTATAAAATAACAGTAAGTGAGCCACACCGCAACCCGTATTTTACCAACAAAGAGAAAACAGGTATGCTATAGAAAACTCCGTTCACCACGGAAATATCGGTAGATAGGCGGCAATACAGTACTGGCCATAGCAATCCTTAAAATGCTATGCACTTCCTGCCACTAAAATACATTTCGTAGCTAAGCCACCCCACTCTTCAATTCGCACACCACATGATGCCCTATATTCACAACAAAAATTTAACTGCCAAATAGCTACTTGTTATATTAGCTGAACAATTAAAAGAAATACTTTTCCAATTGGAATTCAAAATATATACCGCTTAACCAAAATTGACAAATCCTACTTTGCAAAAATGGCCCTCAAAGAGGGCCATTTTATTTTTTTATACCGATCAATATCGTCTTTTAGAACGAATAGTTTAGACCGAACAGCCAATAGGTCTGTAAATCGTTGTCGATTGACGCAAAAGTAGGGATTGGATCTCCTACATCCAGATTGCCCAAAGCATAGTTTAAAGCTTCCTGCTTGTTGTTTCTTAGGCCAAATTCGAACCCTAGACCAATACCTTTCCATAAAGTATATCCAAAAGAGTTGGTCCAAGTCCAGTTGGAATAATCTGCACTCTTATAACTTTGAAACAGGGATAAATTGGTCTTAAAATTAACATCCCCTAATTTCTTTGTATAGTCGGCCACAATTTTAGCCCCTAAGGAGGATTCAAAAACGGTATCTCCGGAACTGAACACAAAATTGTAGTTTAGGGGGTGAATAACAACCACCAAATCGGTAATAGGGGTCCAGGTTGCACCAACTCCAATATCCAAATAGCCTGGGTCATTAAAATTATCAATAATCGTAGTCCTATATTCGCCCAGAGTAGATATAGCGAACTTATCGCTCAATTTCCGCCCGTACAACGAGGTGATATTAAAAACATCCGTAGCGGAACGAAAACTATCATCATCGGTATCAATATCCTTATCATCTATTTTTACCCACCCAAGATTGATATTCAATGAATTTCTCCAGAAATATTTAGGTTGATTAAGATTGGCGAAGGCATTGGTAGTAATACCTATATTCCCTGCACTGGAATTTGGAGTGCCTTTGGAATACCAATTGTTAAATCCGGAAAGACTGGCGCCAATGGTTCCAAAAGCGCCTTTTTTCCATCCGGGTATGGCATTTATTTTTCCTTGTATGGCGTCTACCCTTCCTTGTATTGCCGCAATGGAATCTTTTTTACTTGCCTTTTCCGCCTTTAACTCCTCTAAAGACTGGGCAACAGTAATATTCATAGCCAACAAAGCGACTATTGCTAGTACAATTTTCTTCATAACAATTAGTGTTTTATTTATAGTTAGGGCAAAAATAAGGAATATTGGATAAAGAGTAAGAATGTTATCAGTCGTTATTTTGCCTTAAACAAAGGCACCGAAGAACAGGCTTCCCCGTACATTACGCTTTTGGCTACCGTCTGAATTTTGGTAGTGGCCCATAAATAGGCATTGGGTGGTACAGGTTTGTTGGAACAGCCTTTGATGATTACCGGTTTGTCCACAAATTCGGACACGTCCAGATCTTCCAAAATGGATTGATAAAGGGAAGATTCCAACATTTCCAAATCCCCAATAATAATTTGTTTGGAATAAGGTTGTAGTTTGGTAGCTATAAGCATATACGCCCAACCTGGAATAATGGCATCGGAAGAGCAGTTTAATGCCACATATGCACCTTTGTACTTAGTCCAATCATGTTTCTCCAAATGAGCCCGAAATTCCTTTTCCCGAAGGATTAAGCCCTCATACAACCAATCCTTAATGTCCATGAGTATCCTTTCCCCATTGGGGTATAAATACTCTAAGTTAAAGGTCACCAATTTACTTTGGGAGACTCGATTTATTATTTCAGACATAAATCTTCGGTTTTAGAATATCACTTTTGATCGACAGATCCAATCCTACCAATTAATTGGGTATTTTTTAATTGCTAGATGGGATTACAGGACAGCTATAGCATTCCCAATTCCAATTTGGCTTCTTCACTCATTAATTCTTGGGTCCATGGGGGGTCAAAAGTAATTTCTACCTCAACATCCTTTAGCTCGTCTATAGATTTTACCTTTTCCTCCACTTCCATTGGGAGCGACTCGGCAACAGGACAGTTCGGCGAAGTCAAGGTCATTAAAATTTTAACTTCATTGTCCTCGTTGACGAAAACATCATAAATTAGGCCCAATTCATAAATGTCCACAGGTATTTCGGGGTCGTAAATGGTTTTTAGTACCCTTACTATTTTTTCGCCCAATTCCTGGGTGTCCATGGTTTCTATTTCTTCACTCATTGTTTTAATTATTTATGGTCCAAAAGAGGTCAGTGCATCAATTCTTATGGCAGGACCAATTAATTTAATTGTGTTTGGTATGCCACGGCATACAATTTCAATTGTTTTATCATACTTACCAAGCCATTGGCCCTAGTAGGCGATAAATGTTCCTTCAATCCGATCTCGTCAATAAAATCGGTCTCGGCCTCTATTATGTCCTTAGGCTTTTGGTTACTAAAGGCCCTTATTAAAATAGCAATGATACCTTTTGTAATAATGGCATCACTATCCGCAGTAAAAACCAATTTATCACCTTCCAGTTCAGCATGTACCCAAACCTTGCTCTGGCAGCCTTTAATAATATTATCGTCGGTCTTATACTGTTCTTTGATCATTGGCAAGGATTTTCCAAGCTCTATCATATACTCATAGCGCTGCATCCAGTCCTCAAACATTGAGAACTCATCAACTATCTCTTCCTGAATTTCTTTTATACCCATATCAAAATTTTGTGCCCATTGTATAATGGTAACAATTCCAAACAAAAATACAACAAGTAATTTTGCCTATCAACTATTTAAAAGATTGAAAATTAACCAAATGAAGTTATAATAGCATTGTTTTTGCCCTCCGCACACTGGACACCAGTATATCTACTTCTTCCTTGGTATTGTAGAAACTAAAACTTGCCCGTACGGTACCTGGAATTTTGTAAAAATCCATGATAGGCTGGGCACAATGATGTCCTGTTCTTACAGCAACACCTAGTTTATCCAATATACTCCCAATATCATAAGGGTGGAGTCCTTCAATATTAAAAGAAATCACGGCTGTTTTTTCCTTGGTATCCCCGTATATTTTTAATCCATCAATGGCCAGAAGTTCTTGGGTTGCATATTCCAAAAGTTCCTGTTCGTATTGGGCAATGGCATCAAATCCAATGGCATTCATATAATCCAAGGCAGCCCCAAAGGCTATACCACCACAAATATTGGGAGTACCTGCCTCAAACTTATGGGGAAGTTCGGCATAGGTGGTTTTTTCAAAGGTTACCCCTGCAATCATTTCGCCCCCTCCTTGGTAAGGTGGCAATTTATTTAGCCATTCCTCTTTGCCATAGAGCATTCCTACTCCAGTAGGACCACACATTTTATGGGCAGAAACCACGTAAAAATCAACATCCAGTTTCTGAACATCAGCCTTTATATGCGGAGCTGCTTGAGCCCCATCTATTAAAACGGCAGCACCTACCTTGTGGGCTGCGGCAATAATTTCCTCAATAGGATTAATGGTACCCAAGGCATTTGAAACATGGTTACAGAATACCAGTTTGGTACGTTGGGAGAGTAATTTATGGTATTCCCCCATAACCAATTGGCCCTCCAAATTCATTGGAATCACTTTTAAAACAGCTCCGGTGCGTTCACAAAGCATTTGCCAAGGCACAATATTGGAATGGTGTTCCAATGCTGAAACTATAATTTCATCACCTTTTTCCAATAAAGAGGTAAAACCATTGGCTACTAAGTTTATACCATGGGTAGTTCCAGACGTAAAAATAATTTCCTGTGGCTTAGCGGCATTAAAATGCCTTTGTATTTTCTGCCTCGCCTGTTCATAGACGTCCGTTGCTTCTTGGGAAAGTGAGTGTACCCCTCTATGGATATTGGCATTGTAATTACTGTAGTAATCCACAATGGTATCTATAACCTTTTTAGGGGTCTGGGACGTAGCGGCATTGTCCAGATATACCAAAGGATAGCCGTTTACTTTCCTATTTAGGATAGGAAAGTCCTTACGTATGCTCAATATATCGAAAACAGTTTGTATCATGTTAAAAATTCAATGCTGGAAATTACGTTGAATAAAAACTTTCTATAGGTCAAACCCTAAACGAACTCCCAATTTGTTGGCAATTAATTTGTTGATCCTAACCTTTAATTCAGGAATTCGCACACTTTCCAAAACGTTATTGGCAAAGGCGTACATAAGCAATGCCCGTGCTTCTTTTTTTGGAATTCCCCGAGACTGTAGATAAAATAATGCCTCCTCATCCAATTGCCCTATGGTACAACCATGTGAACATTTCACATCGTCTGCAAAAATCTCCAACTGGGGTTTCGTATTAATGGTAGCCTTGTCACTAACCAAAATATTGTTATTCTGCTGAAAGGCGTTCGTCTTTTGGGCAATTTTGTCCACTATAATCTTACCGTTGAAAACACCTGTGGCATTTTCCCCATATATTCCTTTATAATCCTGATGACTTTCACAGTTGGGCTGAATATGGTGCACCAGGGTATGGTGATCCACATGTTGCTTTTCCTCAATTATGGTAACCCCTTTCATGGTAGAATCTATACGCTCCCCATTTTGATAGAAGTTAAGGTTGTTCCGCGTTAATTTTCCTCCAAAGGAGAAGGTATGGACCTTTACTACACTACCATCTTTCTGGTCAATATAAGTATTGTCTATCAATGAGGCGGTTGTTAAATCGTTCTGGACCTTATAGTAATCTACATGAGCGTTCTTGGCCGCAAAAATTTCTGTTACCGAATTGGTAAACACTTCATTGGCCGTTAAACTCTGATGCCGTTCTATTATCTGCATTTCCGCATTTTCCTCTGCAATGATCAAATTTCTTGGCTGCAACAATAACGCTGCTTCATTCCCTGTTGAAAAATGAACAATTTCAATCGGTTTTTTGGGAATCTTGTTTTTGGGAATATAGATATAGGCTCCCTCCCTGCTAAAAGCGGTGTTCAAGGTAGTCAACGAATCGTCCTTGGAGGCTATTTTATTAAAATAAACATCTATTATTTGCTGGTACATAGGCTTGTTCAAAGCCGAACTCATTAAACACACATCTACTCCATCATGGGTTGTCTCCGACAAAAAAGAACTATATACCCCATCTACAAATACAATTTTAAAGGTGTCTATTTCATGTAGAAAGTATTTTTTCACATCCCTGTATTCCAACATGCTTTCCTTTTTAGGAAAGATGCTGAAATCTATTTTCTGTAGTGTATTTAAGGAAGTATATTTCCAAGCCTCCTCCTTTTTGGTAGGAAACCCCTTTGTCTCAAAATTCTTGATGGCCTCTGAGCGTATATCGTGTACCGGATGATCTACATCCACACCATTTTCAAAAGCCAAGAATGAGGAAACTAATTTTTCTTTTAAATCCATTTTTACAAGTTGTAATGTCTAAATGTTAAACGTTATAAAGTGCCTTGTCTACTTATCCAATTCTTTATAAATCCACTTAACATTATAGATATGTTTTCAATTTTTTCCTTTAATAAAATAAACTGCTTCTCCTCCAAATGCCCCAAATCCAATGCTAAATACAACTGTGATCCAACCTCTCCCGCAGAGGCTTTTGAAATGTAAAGAAAGTGGATAAATTCCCTATTTGTATTTCTTTCAAACCCTTCTGCAATATTAGAACTTATTGATACTGAAGCTCTCCTAATCTGTCTCTTTAAATCAAAATATTTTTCAAATTCACCCTTAATCGTCAAATCATAAATTACCTTGTTGAAATCTATACTCTCTTTCCAAGCATTTATTTCCCCAAACAAATTTATTTTGGCCATTTCCAATCCATAATTAGATTAGAACGCCATTTTGACTTTCAAACTTTCAACATTGAACCTTATAACTATATCACAGTTTCCTGTTTCAACCAGTCATATCCTTTTTCTTCCAATTCCAAAGCAAGGTCCTTAGTACCAGATTTAACGATCTTTCCGTTGTGCAAAACGTGCACAAAATCAGGGACAATGTATTCCAACAAACGTTGGTAGTGGGTAATAACTATTACAGCGTTATCCTTACTCTTTAATTTATTTACCCCATTGGCAACAATACGCAGGGCATCGATATCCAAACCGGAATCCGTTTCATCCAAAATGGCCAATTTAGGTTCCAACATCGCCATTTGAAAAATCTCGTTACGCTTTTTCTCCCCACCTGAAAAGCCTTCATTAAGGGAGCGCGACAAAAATTTTCTATCGATCTCCAACAATTCCGATTTCTCACGGATCAATTTCAACATATCCTTGGCAGGCATATCTTCCAAACCTTTTGCCTTTCTAGACTCATTGATCGCTGTTTTCATGAAGTTGGTAACGGAAACACCTGGGATTTCAACAGGATACTGAAAGGAAAGAAATATTCCTTTATGTGCCCTATCTTCCGGTGATGTGTCCTCTAAATTTTCACCTTCCAAAAATACCTCACCTTTGGTAATTTCAAATTCTTCCTTCCCGGCAATTACGGCAGCCAAGGTACTTTTCCCAGAACCGTTAGGCCCCATAATAGCATGTACTTCCCCTGCATTTACCGTTAAGTTTATTCCTTTTAGTATCTCCTTATCCTCTACTCTAGCGTGTAAATTGTTAATTTTCAGCATTGTTCTTAATTCTAATTATTTTAAATAATTGGGCGCCTTCGGCATTTTATTAAATCTTCTCTAATTGTTTAAAGAAAGGGGCATTTATATAATTTCTTAAAGCCCCTGCCCCAACGAAACAGGACTCTAGGAATTTTTTCCTCTATCCTACAGATCCTTCTAAACTTATTTCCAATAATTTTTGGGCTTCCACTGCAAATTCCATTGGTAATTTATTCAGTACTTCCTTACTGAAACCGTTTACGATCAAGGCAATTGCCTTTTCCGTATTGATACCCCTCTGGTTACAATAGAATATCTGATCCTCCCCGATCTTACTGGTTGTGGCCTCATGTTCTATCTGTGCCGACTTGTTCTTGACTTCTATATAGGGAAAAGTGTGTGCCCCACATTCGTTCCCCATAAGCAAGGAATCGCATTGGGAAAAGTTTCTGGCATTTTCCGCCCTACTGTTTACCTGTACCAAACCACGGTAACTGTTTTGGCTCTTCCCTGCCGATATACCCTTGGAAATAATAGTACTCCTGGTATTTTTCCCCAAGTGGATCATTTTGGTACCGGTATCCGCCTGTTGATAATTATTGGTTACGGCAATGGAATAGAATTCCCCAATGGAATTATCCCCTTTAAGAATACAGGATGGATATTTCCAAGTGACTGCCGAACCCGTTTCGACCTGTGTCCAAGAAATTTTTGCATTCTTTTCGCACAACCCCCTTTTGGTTACAAAGTTGAAAACACCCCCTTGACCTTCTTTATTTCCTGGGAACCAGTTCTGCACTGTTGAATACTTTATTTCGGCATCATCCAAAGCAATCAATTCTACCACTGCGGCATGCAATTGGTTTTCATCACGCGACGGTGCGGTACATCCTTCCAAATAACTCACATAACTGCCCTCATCGGCTATAACGAGAGTTCTTTCGAACTGTCCGGTTCCGGCCTGATTGATTCTAAAATAAGTGGATAGCTCCATAGGGCATCGGACGCCTTTTGGAATATAACAGAAAGACCCATCAGAGAAAACCGCCGAATTTAGGGCTGCATAAAAATTGTCCTTTTGCGGAACTACCGAACCTATATATTTTTTTACCAGCTCAGGGTGCTCTTTTATGGCCTCTGAAATGGAACAAAATATGATTCCTTTTTCGGCAAGTGTCTTTTTAAAAGTGGTAGCGACCGATACCGAGTCCATAACGATATCCACGGCCACCCCTGCCAATTTCTTTTGTTCGTCCAAAGAAATACCCAACTTTTTGAAGGTGTCCAGTAATTCTGGATCTACCTCGTCCAAACTTTCGTATTTGGGTTTTTTGTTAGGTGCGGAATAATAGGAAATGGCCTGAAAATCAGGTTTTTTATATTTAACATTTGCCCACTCGGGCTCCACCATATCCTTCCAAATTTTAAAGGACTGCAATCGCCATAAGGTCATCCATTCGGGTTCTTCCTTCTTTTTGGAAATAGCGATAACGATTTCCTCGTTTAAACCGTTTGGAAACGTATCCGATTCTATATCTGTGTAGAAACCATATTCATACTCCTTGGTTTCCAGTTCCTTCTTTAATTCTTCCTCTGTATATGCCATTCTTCCTAATTTAACAATTGTTCCATGGAACAATTGGTTAATTACTTATCATCTCTAATGCACCCAATGGCACATTTATTCTTGTACATCTTTGCTTTTTTAAAGAGAGAAACTCTCTCCACATCCGCAAGTTCTTTGGGCATTGGGGTTGTTAAATACAAAACCTTTGCCATTAAGCCCCCCGGAATATTCCAGTACCGTTCCAACCAGATAAAGAAAACTTTTTTTATCCACTACAATACGCACTGCATTATCCTCAAAAATTTTATCGGTTTCCGTGGTCTTTTTATCAAAATTAAGCTCATAGGACAATCCGCTGCAACCTCCACTTTTAACACCTACCCGCACATAATCCTTGTTGGCATCAAAGCCTCCTTCGGCCATTAGGGCCATCACCCTCTGCTTAGCTGTTTCAGATACTTTAATCATACTTAATTGGATTTAATCTAAATAGTTTACAAATATACTACATAAGTAGGGTTTTACCATATTTCCTAACATTAATATAACGAATAGACAAATCAAAATTTCTTATGGCCGTTAGGAGCATTAAAATGGATTTTTTTTCGAATGGATCTTTCGTGAAAACCTAGCCAAGACTTTTTATTTAAACAACGTTCGGAAACCCCATAGCATAGCCTATACCCAATGGTCTCCCTTTAAAAAAATTATCAGATACAAGCAATAATAAACACGCTAAATATCCAGGCCGTTTGTACTATTGACCAACAGTCTAGTTCTTGAACACAATTTAACTCTAGGATTTAAGGGTTTTTATTTCAAGGGCTGCCCCCAGGTTTTTTGGTCATGGTATACCAAGTTTCCGTTGACCATAGTGATTGGTCATTTTCACTTCTTAAAGGCTTTGCAATATGTATGTAAACCACCCTGTTTTCTTGGATACCAGGTATCTCCAAAAATACTTTTTTCCTATCTGCTGAAAGGTTCACCGATTTGATCTTAAGCGACTCCTCTCCCAATTTTGGTCCTCCGTAGTCCTCGGTGGCTTCATAATAAAATTGTTGCACCTCAAAACCATCGGCAGTCATTATTTCACCAGCAGCTATCGGCTCGGTAAATTCAATTTCCATTCCATGACTTTTCGCACGGACCGCCAACATTTCAAAGGTGGATTTTTCATTGTATTCAAATCGATGAAGGGCATACCATAATCGGCCCTCATGCCTCCAGTTCCCACCAGAGCCCACGCCACCGGCATATAGGTTACCATCGGGTCCCCAGACCGTCCGATTGATTCCTGCGTCCAATCCCTGAATAAAACGAAAAACAGCGCCCTGTTTTACACCGTCAACCTCATCAATAAACACCCTTTTAATGCCACCGTGGGTAACATCCCCATGAATCATTTGATCCTTATACGGTCCAATATTCAAAATTGCAGGTTGGCTAGGGGAATTGCTAATTTCGCCATGTGGTAGCCAAACCAGCGGAGGATCCTCATCATAATCCTTTACCCGCTCCCAATCCGCATGTTTAAATCCGTAAAACTTTCCCTTTTCAACCCGTACAATCTTACTAGTGGGTATCCAATTTCCCTGATTATCCGCAACATATAAAGCACCATCCGGTCCCTCTGCAATGCCATTGGGAGTTCTAAAGCCTTCAGCTATAATCTCAACCTCACTGCCATCCTTGCTAATTCTCACCACCTTACCCCTGTCCTTTACCTCTTTAAATTCTGAACCCAGGTCCGTTGCCAAGGTGGCATAAAAACTTCCTTCCTTGTAAACAAGACCAAAGGCAAACTCGTGATAATGTGAAGTAACGTTCCAAGAATCACAAACCTTTTTGTACTCGTCAATGATACCATCCCCATCGGTATCGATCAGTTTGGTGAGTTCCTGTTTTTGCAACACATACAGTTCCCCATCCACCATTTTAATCCCTAAAGGCTCGGCCAATCCCTTAGCTATTTGTTTTACTTCTATAGATTCCGGGTCTTCGGTATTATAGTTTTTCAAAATATATACGGAGCCAGTGGCATCCCAAGTACAGATGACCATTTTATCCCTGTCTATAAAGTCGATACCCCCGATCCTAGGATGAAATTCCGAGGGTTTGGCCTGAAACATGTCAAATGATGGGTGTACCGCATTCAAGGGCATTTGGTCTCCAGGAACTGTACTTGCCTTTCTTGAAACATACGGCAATAATTTTCGAAACGCACTGGTATCGTGATAAAATACGGAATCCGGGACCACCGTAAATTGTTCCCCATCATCCGACCATTGAAGTGAAAGGCCATACCCTCCACCACCTTGTTGGAATTGTAACAAGAATTCGTTCCATCCTTTTTCCAAAACTGCCAAGGCGTTTACGGCTTCAGCACCGTGATCTCCCCTATTATCTATTATTTCGGAACCGTTGAGTTTCAATACAGAACCGTCATCACTAATTAGCCTAAAGGTTTTGTTTACCCTTTCATCAGATTTTATAAATCCTTTAAACTCCATATAGAAATGTTCATTGATCTCCCCCAACACCCCTGAAGTTGGTAAATGAATTGCAGGTGCAATTCCGTTTAATATTGGGAGGGTACTTTTGGTAAGATCTTCATACAGATCACCACTATCATTGACCAAATAAAAACTTACGGCCACCCCTGCCTGTTTTTCAGTGTTATCGCCACCCCTTCGGTCAACATTGTCCAAGGCAAAAGTGATGTCCGCTGTATTCAACGCAATATCCACTACCCTTTCCTCGGGTTGGGGCTCGGCATCCAAAGACAAAATATAATAGGCCATATTCTGTGCTTCGGACCTTGAAATATCAGGATGGGGGGTCATGGCGATAGTACCCCAGTTCCCAGTTCCGCCCAGTCTAATTTTGTCCGCCAAGGCATCAACAGTGGCCCAATCAAAAGGGTATCTCTTCGCTATGGAATCATATGCAGGGCCAACCAAGTTTTCGTTTGGTAGATGACAGGCACTACAATCATTACCTTCAACCATTTTTCTGCCAATGACCTTCATTCCGGTATCCTCTGAAATAGGTTCTTTCCAGTCTGCCGGAACAGGATTAAAATACGTCTCAACCACAGTATTTTTTGCAAGCTCCAAGCCATTGTTATTACCCCGCCGTTTCCCCCCTTTCAGGATTTCCTTGTATATCAATTTATGGTCCGTACCATAATTCAATACCGCTACCAAATCATTGGACGAGCCTTCAAGAATAGTAAAATTCCTAACCAATCCTAAACGGCCTTCCTCAAGAACGTACTCCGGAATTTCACGAACCTTGACCGAATTTCCAGTTTTTGAAATCAATTCAAGGTTGATTCCTACTTGACCATTTATCATTGAATACCCCAAGTAATTGATTTTAGGAATTTCAAGACCCTCATGACTTTTTATCCTCCATTGTGTTTCTTGGGAATCATCCTGTATATAAGCAAAACCAAAACTCGAGGGCTGAATACCATGTGCTGTGGTATAAACGGCCCCCTCATAATTAACCCCGCCCTTCCATACTTTGTATAAATTTCCGGATTGTAAATTGTAACAAGTATACAAATCCTTATTCAAGGCCACGGTCAACATTCGAGGCTGTTTGTCCATGACAGATCTAAAGACCCAGGTATCTATTGGTCTATCATATTTTACTTTAGGATCACATGAGAAATTAAAACCTATTAAAAACAGGATAATGGGCAAACGGGAGAACTCAAAATATTTCATTTCTTAACTAGTTAAAGCCTTTATGTAAAATTAAGTTTGCAAGTTATGACAAGTATACAAATACAGCAGTATTTGCTTAAACGATTAAAGTTGTAAAATACAATTATATATTAAAGTGCCTCCGATCCTCATATTATTGGATTAAACCACTAATTATCAATACATAAAACCATGTAAAGCCCACGACCCAAATTATAGTTCCAAGGCCACAACGGATAAATTAACAAAATATATAGAAATTAATTAAAACATCCTTATGCAGATTACAAAAAATTAAATTAAATTCAAATCCATTTTAAAAAATAGAAAAACTTTCAAAAATTATGTCCAAAAAAAAGACCGCATTTAGTAACAATTCGCGAAGAGATTTTATTAAAGGTACCGGCTTGGCAACTGCCGGATTTATGATTGTCCCAAGACACGTATTGGGAGGTCCGGGTTATGTTGCCCCAAGTGACAAATTAAATATTGCCGGTATTGGTGCGGGTGGTAAAGGTAGAAGTGATATTGCATCTTTCGCAGAAAGTCCCAATGTTAATATAGTTGGGCTTTGTGATGTTGATGACAGACAGGCCGTTGAGTCCAGGAAATCGTTCCCTAAGGCTAAATATTATGCCGATTTTAGGAAAATGTTGGAAAAGGAAAAGGACAATATTGATGCCGTATCGGTATCGACTCCGGATCACAATCATGCCGTTGCAGCCTATATGGCCATGCAAATGGGCAAACACGTCTACGTTCAAAAGCCCCTAACCCATGATATCTGGGAAGCCAGAATGCTTACCGAAGCTGCAAAAAAATTCAAAGTAATTACCCAAATGGGCAACCAAGGTGGTTCCGGTGATGGAGTACGGAGAATGAAGGAACTTTATGACACAGGTATCATAGGTGATGTTCACACCGTAAAATGTTGGACCAACAGGGCCATTTGGCCACAGGCCTTACAAACTCCAACCAAAAAAGACAAAATACCTAAAGGCTTAAATTGGGATCTGTGGTTGGGAACTGCTGAAATGCGCGATTATAACGATGCCTATCTTCCTTTTGATTGGAGAGGCTGGTCCGATTTTGGAACAGGGGCACTAGGTGACATGGCCTGCCACATAATGGATCCTGTTTACAGAATTCTACCTATTCTATATCCAAACCAAGTGGAATGTAGCGTTTCCGATTCCTTTAAAGGGAAATTTGAAACAGCTGATTATCCTAAGAGTTTCCCCAATTCCAGTAAAATACACCTTAGCTATCCAAGAACCGATGGCAAAGGCACAGTAAAAGTTACATGGATGGATGGTGGACTACTGCCAGAAAGACCAGATGAAATGGGTGATGACGAAGCACTGGGCAACTGGGATGGAGGAGTACTATTTATTGGTACCAAAGGTAAATTATTGGCTGATTGTTATGGTGCCAACCCAAGATTGCTACCATTATCATTAAATGAACAGTTCGATGTTCCGGAAACTATCGCCAGAGTGCCGGAAGGTCACTACCTACAATGGGTAAATGCCTGTATGGCCGGTTATGGCAATGCCGAAACCAGTTCTTCCTTCGATTATGCCGGTCCGTTTACCGAAAGTATCCTAATAGGTAACTTGGCGTTAAAAGCCTATTTTGAAGTTGACCCCAATGCAGAAAGCAAAGGATTCTGGAGCGGTGGTTCACAGTACTATGGCAGAAAACGTTTGTTATGGGATGCAGAGAATATGAAGGTTACCAACTTTGAACCTGCCAACAAGTATGTAAAACGTAATTATAGAGCAGGATATTCTTTGGGATAGACCACTTATTAAAATTTGATTTAAAAATGCCGGACTTTTAAGTATGTTTGGAATACTTATATAGGTCCGGTTTTTTTAATGCATAATTCTTAAAATAAACGAGTATGCTGCAACGACATATATTGGGGCCATCCGCTTATAGTAACATTTAACCCATCTCATGCGGAACGACCCAAAATAGCAGTTTCCACCCTGCCTATCAACAGGCAGGCCCTACAAAAAGTTAGGAGAACCCCAAGATTGTTTACTTATAGATTCTTTCTTAAGGATATAATGGATTTACTCCTTATTTTTGCAGCATGATAGAAGACAAGAATCAAGAAAAGACCGGACTGGATCAATTGGGAGAGTTTGGATTGATAAAACATCTTACCAAAAATTTCACCTTACAACATAGCTCCACCTTAAAAGGCATAGGCGATGATGCTGCCGTATTGGATTTTAAAGACAAAAAAGCCGTTATATCTACGGATCTTTTGATAGAAGGTGTGCATTTCGACCTCAGCTATATGCCCCTAAAACACTTGGGCTATAAGTCGGTTATGGTAAATTTATCCGATATCTATGCCATGAATGCCACAGCCACACAAATAACTGTTTCCATTGCGGTTTCCAATAGATTTCCTTTGGAAGCCTTGGAAGAATTTTACAGCGGGGTTGCCTTGGCCTGTGAAATCTACAAGGTAGATCTTGTGGGAGGGGATACTACTTCCTCTACCAAAGGAATGTTGGTCAGTGTTACTGCCATAGGGGAAGCCAAAGAAGGGGAAATAGCATATAGAAGTGGGGCCAAACCCAATGATCTTTTAGTGGTTTCGGGAGATTTAGGTGGTGCCTACTGTGGTTTACAGGTTTTGGAAAGGGAAAAGGAAGTTTTCAAGGTAAATCCAAACAATCAACCAGATCTATCCCCATATACCTATATTGTTGAACGTCAATTAAAGCCCGAAGCCCGAAGGGATATAAAAGGCCTGTTGGAAATGTTGGAGGTTCTCCCTACCTCCATGATCGATATCAGTGATGGACTTTCCTCTGAAATTTTACATTTATGCGATAAAAGTGAGGTGGGCTGTAATTTATTCGAGGATAAAATTCCGCTGGATCCAACGGTAATTTCGGCATGTGAAGAATTTAAAATGGATAGCACACTAGTAGCCCTAAGTGGAGGTGAAGATTATGAATTATTGTTTACCATAGACCAAAAGGACTTTCTAAAAATAAAGGGCAATCCACATCTTACGGTAGTGGGACATATGACGGATAAGAGTGAAGGCGTTCATTTGATTTCCAGGAGCAATACCAAAATTCCCATTACCGCACAGGGTTGGAATTCATTTTCATAATGTGATAAAGATCTGATAGGATAATTTTAAAAAAAGAATTCCCGAAAATACAGGACGTTCCTTACTTAACTGTCGTGGGGCGCAGGACAGTCAAGGAATATGGGCGTTCTTCTAATTTACGGGAATAACTTCAAAAACTCCGATACCGCTTAAGGCCGGAATTAAGTTGCCAAGCATAATTTAGGCTACCTGTTGGGTAGCCCTATGTCTTTTCTGATAAATATCTTGTAAGGTATTGTTAATGTCCTGCAATTCCGGAGTTAAGTTGGACAGATTTCCACTTACATCGGTAGTCACTTCTTTATTACAATGTACACATTTATATTCCTTGATGTGTAGGGTAACCTTTTTGGAAACAATGTAGTGGTGTCCAAAAATACTGCAGCAAATGGCGCTGAGTTTTGTTCCATAGTCTGTAATAACTTTCTTCATAATACAGGTTTTTTTAGGTGGCATTGGTAAGGTTTAGGGGACCGTAAAATGCAAAAATTAAACTTTAGGTTAACTGTTGAAAGCACTTATTAAATGACTTTCAGATAATTAACGCCGGCACCCTTCCTTTTATTGAGTGCAACCTGTTTTTTTTCCGTTTTTTTTTAGCAAAATTTGATTTTTTCGACCAACTGCACTTATAGCGCGATTATATACCCATTTAAACTAAACGGTTTTTAAACTATCTTTCGCCAAAATTGCCATTAATGCCCAACACCAAGGAAACCCTAGTCACTTCATTTGCATTATTCTCCTTGTTTTTTGGGGCAGGGAATTTAATTCTTCCACCCCTACTTGGGTTTCAGTCTGGAAATTGGTGGTGGCTGGTGACCTTAGGATTTGCAATGTCTGCTGTCTTGGTACCCGTCCTGGGAATTTTGGCCCACGCCAAATTGCAGGGGACCATTTATGACTTTGGAAAAAAAGTCTCCCCAAAGTTTAGTCTTATCTATTCTTTGTTGATCTATGCTATTTCCATAAGCTTGCCTTCACCGCGCACTGCTGCCGTAACCCATGAAATGGCAGTACAGCCCTTCTTTAACACCTCTGCCCTCCTAAGCAGTGTTGTCTACTTTATCTTGGTTTTTATTTTCGTTGCAAATCGATCAAAACTGTTGGACATCCTGGGTAAATTTCTAACCCCTGCCATCATATTAATTTTAGTTATGCTAATCGTTTCGAGCTTTTTTACGCTTGACTACAATTTTGGGACTACCGAAATTAGCAGTCCGTTCAGCGATGGCATTTTGGAAGGCTATCAAACCTTTGATGCCATTGGTGCCGTTGTAGTTGGGGGTGTAATCATTGTATCTATCAATATAAAGTCGGACGCATCCTTTAAGGACAAAAAAACATTGGTGCGCAATGCCGGTTGGTTGGCTGGATCAAGCCTTTTTATAATTTACGCAGGCCTTATCCTTACGGGAGCTTTGAACCACAACAATTTTGAATTAAATAGCACCAGAATAGAACTACTGACTGGTATAAGTAAACAAAGCCTGGGTAATAACGCCAATATATTCCTTAGTATATTGGTAAGCCTGGCCTGCTTTACCACTGCCGTAGGCATTGTTACAGGAACCGCTGATTTTATCAAGGACCGACTCCCAAAATACAAACATGCCTATCTCATAACAGCAATAATGGGCTGTCTTCTTGGGATTACAATGGGGCAGTTTGATGTTGCCTATATTATTACGGTAGCTTTTCCGGCGCTTATGTTCATTTATCCTATTACCATTATATTGATTCTGCTTAATGTAATGCCAGAGAAATGGGCCTCACCAATGGTGTTTAAGGCTGTGGTATTCACTACCGTCATTTTTAGTATCCCGGATTTTTTGAACAGCTTGGGGAATTGGGCCCCTAAAAAGGATTTTTTTTACTGGATACCCCTCAGTGAATACCGATTGGGATGGATTTTGCCGGCTCTAACTGTTTTTGTGGCTTCAAACCTTATACGTGAATACTTATCATCCAAGAAGTCTAATTAAAAAAGATCCTGAAAATAAAAAAGAGCTGGTTCATACCAGCCCTTCTATAATAAATTATGGTAATGCCTTAAATATTGGCATTCATCAACTCTTCTATCTCCTCTACCTCAATAGGGATATTTGCCATGAGGTTAAAAGGAGCCCCTTTTTCTTGGATTACCACATCGTCTTCTAATCTAATCCCCATTTTTTCCTCCGGAATATAGATTCCTGGCTCCACAGTATATACCATATTGGCCACCATAGGCGTTTTTAATGCGCCGTAATCGTGGGTATTTAAACCAATGTGATGACTAGTACCGTGCATAAAATATTTTTTGTAGGCGGGCCAGTCCTTATCCTCATTTTGAACATCGGCTTTATCCAGCAAGCCTAATCCCAACAACTCTGAAGTCATTAACTTGCCTACTTCCTGATGGTATTCCCCCCACATGGCACCAGGAACCAACATGGCGGTGGCATCGTTCTTTACCCGAAGAACAGCTTCATAAACCACTTTCTGCCTTGGGGTAAACCTCCCGTTGACGGGAATGGTACGGGTAAGATCACTGGAATAATTGGCGTATTCTGCTGCTACATCCAACAATAACATATCCCCATCCTTACATTCATGATTATTTTCTATATAATGTAGCACATTGGCATTGTTGCCCGACGCTATAATAGGGGAATAGGCAAAGCCCTTGGACCTATTACGAATAAATTCGTGAAGCAATTCGGCTTCGATCTCGTACTCCATAACCCCCGGCTTTACAAACTGCAACAGACGCCTGAATCCCTTCTCTGTAATATTACAGGCCGTCTGCATGATCGCAATCTCCTCCGGCTCCTTCACCCCCCTAATTTCCTGTAAAATAGGACTGCTTTTGGCCCATAGATGCGCAGGATAATCCTGTTTGCATTTTATTATAAACCTATCTTCCCTGGTTTGGGTCTCAACAGCCTGACGGTAATGCTCGTTGGTATTAAAATATACCATTTCCACTTCGGTCATAAGATCATAAAAGATCTTATCAAAATCGGTCAACCAATAAATGGTTTCGATACCAGATACCTCGGTGGCTTTTTCTTTGGTCAATTTTTCCCCTTCCCAGACTGCAATGTGTGCATTGGTCTCCCTCACAAACAAGACTTCCCTATGCTTTTTCTCATGAGCGTCCGGGCACAACAACAAAATGGTTTCCTCCTGATCGGCACCACTTAAATAAAACAGGTCCCGGTTCTGCTCAAAGGGCATGGTACTATCGGCCCCTATGGGATAAAGGTCATTGGAATTAAAAACAGCAATACTTTTTGGCTTCATTCTGGCCATAAATTTCTTGCGGTTCTTTATAAACAAGCTGTTCTCAATTTGCTGATACTTCATTCTTATAATTTTGTGACCAAATTTAAGAAATAGGAAGTGTATTATCCACAAAGCGTTAAATGAATTTTAAAAGCTCCTCTTACCGTCCTACTAAATTCCAAAATAGCATATCTTCGCTCTATCATTTTGTAATATTACAAATGGTTTGCCACGGTATGTAACAATTTTAAGTACTATCCAATATTATGAGTAAAAATCTACTCCTCCTATTTATAAGTACCTTTAGCCTAGGCTGGAGCCAAGTAAATATTTCTGCAGTTACTACGGAGGATTATTTAAAGATCCTTAGAAGTAACATCTCTGGGGATAAGGCCTATGAGACCACGGCCTTCGTGGAGCAGTTTTGGCGTGTAGTAGGCAATGGGGGATACAACAAAAGTATCCATAAAATTGCAACCGATTTAGAGACCGCAGGATATGTCTTGGAAGAAAATGCCTCCAATATGGATCGCTTCACTTACAGGATTGAAAAAAGACCTTTACAGCTACCCACCTGGGAAATTGTAGATGCGGAGATTACCCTTATAGGAGACAAGGAGCCATTGCTTTCCTATACCTCCAACAGAAACATGGTTTACCTAAATTCGACTTCTACACCAAAAAATGGAATTACCACCGAAATAATCTATGTTAAGGACATAAATGACCTACAAAAGGAGTCCGTAAAGGGTAAAATTATTTTTACGGAATCCAATATTTTGGAAATATATAAGGAAGGTGTTTTAAAAAAGGGGGCAGTGGGCATTGTTAGTTACGATAATCCCGCCTATTTACAACCCGAAAAAAACGAAAATGCCATTCAATTTCGAAGCCTTCCCTATGATACAAAAAATTCTTGGGGAATTGCGCTTTCCCATCAAGCCAAAGTAAGGTTGGTGTCGGCATTGGAAAAAGGCAAACTTATGGCCAATGTACATATTTCCACCAAAATATATCCCTCTGAAGAATTAACCATAGTGGCCAATATAAAGGGCTCTGAAATACCGGATGAGCGCATAGTCTTCAGTGCCCACGTGCAGGAGCCGGGCGCCAATGATAATGCCAGTGGTGTGGGTGTGCAATTGGAAATGGCAACAATTGCCGCCAAATTAATCGGGAATGAAAGTATTGATGCCCGGCGAACCATGACCTTCCTTTGGGGCGACGAAATTATATCCACCAAAAGGTATCTGCAAGAAAATGAAAAAAGGGCTGCCAAAATCAAGTGGGGCCTTAGTTTGGATATGGTTGGTGAAAATACAGCCATAACCGGAGGTTCGTTCCTAATCGAAAAAATGCCGGACCCCAGTGCCATCTGGACCAGAGGAAAAGATAAGCATACGGAATGGGGCGGTAAGTTACTTGGCTTGGAGGATATGAAACCCCATTACCTAAACGACTTTATGATCCATAGTTTCATGAAACAAGGTAAAGTGGCCCATTGGGAAGTAAATACCAATCCTTATGAAGGTGGCAGCGACCACACTCCATTTTTGGACAACAATATTCCCGGATTGTTGTTTTGGCATTTCACAGACCAGTTTTATCATACAGATAAAGATAGAATGGATAAGGTTTCACAAGAAACACTTAAAAATGTGGGTATTGCATCATTGGCCAGTGCGTTGACCCTGGTAAATGGTGATTCCTATACAGCAATGGATATTGTTCAAATAGTGAAGGACGCGGCCACCAACCGTCTTGCTGAAGAGTTTTTGCTGAGTGAAAAATCTGTAAAAGGCGGGAATCCCGTGGAAAACGAGATTACTATTATAAAGGCTTGGGAAGATTGGTATATAAAAGCCATTGCATCTACAATAGACTTGGCATCCCCGGAAAACAAGGTAATTTTGGAAAAGGCTATTTTAGGGGCCCAAGCCATTATTGAAACCCAGTCAAAAGTGTTTATTGCGGAATTGGAAAAGTAGGATAGATGTGATATTTCCATATATCATGTAAAAGGCGGTAACGCCCTCCACCAATTACGGCTTAATTCCCCTGGGATATTTGGTCTATATGGACCATAATCCTCCAACACCATAGCAATGCGGCCCATAACCATAATATAAGTAGGTATGCGATAATAAGTAGCATTTTGGATTGGGTTATTTTTTGAATGTAGTACCAAGCTAACGCAGCAAACACGAATCCAAAGGACCATAACATCCCCACCATAATAACACTGGGCCACACCCAATCCCCACTCCAATCATCCAGTGAGGGATAAGATGCAAATAAAAAAGAAACCGGGTAATACAACAAACCTCCCAAAGCGCCCATGCTTACAAGGCCCAATATTGCAGTTATAAAAAAAGCAATTAAAGAGAATTTTATATTAAAAGACCAGTTTTTCCAGAATACCATCCAATTATTCCAATTTATATTACGGTTAGTTTCTAACGCATGGAAACCAATAAAAGTATGGATGCACTACCCTGAATTAAATAATTTAACACGAAAAAACTTTCATATAATACAGAAAATATGCTAAACATATTTTGATAGCAATACCTCTTATACCACCTTTTAATAGCGGAATTAAGCCGATTATCAGGACGCTTTGGGAATAGTGTATCAAGGAAAATATGCCGTTTCCCAACTATTATATCCACTGAACCAAGAAGATTTTCAAGTAATTTCCGATCTATTATTGTGGAATTCTTTAAATTGGTTCTAAATACTGTACATAAATTCAACAAAGTTTGTTAATAATTCGATTGTAGAGTAAATTTGCCATCAAAACAAATAAATAATGAGTGGATTTTTAAACTCTTCTATAGGCAGAAAGTACACTATGGCCCTTTCCGCCTTTTTTCTAATGATTTTTATCCTTCAACATTTTGCCATTAACATCCTATCCGTGTTTAGTCCGGATACCTTTAATGAAACCTCCCATTTTATGGGCACCAATGCCTTGGTTCAATATGCCTTGCAACCCGTACTGCTCTTTGGGGTGATCTATCACTTTGTAATGGGATTTGTGTTGGAAATAAAAAACAGGAACGCCCGTGCCATTAATTATGCCAAAAATAACGGTGCTGCCAATTCCACTTGGATGAGTAGGAATATGATCTGGAGCGGTGGCTTTATCCTTGTTTTCTTAATTATTCATTTCTTGGATTTCTGGTTTCCAGAAATCAACACTAAATATATACAAGGAGATATGTCCGGTCTATTGGCCGATGGGGAAGGTTTTCGTTATTATGAAGAACTTACCCATAAATTTGAACCTATATGGAGGGTTGCCCTTTATTGCTTAGGTTTCGTTTTTCTATCATTGCACCTACTACATGGCTTTAGTTCAGCATTTCAGTCTGTTGGTGCCAACAATAAATATGTAAAAGGGTTAAAAGGATTTGGAAAGGCATACGCTGTTTTAATTCCATTAGGATTTATTTTCATTGCACTTTTTCACCATTTTAACCATTAATAATACAATTCTATGTCTGTATTGGATTCTAAAATACCAAAAGGCCCATTAAAGGATAAATGGACTACCTATAAGGATAAAATAAACTTGGTAAATCCTGCCAATAAGCGAAACATCGACGTTATTGTTGTTGGTACCGGCCTTGCAGGGGGTTCTGCCGCGGCAACCCTAGCCGAGCTAGGCTATAGGGTTAAGGCGTTCTGCTATCAAGATTCACCACGTAGAGCGCATTCCATTGCTGCCCAAGGGGGTATAAATGCCGCAAAAAACTATCAAGGGGATGGCGATTCTATCTATCGTTTGTTTTATGATACAGTAAAGGGAGGGGATTACCGTTCCCGAGAGGCCAACGTGTACCGTTTGGCAGAGGTTTCGGCCAATATAATAGATCAATGTGTGGCACAGGGTGTCCCTTTTGCAAGGGATTATGGTGGATTATTGGACAACCGTTCTTTTGGTGGAGTATTGGTATCCCGAACGTTTTATGCCAAAGGGCAAACGGGCCAACAATTATTGTTAGGAGCCTATTCTGCCATGAACCGGCAGATTGCCCGTGGTAAAATTGAAATGTATAACAGGCATGAAATGCTCGATGTTGTAAAGGTGGATGGCAAAGCACGTGGTATTATTGCCCGTAACTTGGTTACCGGTGAAATAGAACGCCATTCGGCACACGCTGTAGTAATTGCATCGGGGGGTTATGGCAACGTATACTTCCTTTCTACCAATGCCATGGGGTCCAACGCCACAGCGGCTTGGAAAATACATAAAAAGGGGGCCTTTTTTGCCAACCCATGTTATACCCAAATTCACCCAACCTGTATCCCTCGGTCCGGAGATTATCAATCCAAATTGACCTTAATGTCCGAGTCATTGCGTAACGATGGCCGTATATGGGTTCCTAAAAACATGGAAGATGTATTGGCCATTAGGGAAGGAAAATTAAAACCAACCCAATTGAGCGAGGAACAAAGGGACTACTATTTGGAAAGAAGATATCCTGCTTTTGGAAACTTGGTACCACGTGATGTGGCTTCCAGAGCTGCAAAAGAAAGGTGTGATGCCGGTTACGGCGTTAATGCCACTGGAGAAGCCGTGTATCTGGATTTTAAATCCGCCATTGAAAGGTATGGCTTGGAACAGGCCAAAATCCATGGTATACAAAATCCAACCAAAGAAAAAATTACAGCACTTGGCGAAGCAGTAGTGGAGGAGAAATATGGGAACCTGTTTCAGATGTACGAAAAAATCGTAGACGAAAATCCATACAAGACCCCAATGATGATCTATCCCGCAACCCACTATACCATGGGGGGTGTTTGGGTAGATTACAATCTAATGACTACCGTAGAAGGCCTTTACTGTATTGGGGAAGCCAATTTTTCAGATCACGGTGCCAACCGTTTGGGAGCATCTGCCTTAATGCAAGGCTTGGCCGATGGTTATTTTGTGCTCCCGTACACTATAGGGGATTATCTTTCCCATGAAATTAGGACTGGAAAAATTCCTACAGATACGCCGGAATTTGATCAAGCCGAAAAGGAAGTAACGGATAGGATCAACTTCTTTGTCAACAACAATGGAACCCATTCAGTTGATTATTTCCATAAACGCTTGGGCAAAGTTATGTGGGACAAATGTGGTATGTCCCGTAACGCTGAAGGCCTAAAAGAAGCCATGTCAGAAATTAAGGCGATACGTGAAGAATTTTATAAGGAAGTAAAGGTTCCTGGATCAGCCAATGAAATGAATCCGGAATTGGAGAAAGCAGGACGCGTGGCGGATTTCTTGGAATTGGGCGAATTGTTTGCCAAGGATGCCTTAATGCGGGAGGAATCGTGTGGAGGACATTTCCGTGAAGAATCCGTGGAAATTGATGGAGAGCAAAAAGGGGAAGCAAAACGTAACGATAAAGATTATGCTTTTGTAGCTGCTTGGGAATTCAAAGGAGAACCTTCAGAGGCCGTTTTGCACAAGGAACAATTGGAATTTAAGGATATAGAATTAAAACAAAGAAGTTATAAATAGGCAAAAGACAATAGGCATTAGCCAAAAATAAATGGAGGTTGCCCATATGAATGAAGTAAGAACGTATAAAGACTTGCTGATCTGGCAAAAAGGAATAGATATCGTTAAGGAAATTTATTTATTATGCCAATAAATCCCAAATGACGAGTTATTCGGTTTACAAAGTCAAATTAAACGTTCCTCTATATCAATACCTTCAAATATTGCCGAAGGATGGGGTCGGAATTACACTGAGAATTATATTCAATTCTTAAAAATTTCAAGAGGATCTTTATTGGAATTGGAAACCCAATTAATAATTGCTAAAGAATTAAACTTTATTTCAACCGATAGTTATAATAGAATACAAGTTTTAATAACCGAAGAAAGTAAAATGTTAAACGCCTTCATTAAATCGATAGACAAGTAACTAATGCCTATTGGCTTTTGGCTAATAAACTATAAGAATGAATCTTACATTAAAAATTTGGAGACAGAAAGGACCACAGGACAAAGGTAAAATGGTCGAATATAAGGTGACCGAGATTTCAGAACATATGTCATTCCTTGAGATGATGGATGTTTTGAACGAACAGCTCACCAACAAAGGCGAAGAACCTGTTGCTTTTGACCATGACTGTCGCGAAGGTATTTGCGGTATGTGCTCCATGTACATCAACGGGGAAGCCCATGGTCCGGATAGAGGGGTTACTACCTGCCAATTACATATGCGAATGTTCAAGGATGGCGACACCATTACTATTGAGCCGTTTAGGGCAAAAGCCTTTCCGGTAATCAAGGATTTGGTGGTAGACCGTAGTTCCTTTGATCGGATTCAACAGGCCGGTGGTTTTATTTCCGTCAACACCTCTGGAAATACCCAGGATGCCAATGCCATTCCAATTGATAAGCACGCAGCGGATACGGCCATGGATGCCGCTACCTGTATTGGTTGTGGCGCCTGTGTAGCAAGTTGTAAAAATTCCTCGGCCATGTTGTTTGTTGGGGCAAAAGTATCCCAATATGCCCTACTTCCACAAGGACGTATTGAAGCTACGGACCGAGTGAAGAATATGGTCGCGCAAATGGATTTGGAAGGATTTGGAAACTGTACCAATACAGGGGCTTGTGAAGTAGAATGTCCTAAAGGAATATCCTTGGAAAACATTGCCCGTATGAACAGGGAGTTCTTTGCCGCAAGCATAAAAGGATAGTAGTATTAAAATATAATTTATTTTCTACAGAAACAGACCCCATCCCTTTTCAGGAATGGGGTTTTTCTTTATCCAGTTCTGGAAAATCCAGTATCTTTAAATATGCCAAAAAAATATAAGGAAGAAAGGATAATCGTTCCGCGTTTTAATGAGGAGTCCGGTTTTTATACCACCCCTGAGCGTTCTAAGATCATGGGAAAAATTAGAGGTAAAAACACCATTCCCGAACTCAAATTTAGAAAAGCCCTATGGGCGGCAGGATATAGATATAGGGTAGATTACAAGAAATTGATTGGCAAACCGGACATTGTCCTAAATAAATATAAAACCGCCATCTTCATTGATGGCGAATATTGGCACGGGTATAATTGGGAGGAGCGGAAACAAAGGATTAAAACAAACAAAGAGTTCTGGATTCCAAAAATTGAACGCAATATTCAACGCGATAGGGAAGTAAACCAAGAATTACAACAAATGGGCTATACCGTATTCCGTTTTTGGGAACGGGAGATTAAGAAAGAATTGGATCTATGTCTAAATCAGGTAATTCAACATTTACAATCACAGCAAAACTAATTTGCCAATTACAAATTCAAACGCGCTCCAATGCCCAAATACAATCACAAAATATTCTCTAAGCTTCCTAATGTAAGAACTACGATTTTTACTACAATGGGGCAATTGGCTCAGAAACACGAGGCAATAAATCTTTCACAAGGGTTCCCCAATTTTGAGCCCGATCCTACCCTAATAGACTTGGTATCCCAAGCCATGAAACAAGGATACAATCAATATGCCCCTATGGCAGGGGTAATGGAACTTAGGGAAGGGATTTCAAAGAAGTTGGAGCAATTATATGGCCGGCGCTATAACCCAGATAATGAAATAACAGTAACCATCGGAGCCACACAGGCCATTTTTACCATTATCACAACGTTTATTGGCCATGGTGATGAGGTTATGGTCATTAAACCAGCATACGACTGTTATGAGCCCGCCATTGAGGTCAATGGGGGCATTCCTGTATTTGTTCAACTAAGCAATACGGATTTTAAGGTAGATTGGCAGGAATTCCGTTCCAAGATTACCTCCAAAACCAAAATGGTCATCATCAACACTCCTCACAATCCAAGCGGTACAATCTTCTCCAAGGAAGATATGCTTCAATTACAGCAGAGCCTTGACAAAACAGATATAATCGTCATTAGTGATGAAGTCTACGAGCATATTATCTTTGATGGCCTTGTACATGAAAGTGCCTCAAAATTTGACGGACTTGCCTCCCGTACTTTTGTATGTGGTTCCTTTGGAAAAACATTCCATATAACCGGATGGAAAATGGGATATTGCGCAGGCCCGGCCGAACTAATGCACGAATTTCGTAAAACCCACCAGTTTAATGTGTTTAGTGCGGATCATGCCGTTCAAAAAGCCTTAGCCTCTTATTTAAAAGAACCCCAACATTATTTAGGCCTCAACCAATTTTATCAAGAAAAGCGAAATCTATTCCTAGAAGGACTATCTTCTTCAAGGTTTAAAATAAAACCTTCCCAAGGTACCTACTTCCAATTAGTGGATTATAGTGGTATTAGCCAAGAACCTGACGAAGCCTTTGCCGAACGCCTGGTTACAGAACATCGTATAGCCAGTATTCCCATTTCAGGCTTTAATACCAAGGGAATTGACAAACATCTAGTACGATTCTGTTTCGCCAAGACCAACGAAACTTTGGAAAAGGCCACCGAAATACTATGTAAGCTGTAGTATATGGAATCTATATAGACACTCCCTCCTGTAGGTCCAATCGCATTAACCAATCCGTTTGCCCATCATTGCCAATAAAATAAGGATGACTACCAAACTTATAGAACCCCATTCTTTGATAAAATTTAATAGCTTTAGGATTGTCCTCCCAAACACCAAGCCACACATACAACCTATTTTTGGCTTTTGCAATGGACATTACCTGCCGTACTATCCACTCCCCAATTCCTTGGCCTTGAAATTCGGCCAGCACGTAGATCCGTTCCAACTCCATGGAACAACTATCCCTAATATCCGTTTGGGATTCATTTTCATTTAATTTTATATATCCCACCAAGCTGGAATCCCTATATATAAAATAAAAGGAAGAATTAATATCCCGTAACTGCTTTAGAAGCGTATCCTCTCCAAAAGAAGTTTTAAGATATTCCTTAAAATCCTGCGGCTTATTGTCCTTTTCAAAAGCCTCTATAAAAGTCCTTCTGCCTAGTTTAGCCAAAACTTCCAAATCGCTGATGGAGCACGGCCTCAAATGTAGTTTCATTGCTTTGCTTTTCTTCCTAAAATACGACTTTTCACTAGGATGAAAACAAAAAAAGGAGCACTCCTCTAAAGAAGTGCTCCTTTTATAAGCTATTGATTTATGCCTACAGCATAAATAATTTTTTGGTCAATCGTACAATGCCTGTAAAAAAGTCATTGCGATAAACTTGAATTTCCTTTTGTGTACGGGTGTGGTTAATTTGGGCTTCCATAATAATTTAGGTTTAGTAGTTGTTAAATTTGGGGTTTAACTTCTGTTAATGATTGCAATATAAATCAGATTAACGCAACATTTAAAAAATTGTTGTGAAATATACAGTAATTGTTGTATGCGTATAAAAATAGTTAATTAGATCGATAAATAACCCTCTCCAAAATGTTAAATAGCGACTTTTCATTTTAGCGTATGATAAAATTCAATATAAGGTATTGTACCTAGATCCCGCCGAAAAATGCGGGATAGTGTCAACTTGCAATTTTAAGTGCGTATTACTGACTTCTCAAAATTGAGTTTCACTAATAAAATAGGAGATACTTAATTGAACAGACCCGTTAAATATCCATCACTGGGATATCGCCTTCTACAATTAAATTCCCTTCAGTAGCTTTCACTATCTCATCGACGCTAACACCAGGTGCCCTTTCCAACAATTTAAATCCGTCGGGAGTTACATCCAGTACGGCCAAATTGGTCACAATTTTTTTTACACACCCAACTCCGGTTAATGGCAAAGTGCATTTCTTTAACAACTTGGATTCACCAGCCCTATTGGTATGCATCATGGCAACAATGATGTTCTCTGCAGAAGCCACCAGGTCCATAGCCCCGCCCATTCCCTTGACCATTTTTCCCGGAATTTTCCAATTGGCAATATCCCCATTCCCAGAAACCTCCATGGCTCCCAAAATTGTGAGATCTACATGTTGACCCCGAATCATCCCAAAGCTCGTTACAGAGTCGAAAAACGAGGCTCCTGGCAGGGTTGTGATGGTCTGTTTGCCTGCATTGATAATGTCGGCATCCTCTTCCCCTTCATACGGAAACGGCCCCATACCCAACACCCCGTTTTCACTTTGAAATTCCACACTTATATCGTCCCTTACAAAATTGGCCACCAAGGTAGGTATCCCGATTCCTAGGTTTACATAATATCCGTCCTTCACTTCCTTTGCAATGCGTTTTGCTATTCCGTTTTTGTCCAACATAATTGTTGATTTGATAATTAGTTAATTTGATAATTTGGCACGTTTGCTTGTGCCTATAATTTTCGAGATAATTCGAATAATAGATTTTAACTCCGAAAAAAGTTCTTCTTGCGGATTTGGATAGTGCCTTGAGGCCTGGCAAAGTTCTATCCAATATAAAGTTTCATCAGCCTCTTTAGCCGCAATTTTAAATTTATGTATAAAGTCGGCAGAACTCTCCCCATTTTGAGCCTCCCATGAATTTGCTCCAATAGAAGTTCCACTTTTAAACAATTGAGATGCCATTTCATACTTATCTAAAGTTCGAAGTTGCTCACAATATTCAATAATTTGCAAGGAGAAATCAAATGTTTTCTTAACTATTAAATTTTCCCTATCATTCCTCATATTATCAAATTTTCAAATCCGATAACTTTCAAATCAATTAATTTTCCGTATTGTCAACTGTTCAATTCTTTTCTGGTAATTCTTACCTTGGAAGATACGTTGCACAAAAATTCCAGGGACATGGATTTGGTTGGGATCCAACTGTCCTGCCGGCACCAACTCCTCCACCTCGGCCACGGTAATCTTGGCAGCGCCGCTCATGGCCGGGTTAAAGTTTCGGGCAGTTCCCTTAAATATTAAATTCCCCGCCTCATCGCCCTTCCAGGCCTTGACAAATGAAAAATCGGCCTTATAGGCTTCTTCCAGCACATACATCTTTCCATTGAACTCCCTTGTCTCTTTGCCTTCCGCCACTTCGGTTCCATAACCAGCTGGGGTATAAAAGGCGGGGAAACCGGCCTGTGCGGCCCTACATTTCTCCGCTAACGTACCTTGTGGGGTCAATTCAACGTCCAATTCGCCGCTCAACATTTGCCGTTCAAACTCATCATTCTCCCCCACATACGAAGAGATCATTTTCTTTATCTGTCTTTTGTGCAACAAGAGCCCTAGACCAAAATCGTCCACTCCGGCATTATTGGAAATACAAGTTAAATCTTTGACCCCCATCTTCACCAATTCCGCAATCGTATTTTCTGGAATACCACATAATCCAAATCCTCCGAGCATAAGAGTCATACCGTCCTTTACCCCTTCCAGGGCCTCCTCCACGTTGGCAACTGTTTTTCGTATCATATAAAACCTTCTTAATTTAACTTATTAACTTGCTCTTTCTAAAATAAGGGTTTTTAACGAAAAATGCCCTTAACTTTTTGATAAAAGCAAGGGCATTTAGGCTATAATTTTTTTTGGTACTAAAAATCCAAATCGTCCTCTATATCTATTTTATTGTCCTCCTCCATTGATGCTTTGGAGCAATCCACATTTATGGATAAATTCTCCGGCTTTTCAAATTCCCCATCGGAAATACCCAATTCCTTGTTGGCATAATTCTTTTTCATATACAAGCCCCAAATTGGCAAAGCCATGGAAGCTCCCTGTCCGTAGGTAATGGTCCTAAAATGAACGGCCTTGTCATCTCCGCCTACCCATACTCCGGTTACCAGGTTGGGGACCATTCCCATAAACCAACCGTCACTTTGGTTCTGGGTAGTACCCGTTTTACCGGCAATTGGGTTTTTAAATTCATATGGATAACCTGTTATGATCTCCTTATATTCCGGCCTATATTTCTCTGCTCCTGTGGTTCTTAATCTTGTCCCAGATCCCCCTTGGGTTACCCCTGACATAAGATCTAGCATGGCATAGGACACATCCTTGCTCAATACATCTTTGGTTTCCGGCACATACTCGTAGAGTACCGTACCATTCTTGTCCTCAATCCTGGTTACCATGACCGGTTTAACGTATACCCCTTGATTGGCAAAGGTACCGTAGGCCCCCACCATCTCATATACATTAAGGTCTGCAGTTCCCAAGGCAATGGAAGGTACTTCCGGTATGTCCCCTGTAATTCCCAGATTTTTGGCTATAGATACCACTGCTTTGGGCCCCACCCTATCAATCAATTGGGCAGTGATAGTATTCACTGAATTGGCCAAAGCATTTTTAAGGGTAAGCATTTCCCCGGAATATTTACCATCTGAATTCTTTGGACACCAAGGATCTGGATTCCCGTGTTTATTAGCTTCAATACAATATTGATTGTCCGGAAGTATATCACAGGGCGAAAGACGCAATTGGTCAATGGCGGCAGCATAAACAAAAGGTTTAAATGTAGATCCTACCTGCCTTGCTCCTTGGATAACATTGTCATACTGAAAATGTTTATAATCTATACCGCCTACCCAGGCTTTTACATGTCCCGTTTGTGGTTCCATGGACATCATGGCCGTCTTTAAAAAGGATTTATAGTACTTAATAGAGTCCATGGGCGTCATTACCGTATCTTTTTCCTTGGTTTCACTGTTCCAATCAAAAACGGTCATCTCCACCGGCTCGTTAAAGGAAGCCCTTATTTCCTTTTCACTTTTTCCCTGATCCTTTAAGTTGTGCCATCTGTGCGAGGATTTAATAGCTCTCTCCATAATCCGATCAATTTCCCCATCAACCTCTTGGATAAAGGGTGCCGTTTTATTACGGTCAGGGGTGTTTTGATGAAAAAACTCGGCTTGTAGCCGCTTCATATGTTCTGCCACCGCATCCTCCGCATTTTTTTGCATGCGCGAATCTATGGTGGTGTAAATACGCAACCCGTCCAAATAAATGTTCCATTTATCACTTTCTCCTTTCAAGGCCGGCTTGGGGTTATCTTTAATCCATCTGTTCATAAACCCTTGAAGGTACATCCTAAAATAGGTAGCCAATCCTTCTCGATGGGATTCAGGGCTAAAATTAATATCCATTTTCAAGGCCTGTAAGGAATCCTTCTGCTTTTCGGTTATATAATCATATTTCGCCATCTGGGACAAAACCGTATTTCTTCGATTAAAGACCAATTCTTCACGTCGGATAGGATTGTAATAAGAAGAATTTTTAAGCATACCCACCAGAACTGCAGACTCTTCAATTTTTAGGTTTTTAGGCTCTTTACCAAAATAAATACGGGAAGCAGATCTAATACCATCGGCATTATAGTTAAAATCGTATATATTAAGATACATCTTAATAATTTCTTCTTTGGTATAACTGCGTTCCAACCTAATGGCAAGTACCCACTCTTTTATTTTTTGGGTAATGGTCTCGAAAATATTCTTGGAACGTACCCCTACAAACAATTGTCTTGCCAATTGTTGGGATATGGTACTGGCCCCACCCTTTTTACCCAAATAGGCAAAGGCCCTTAGTGTTCCCCTTGCATCTATTCCCGAATGCTCATAATAACGGGCATCTTCGGTAGCCACCAAAGCCTGTACCAAGGTTTTCGGCAACTCCTCATAGTCTACATCGGTCCTATTGTCGTCCAAATAGAATTTGCCCAATGTTTCTCCATCAGAGGAAATAATTTCACTGGCCAAGTTGGTCTGTGGATTTTCCAAGCGCTCATATTCCGGCATGGCTCCAAAGGCACCCCAGGAAGCTAAAAGGAAAATCATAACTCCGGAAAAAACCCCTATAAAAAAGAGAATCCAAAACCACTTAATGAACTTAAAAAAATTGTTGTTGCTTTTTTTCTTCTTTTTGGTAGCTGTTGCCATAAGCCTACTGATTACTTTTTTCGATTAGGTACCCCACATCGGTAATACCTTCCAATTCCACTATTCCATCTACTTGGCCATTTTTACGCATGGCATGGGAAATTTCTAATGTATATACGCCTGAAGCTGGAAAAACGACGTTTTCCTTATACCATAATTTGTTTTCCTTTAAACTGCCATAGCCCGTTCCCAACCACTCTCCGTCAGGTTTGGCCATTTCATATTCCAAAGTATCCCTTACCACATCGCCATTGGGAAACTTTAACTCCGCAATTAAAAAAAGGTTGCTGTAGGGGTATGTCCCATCATTTCTCAGGTTGATGAACATATTATACTTTTGGAGTGTATCCAGCTCTTGGAAGGAAAATTTTACCACACTATCCCTATTCCATCGTCCATTCTGTGTTGGACTATAATCGGACTTTACGGTTTGCATATCGCAGGAAACCATAAAAATTACTAAAAAAAATACCCCTAAACTCTTAAGCATTGTTGGTAGGCCTTTTTTTATAATTGCTTCGCTTTTTTTTCTTATTATTCCTATTGGACCTTCTCTTCTTTGGGGTATCGAATCGCGTTAGGCTATCCTGTCCTACCACATTCTCAAATACCTTTTCAACCTCCTGAACATTGTCAACCGCATATTCCTCCAAACTGGCTACTTTCTCCCGCTTCTTGTTCTTTTCCATGACCTCCAAAACCTGGTCTTTGGATAAGACATGCCAATTGGCAGGTTCGTCCTTATAGGAAAACCAAAGTGTAGCTTTAAAAATATCTACTTTCTGACAGAAGGCCATTCCTTTTTCGGTGAAAAGTTTGGTATCCTGGCCTGGAAAATCCTTTAGGGCATCCAAATAAACGTCCAATTCGTAATTAAGGCAGCATTTAAGCTTACCACATTGCCCTGCAAGTTTTTGGGGATTAAGCGACAACTGCTGATAGCGGGCCGCCGAAGTACTTACCGACCTAAAATCGGTAAGCCATGTAGAGCAGCACAATTCCCTTCCACAGGAACCTATTCCTCCCAAACGTTGGGCTTCTTGACGGTAGCCAATTTGCCTCATTTCAATGCGGATACCAAAAGCCTTGGCCATGTCCTTGATCAACTGTCGGAAATCTACCCGTTCCTCCGCTGTATAATAAAAGGTAGCCTTGGAACCATCTCCTTGAAATTCCACATCCGAGATTTTCATCTGTAGTTTAAGAACAATGGCTATTTCCCTGGCCCTCTTTTTAATTTCCTCTTCCCTATCCCTACATTTTTGCCAAATATCGATGTCCTTTTGGGAAGCCTTTCGGTAAAGTTTGGGAAGTTCCGGATTATTGTAATCCTCTTTTTTCTTCTTCATTTGCACCCTTACCAATTCCCCGGTAAGTGTAACCATTCCCACATCATGACCGGAAGAAGCCTGTGTAGCCACTATATCACCAATGGAAAGTGAAAGATTTTCGGAATTTCTGAAGAATTCTTTTCTGCTATTTTTAAAACGGACTTCCACACAATCAAATGGTTTTTCCCCATTTGGCAGTGACATATTGGAAAGCCAATCAAATACCGTCAATTTATTACAGCCATCAGTGCCACAAGTACCATTGTTCTTGCATCCCTTTGGCTGTCCGTCCTTACCGGTTGAACAACTGCTACAACCCATATTTCGTATCTTGGTTTAGTAAAAATGTAACACTTTTACTAAAAAAGGTTCATAAAATTATTAAACGTAAAGATAGTGTTTTTTTAATGCGATGAAAAGAAAGAGTTCCATTGTCAACCTAAAGCTGCCATTAAACAAGGAAAAATAATCCCAAGAAGGAGATTTCCAACTTAATCTTTGACTAAATTATTTTAAAAATACTACTGTTTTTTTGAGGCAATTAATTCAGAAAAAATTAAATCACCCTTCAAAAAAACAATCTCTTCGTTATGGATAAAACTAAGCCTTTTTTGGCCTGAAACCTCAACAAAAAACTACTTCTTATACTTTAAAACCTCGGAACGACCCTTTTTAAAAATCTTATTGCTCACCACTTTTCCCTTTCTAAGACGTTTTTGTTCCTCAAAAGGGAGTTCATGTATTTCCTTACATTCCAAAGAACAGCAATGGTTCATGGCCTCGGCACAGTCGTCGCATTGAATAAAAAGCAAATGACAGGCCTCATTGGCGCAATTTACATGATTGTCGCATGGGTTACCGCATTGATGGCAGTTGGCTATAACATCATCTGTAATGCGTTCTCCCCTACGGTGGTCAAAAACAAAGTTTTTACCAAGGAACTTATTCTCCAAATTAAGATTATTCACCTGGCGGGTGTATTCGATAATACCACCTTCAAGCTGATATACATTTTTAAAGCCCTTGTGTTTATAATATGCACTGGCCTTTTCGCACCTAATACCACCGGTACAGTACATGACCAATTTTTTGTCCTCTTTATAATCTGCAAGATCCTTCTCTATGATATCCAAAGAATCCCTAAACGTATCCACATCCGGGGTAATGGCATTTTTAAAATGCCCTATTTCACTTTCGTAATGATTCCGCATGTCTACCAAAATGGTATCGGAATCTTCAATAAGTTCATTAAATTTTACGGCATCAACATGGATTCCCTTATTGGTAACATCAAAGGAATCGTCATTTAAACCATCGGCCACGATTTTTTCGCGGACCTTCACCTTTAGTTTTAAAAATGATTTGTTATCCTGTTCAATAGCGATGTTCAACCTAACATTTTCCAAAAAGGTGATGCTGTCCAAATGGGCCTTGAAGGCATTGAAATTAACGGCAGGAACAGATAATTGGGCATTTATACCTTCATGGGCCACATAAATACGGCCCAAAACGTCCAGTTCGTTCCAATGAATAAATAAATGATTACGGAAAATTGACGGATTGCCAATACGTGCATATTTATAGAAAGAAATGGTGAGGCGGTCCAATCCGGCCTCCTCTATTAGAGCCTCCCTTTCCTTTGCACTTAAGGTATTGTACAGTTGCATACTATACTAATATTTTAAGTTAAAGAATTGTTTTAAGGCCGCAAAAATAAGATTTATAGGGCGGGATTAAAAGGAATATGCCTGTTTTTTGAATCCCAGGAAGACATAAAACACTTTGTAACCTTACATTTAAGAAATATGAAACAAAAACATGGGCTTTAGAATTAATACAGGCTGTATATAAAACAAAAAAGGATCTCGATGTTATCAAGACCCTTTTTAAGGTCAATATTGATTTTTCTTTTTCATAGAATTACAATAAAATATTGACCCACAACCCTTATTGTTTTACCAGAACAATAAGCAACCTAATTTGAGTTAGTTACTTTTTAGATGCAACAAATAAAAAAAGGTTGCGTCCAAAAGCTCCAATAATTTAGTCTTATTGTAAAAAAGCAGCTAAAATGGGCCATACAAATTCTGTAAGACCCTTTAAATAAAGGTGTTAAAATAAATTTCGGAAGATTCAAAAATCTTAGGCTGAACAAAATAATTGCCGAATATCTTCACATAAAATCCACTCCATAGGTGGTTTAATGCAAAAAGAATTGGTATTTTAGCGTCCCTAATATGATATGTAAATGAGTTCCGAAAAAGACGCAAAATTAAAAGCACTTAAACTTACCCTGGATAAATTGGATAAAACTTATGGCAAAGGTGCCGTAATGAAGATGGGCGATAGTGTAGTGCAGGACGTAGAAGTGATATCATCGGGTTCTTTGGGCTTGGATGTAGCACTTGGTGTTGGAGGCTATCCACGAGGAAGGGTAATTGAAATTTACGGACCCGAATCCTCTGGTAAAACCACACTTACGCTTCACGCCATGGCAGAGGCCCAAAAAAATGGAGGCATCGCAGCTTTTATAGATGCGGAACATGCCTTTGACCGTTTTTACGCCCAAAAGCTTGGTGTAGACATAGATAACCTGATCATTTCCCAACCCGATCACGGTGAACAAGCTTTGGAAATAGCAGATAACCTTATACGTTCCGGGGCTATCGACATTGTTGTTATCGACTCGGTTGCCGCATTGACCCCTAAGAGTGAAATTGAAGGAGAAATGGGCGACTCAAAAATGGGGCTTCATGCCCGATTAATGTCACAGGCCTTGCGAAAGCTTACTGGTTCTATCAGTAAAACAAACTGTACCGTAATCTTTATTAACCAATTGCGTGAAAAAATTGGGGTTATGTTTGGCAATCCGGAAACAACCACTGGTGGTAACGCCCTTAAGTTTTACGCCTCCGTCCGTTTGGATATAAGAAGATCTACCCAAATTAAGGATACCGATGGTGATGTACAAGGAAACAAGACCCGGGTAAAAGTGGTCAAGAACAAGGTTGCCCCTCCATTCCGGACCGCCGAATTCGATATTATGTACGGGGAAGGTATTTCCAAAGTAGGGGAAATAATCGACTTGGGTGTTGAATTTGAAATTATCAAGAAAAGTGGATCCTGGTTTAGTTACGGGGACACCAAACTGGGCCAGGGCAGGGATGCCGTAAAAAATTTGCTGCTGGATAATCCCGAACTACTCGAAGAACTGGAAGGCAAAATTAAAGAAGCCATTAAAACAGTAAAGTCATAAACCTAAAAATCCCGATCTCTTCGGGATTTTTTATTTCTACACGCAACCTTTAATTACCCTTTACATCTTATTAACAAAAGCAATTGTTATGAAACCTGCTTGTACCTAAAAATCAAAATATGTCCGTTCATATTTTTTAGGTAAAATAGGTTTCCAAAACCATTTTAAAACTAAATAAATATTAAGAACATGAAACGAGTATTCTTTTTGCTGCTTGTTGCCTCTTTTACACTATTCACATCGTGCGACATAGATGATGATGTTAACTATCATTTTGAAGCCCTACAGGTGAAATCTGTAGAAATGCCGGAGGCATTTGATTACGGTGAAATTTATAAAATAAAAGTTACTTACTTTAGGCCGAATAATTGTACCTTTTTCGAAGGTTTTGATGTTGTAAAGGAAGGTTTAACAACTAGAAAGGTGGTCACTATTGGTACCGTCATTGAAGAGGAAGAGGAATGTTCCGGTAGTGGGGAAGAATTAGTGGCAACATTTAACTTTGAGGTCTTATATGATGAGCCTTATTTGTTTAGATATTGGACAGGTGAGGATGCCGATGGGGAACCAACATATTTAGAAATTACAGTGCCAGTCAACGAAGATAGTTCGGCAATAATAGCACCCGAAAGTGTTATGGGCGCGACCAATTTAAAGAATTAGTAAATAACCCAATCCATATTTTGAGTAATCTGGTAGAGCTCATAAATAATTGCAAAAAAGGGAACAGACAAGCACAAGAACAGTTATACCGGGATTATTCCCGGATACTGTTCGGCATTTGTCTCAAATACTCTCGCAATAAAACGGAGGCCGAGGACAATCTGCATGATAGTTTTATGACTATCTACAATAAAATAGACCAGTTTAAACACCAAGGTTCCTTTGAAGGCTGGATTAAGCGAATAACAGTAAATACGGTACTTCAAAAATATAGAAAAGAGGAAACCTTAACACTGGTTACAGATAATATAGAGGATGAAGTGCCAGAAGATTCGGGCTATTTAAACTTGGATTTGGCCACCTTGCTAAGTTATGTGCAAGAGCTTCCAAATAAATACCGCTTAACCTTCAACCTTTATGTGTTGGATGGTTATAGCCACAAAGAGATCAGTGAAATGTTAGGAACGTCCCTAGGGACTTCCAAATCCAATCTTGCCCGGGCAAGAATGATATTAAAGGAAAAAATTGAGGCAAATAAAGCTCGAATTATAATGGAAGGGTAACCTCCCATTTGTAATCCCTGCTGAACAATTAAAAACATGAGTGAAAATAATTTAGACAAATTATTTCAAGAGAAGTTGGCCAACTTCCAAGAAATTCCCGACGAAAAAGTTTGGGATTCCATAGCCGCTTCCTTGGATAATAAGAAACGATCGCGAAAGCTTGTTCCCCTTTGGTGGAAAGTTGGCGGTGTGGCAGCAATACTTGCCATCCTATTTCTTGCGATCAATCCTTTTTCCACTTCCGAATCGGTAGCACCCATTATTACGGATGTAGAAAACAATACCCGAAATACCAAGGACTCCAACACCTTAAAGGAATCTTCCATTGAAGCCAGCAGCATCACCAATAATGAAGGAAAAACTTCAGAGGAAAATCAAATGGAAAAAACCCGCCAAACTGCTGTGGACAAAACCAACATTCCCCTAACCAACAATAGAAGCATAATTGCCGAGGAAAATGCAAAAAACCACGATCCAGAAGAAGGTTTAAAGAACACCACTGCCCCCACCCCTGTAACCAAGGAATTGGCAGAAAATAATAAAGACGCAAAACGTCTTGATAAAACAGTAAGCCAAAACCCTGCCCTTACTATTCAACCAGGGATAGGGAGCGATACATTACCCAAAAAAGACCTGTCCATTACCACTGAGGAAGCTATTGTACATCAGGAGAACAACAATGAAAACAAGCCCATTGGGAATACTCCGGAGGTAGTCTCCGAAGACCGTCCTTCAAATAAAAAATCAATTCTAGAGGCCATCGAAGAAAATGAGGTCGTTAAAGTTGAGGAAACCCGCGATGGAAGGTGGTCTGCAGGCCCAAGTATCGCTCCAGTTTACTTTAATGGTTTGGGTGAAGGATCGCCTATCAACTCTATTCTTGCTTCCAATAACAAAACGGGGGGCGTAAGCCTAAGTTATGGTATCACGGTAGCCTATGAAATTTCCAAAAAATTAAGCGTGCGTTCCGGTATCCATAAAGTTGATTATGGCTACGATACCAACGACGTCTCCTTTACATCCTCCTTTAATGCCTCAAATGGCAGACAAATAAGTAATATTAATTATTCCAATGACTCCCAATCCATAATTTTAAATAACCCAAATAGTGAGAATGTAATTCCCAAACCAGGAACCGTATTTGCCATGGACGTAACCGGTAAAAACCCTACGCGTTTAGGAACAATGGGGCAAGAAATGGGATATTTGGAAGTGCCCTTGGAATTAAATTATGCACTTTTGGACCGCAAATTTGGCATTAATATTATTGGAGGAGTAAGCTCCCTTTTTCTAACGGATAATTCGGTAGTACTGGAATCTAGTGGACAGACGACAGAGGTGGGGGAAGCCAATAATGTCAATTCCGTTAATTTTAGCACCAATGTAGGTCTTGGACTGGATTATAAGTTTACCCCTAAGCTAAAATTTAATGTAGAGCCGGTTTTTAAATATCAACTAAATACTTTTTCCAATACCTCGGGCAATTTCAACCCATATTCCTTGGGTGTATACAGTGGATTCACTTTAAAGTTTTAACTCCCAAGAAAGCAGCTACAACTGGCATACCGCCCCTGGGAATCGTAGGTCTAGCTGGAATGTTTTAGCTCATTCAATATTACTGCCCTGACCGATTCCCGAAGCATAGTCTTGTCTGACTCCTTAATACTTTGAGTAGTAAAAAATTTATGCACCTTAACACGTAATCTTCCCGGACCTCCACTATAAAAAGTAAAGGAGAACCGTTTTTTGTTGTCCAAAAAGGTCATAGGTACGACCGGAATGTTGTGCGCAATGGCCATTTTAAATGCCCCGTCCTTAAAATCATCCAAAATAATATGTTCCTCGGGCACCCCGCCCTCTGGAAAAATACAAATACTCAACCCCTGTTGTAATCTCTTTTGCGCCCTTCTATAAACCGCAGTCCTACTTTTGGCACTCTCCCTATCCACCAAGATACATACCCTTTTATAGAAAAACCCGAACAGTGGAATCTTTACCAATTCCTTCTTCCCTATGAACACAAAAGGGTTTTTACTGACTTTTAACATCAGCATAATATCCAGCATACTGGTGTGATTGGATACCAACATATAACTTTCGCCCTTTTTTAGTCTTTGCTCCCACTTAATTTCTGGAAAACACCCCATACCATAAAGAATAGTGTTGGCCCATATATTACGAGCCATCCAGAAAAATTGTGGGTATGTCTTCTCGGAAAGGGTAAATAGCAACAAGAAAGGAAACATTAATAAAATAGGAAGGACCGCTAAAACATAGAACCAAATCCGGTAAAGCCCCTGGCCTAATTTTTTTAGGAATAATAGCATGTCGTCAAAAGTAATAATTTTAGTCCTTCTTTAGAATTTCTTTTACCTTTGTCCTTCTTTGAAAATAAAATAATGGCAAGAATCTTAACCGGTATACAAAGTACGGGAACCCCTCATCTAGGAAATATTTTGGGAGCGATTATCCCTGCTATAGAAATGGCAAACAATCCAGCAAACGAATCCTTTCTCTTTATTGCGGATATGCACTCACTGACCCAAATTAAGAATGGGGAACAATTGCGGAGCAACACTTATGCTGTTGCCGCTACATGGTTGGCATTTGGATTGGATATTGATAAAACAGCTTTTTATCGCCAGAGTGATATCCCCCAGACCGCTGAACTGGCATGGTACCTCAGCTGTTTTTTTCCTTACCAAAGACTAACCCTTGCCCACTCTTTTAAGGACAAGGCAGACCGACTCGAAGATGTAAATGCCGGCTTGTTCTTCTATCCTATGCTTATGGCTGCCGACATACTTTTATACGATGCCGAGATAGTCCCAGTTGGCAAGGATCAAATGCAACACTTGGAAATGACCCGCGACGTAGCTTCAAGGTTTCATGCCCAATTAGGCGAAACCTTTGTAATGCCCGAAGGAAAGGTGCAGGAAGAAACCATGTACGTCCCTGGCACCGATGGCACCAAAATGAGTAAAAGCAAGGGCAACTTAATAAGCCTTTTTCAAACCGACAAACAATTGCGCAAACAGATCATGGGTATACAGACAGACAGTACCCCTATGGAAGCTCCTAAAAATCCGGATACGGATAATGTGTTTGCCTTGTACAAAATTCTGGCTACGGAAAATCAAGTTGCCGAAATGAGGTCTAATTACCTAAACGGCAACTATGGCTACGGACATGCCAAGCAGGCGCTATATGAGGTGGTCTTGGAACGCTTTGGGGAGGCAAGGGAAAAGTTCGATTATTATATGAACCACCTAAATGAACTGGATGAAGCATTGGCTGTTGGCGCTAAAAAAGCCACAATAGTGGCCGATAGTGTTCTGGAAAGGGTAAGAATGAAGGTGGGGTATTAATTTTTGAAAAACATACCCCTTGGTCGGTCTATGCCATTCCCGGATGTCCTCTCAAAAAGATTAATGGGTTGAAGGGATATTGAAGTACGATGAAATACCCAAAGATCTTCATTGTTCAATTAAAAACGCCCTTTGACAAACTAGGTGGTTGGTAAATTTTGACGAAGACTCCCCTAAAAACAAGGTAGACCTTTGCCATTGCCACACTATTAAATGCAATAAACAGGCTATTCACACCTTTTTTAAATGGCCTCGAACAACTTGCCGGGAAGTGGCCTTACCACTCCTTTCATTTCCATATTCAACAGGATAGAGGAAACCTTGAATATTGGCAATTTACAATCCAGTGCAATATGGTCCAACATTTGTTTGCCCCTTTGCTGTAAATAGTCATAGATTTCCTTCTCGGTATCGTCCAACTCCACAAATAATTGCTTTTGTATAATTGTCGGCTCCTTTTCTTCCAAATCCCAACCCAACATATAGATAAGATCGGCGGCCGACGTAAGCATCTGTGCCTTCTGCTGTTTTATGAGGTTATTGCAACCACTGCTGTACTTATCCTGGGTTCTCCCAGGTACGGCAAAAACATCGCGATTATAGCTGTTTGCTATATCGGCGGTAACCAGACTACCTCCTTTTTCCGCGGATTCCACTACGATAGTAGCTTCTCCCATTCCCGCAATAATCCGATTCCGCTTTAAAAAATTTTCCCTATCGGGTTGACTCGTACTCCAAAATTCAGTGAAAAAACCGCCATTTTTATTTATATCCTGCACATATTTTGCATGAGTCTTTGGATAAATCTGATTTAACCCATGGGCCAAACACCCTATGGTCTGTAAACCATGCTTTACCGCAGCCCGCTGTACGCAAATATCCACCCCGTAAGCAAACCCACTTACAATAATTGGATCCAGTGGTGCCAATTCCTCTATGAATTGCTCACAAAATGAAGTTCCATAACTGGTAATATTTCTAGTCCCTACAATACTTATGATCTTTTGGCGGCTCAAATTGATCTCACCTTGGCTAAAAAGTAAAATAGGACTATCTATACAATGCTTTAAATAGGTGGGATAACTATCCTCCATAAAATAATGAAGGTTTATTTCCCCACTTCTTATAAATTCGTACTCCAACTCGGCGGCCTCCAAATGTTCCCTGTCCATAAGTCCTTTTAGGGTGCCGGAACCGATACCATCCAATTTCAACAACCGAGTCATTTTTTCCTCAAAAATTGCCAAAGGACTCCCACAACTGGATATTAATTTTTTGGCTGTTATATCACCAATATTTGGTACGTTCTGCAACCGAAGAATAGCAATTATTTCATCTCTAGACATTTATGGAAGCGGCTTAGTTGTTCACAAAATACATAAAATATAATGTTAATAAAAAGTTATGTGAAGAGTTTTGAACTTGTTAATTTTTTCCAATCTTTGTCCTTATGGGAACCGAACATTACATAGCGGAGCTGCTTTATAGATACAATTGTGTAATGGTGCCTGAATTTGGCGCTTTTTTGACACAGATGAAATCTGCCGTTATCAATGACGCCACAAATTCGTTCTACCCTCCTTCTAAAATAATTTCCTTTAACGAACAACTGACATCCAATGACGGACTATTGGTTTCGTACATGGCCGATGCTGAAAAAATGTCTTACGAAGACATGCAAAAGCAGATAGCCACTGTATCCTCGAAATGGAAAAAACTTTTAAAGGAAGGCAATCGTTTAAGTTTACCCAATATTGGTGAACTCTGGTTGAACAAGGAAGGCAAAACACAGTTTCAGCCTTCATATCAAGTGAATTACCTAACCTCGTCCTTTGGCTTGTCCACTTTTGTATCCACCCCGGTCTCTAGGGAGGTTTTAAAGGAGGAAGTAGTGGAATTGGAGGAAAAGATTCCATTTATGATTACTCCCGAGGCTAGGAAAGAATCCAAACTGAGGCCATATTTGAAGTATGCAGCTGTTATATTGTTGGCCGTTGCCACAGGTTTTACTGGTTACCGCCTTTATAATGAAAAGGTTTACGACCAAGAATTGGTGAGACAGGAAGCGCATCAGCAAGTGTCAAAAAATATTCAGGAAGCCACATTTTTCAATACAGCTCCCATTGAATTGCCTGCCATATCCTTGAATATTACCACAAACAAAAAAAGTGGTGTTCACCAAGTTATTGCCGGTGCTTTTAGAATTCAGGAGAATGCTGAAAAGAAAGTCCTTCAACTTAAAGAAAAAGGATACGACGCATCCTATCTTGGTGTTAATCAATATGGACTGCATATGGTAGCCTATGGCAGTTTTGACGATGCCAAGGAAGCCTTAAATTATTTAAGGAAAATAAAGCAGTCCGAATCTCCAGAGGCTTGGTTGCGCTCCGTAAAATAAATCCTTCTCTACTTTTTAGCTTAATATTACCAATGTATCTTTACCCAAAAGAAATTTATGGAGTCAAAGACGCCCAGTGAATCGCGTACCTTAATGACCGATATGGTCCTGCCCAGTGAAACCAACCCTCTGAACAACTTGTTTGGTGGTGAATTGTTGGCGCGAATGGATCGTGCTGCCAGTATTGCCGCCAGACGCCACAGCAGACGAATTACCGTTACGGCATCGGTAAATCATGTCGCCTTTAACCAGGCTGTTCCAGTAGGAAGTGTAGTTACTGTAGAGGCAGCCGTTTCCAGAGCCTTTAGGACCTCCATGGAAGTGTTTATAGATGTTTGGATGGAAGACCGGTTTAACGGCGAGAAATCCAAGGTAAACGAGGCTATCTACACTTTTGTGGCCGTTGACGATAGCGGAAAGCCTACGACAGTTCCCGAACTACGGCCAGAGACCGCATTGGAAATTAAGCGATATGAGGCCGCGCTGCGCAGAAAGCAGCTAAGTTTGGTACTTGCAGGCAAGATGAAGCCCAAGGATGCTACCGAATTAAAGGCCTTGTTTATGGATTAAAAATCGAAATTATTAGGGTCGGGACCAAATCTTTTTCCACGGTCCAATTGATCTAATTTTTTAACATCCTCGGCAACAAGTTCAAAATCAAAAATGTCGGCATTGGCAATAATTCGATCCCTTTTTGCAGATTTGGGAATCGTGATAACCCCTTTTTGCAAATCCCATCGCAGTACAATTTGGGCAATAGTCTTATTGTATTTTGCCGCTAGGTCCTTCATTATATCCATTTCAAAGATATGCCCTTGCATTAGAGGGGACCAGGCTTCATACTGAATGGTATTTTTATTGCAAAAATCGATCAACTCCTGTTGCACCAAATAGGGATGAAATTCCATTTGGTTCACCATTGGGACTATTTCCGAAGAAGTCATTAAATCTTCAAGATGGTGCTGCATAAAATTACTCACTCCAATAGCCCTAACGCCTTTATGCTTATACAAATATTCCATAGCACGCCAAGTCTCCTTATACTTACCATTTACGGGCCAGTGTACCAAGTAAAGATCTAAATAATCCAAATTTAACCGCTTTAAACTGGATTCGTATGCCTTTATAGTACTTTCATAACCCTGATCGCTATTCCACACCTTACTCACCACGAATATATCTTTGCGGTCCACACCGCTTTCCTTAATCCCTTGGCCCACACCCTCTTCATTCTTATATATGGAAGCCGTATCTATATGCCGATATCCTTCATCCAACGCCCATTTTACCGCATTGACCACTTCCTTTCCATCTTTGGACAAATAGACCCCTAAACCAAAATAGGGCATTTCCACGCCATTATGCAGCCTAAAACTTCCTTTTAAATCCGTTATATTTTTCAATTTTAAAATATTTTATAGTTGATATATCCATTCCTCTGGATTAAGTCGGGTAGTATCCTTGTACAGATAAAATTTCAATTGGGTAGTACCGCTGGATTTGCTGGTGTAAATATCCCCCAGATCGGACTTGGTGCTTACCTTATCCCCTTTTTTCACATAAACCTTGGAAAGATTGTAGTACGTACTTATATAATTTCCATGTTTAATCTGTACGCCCTTATTCCCTCCTGGAACTGACAGGATAGCGATAACCTCCCCTTCAAAGATGGCCCTCGCCTTGGATCCTTCATCGGTGGCAATGATTACCCCATTACTTTCGTGCTTTATACCGGGATAAACGGCGTCATTATAAACACCAAAACCCTGTCTTTTAATACCCTTTTCAACCGGCCAGATCAATTTTCCCTTGTTGGCCGAGAAATTATTGGCTACAATGGTCGCTTCGGGAGTTAAAACAAACTTACTACTACTTGTTGCAGTAGTACTGCTAGACTTAGTGGCCTCTCTGTTGGAGGCTGCAATAGCACTTCTAATTAATCTCTCTATCTGCTCGTCTATCCTCTTGGCCTCCTTCTTCTTATTTTCAATAGCCGTGGCATATTTGCTTTCGTTCTTTCTTATACTCTTGAGCAACTCCTTTTGTGATTGGATTTCTTTGTACAATTGATTTTTGATCTGGGTATTTTCGGCCACAAGTTTATCCTTCTCCTTACGCTGTTCCGAAAGATCTTTGTTCAATTGGGTAAGCTCATCCGTTTTGGCCACAATTTGTTCGCCCTGTTCCTTTCTGTATTGGGTATATTGCTTCATGTATTGAAAGCGCTTAAAAGCCTGTAAAAAATCCTCGGAAGACAACAGAAACATCAATCTGCTCTGCCTCGATTTATTCTGATATGACTTTTGAATCATATTCCCGTATTCCTCTTTAAGAAAAGCGAGATCATTTCGCAATTTTCCAATGTTCCTCACATTGGTATTTATCTGCCTATTGAGTAAATTGGACTGTTGATTGGTAACCCTGATCAACTGCTGGCGTACATTTATTTTATGGTCCATAGCCTCCATCTGCTCTAAGACATTTCCCTTTTCCTTCTTCTCCGCGAACAATAATCGGTTAATCTCCGAAATTTCTTTTTGGAGCTGTTCCCTCTTGGACTCCAAGGCTTTTTGTTCATTGGTCTGGGCCCTTGAAATATTGCCCATAAATATGAACATAAATAAAAGAGAATAAATTACATAAGAGTGTTTACTTCCCATATTAATTTAATACAATTTCTTTAAAACCATTTGGTATGTTATATGGAAAATTCAAGGCCCTATTGAACTCCATATTCCTAAATTCTAAGGTAATATTATTGGTATGGTCTCCATCTATGGCCAGAATATCTATCTCCCCTGGCAAAATCCATTTATTTACTTTTTGATAGTTCCTATAATTGATTTCAAGTAGTCGTTTCTCCCATGGTTGCGACAACTGCTGCGTAGCCATTCTATAATTCAAAGGTTCTATTTGAAAAAGTGTTTTAAATAGATCTCCAACCTTTTTTGGTTTCAACTGATAGTTGTCGTTGGCGATATCCACCGTATACTTTTCTTCCCGTAAATCGAAAAGTGGCTCTCCCAAAAGAAGGTTTTGTACTTTTTGAAAATTAAGGTCGGTCCCCAATAATTGACTCAAATAGGAAAAATTCCCATCAAAATATTCGTTGTCCAACTTATTATAAAACGACACTCTTTCCGGAGTAATGTAGGCTTTTACGATTCCTAAGGGCGCGCTTAACCAAATGGCCTTATCCTTTTCCATCCTAAAACTAACACTTACGCTTTGTGTGCTCTCTCCGTCCGAATAATCTATCCTCATCTTTCCACTTAGGGTTTTAAAATTGAAATGGGTGTAATAGTGGTTTCTTATAACCGCCTTAGCGGTTAAATTCCCATCCACCGTACCGCTTTTAATTACACTTGTAGACTTACAAGAAAACACCAATACCACAAAAACGCCAAGTATAGCCCATTTTTGAAGTCTTTTAAAACTGTTTACCATAGATTTACGACCCGGATTTTAATTTACTAAGATACATATTTGCTTTGGAAGAATTTCCCAAAGCATTGTTAGCATCCACTAATTCTTTATACATTTTATTGGCTAAATCCACATCGTCCAATAAATAATCCAATCCCGACTCCAGAATAGCAACGGCCTCCTTATGTTTCTTGAGTTTATTTAAACTTTGTCCATAGGCGTAATAAAAATAAGCTTGAGCAGGAAAGTTTTCCAAGGCTTCCCCACTTACCGCCGCAGCATTTTTAAAGTCGCTCTTAGCCAAATAATCGGAAATTTTGGAGATAAAATTATCCATTGGGCCATATTTTGGAACCTCTTCAATAATTGTATCCTTTTCCATTACAGTAATTTCCTTTTTCTTAATAGCGTTGTTTACCCTAGTGGTTAGATCCTCTGAAAATGCCGAACCTTTCATACCGTTAAGTATTTTTAAGGCATTATCATAGTTTTCCCCAGCAAAATAGATCAAAGCCAAATTTTCCTGCAATTGGATATTTTTGTACGGAATCCTTTCCTGCACTTCCTCGAGTCCCGTCCCTTGACGTCGTGCAATATCCACCAGTGTACATAGCACCCAATAATTCCCTGGCCTCGCATTCACAGCAGAAATAGCATATTGCTGGGCCAAAACCATTTGTTTTGAAGCCAAATAGGCCTTGGCCAGTTCATGGTCCAAGACAGCGTTGCTAGGATCCAAGCGTTTACATTCCAAGAAGAGATTAATGGCCCTATCGTAGTTTTCAATTCCTTTTTGCTTTAATGCCTCAAAGAATTTTTCTTGAAACTCATCGGTATATTCCTCCAAAAATAACTCGGCACTCCCTTCCTCCCCAACTTCATTTTCTTGGGCACAACTAGGACTTGGGGCCAAAACCACCCCCAGTGCAAAAATAATAATGTAGTCCCTCCTTCTCATATTACAAACTTCATATTAGGGGGAAACGGACCTTAATATATAAAACCCAACCGTTTCCCATATCAATAAAAAGACAATGGGAACAACCCCCACAAAATTAGTGATAATGCCATAGTCCACCCCGTTTATAGCAGGTGTTTATTTTACTCCCGTACTGCCAAATCCTCCTGCTCCCCTTGAGGTATTGGAAAGCTCCTCAACCAAATGCCACTCCGCCCTTTCGTGTTTTGCGATGACCAATTGTGCTATACGCTCCCCATTTTCTATAGTGAATGCTTCGCTGGAAAGATTAATCAGTATTACACCTACCTCCCCCCTATAATCGGCATCAATCGTGCCAGGGGCATTAAGGACCGTAATTCCTTTTTTCGCTGCCAATCCACTACGAGGTCTAACCTGTGCCTCAAAACCTAAAGGAAGCTCCAAGAACAGACCCGTCTTAACTATAGTTCTTTCCATGGGTTGCAACACAATGGATTCCAAAAGATTGGCCCTTAGGTCCATTCCAGCGGAGGCCAAGGTTTCATAGTTTGGTAAAGGGTGAGCTGATTTATTGATAATTTTTATAGTCATTTTCTTAGAAAAATTTGTTTTAGTTTATCACTTTCAAGCCTATAAACCATGCCCAAAAATAGAGTAAAAAATATACTGCCAATAATCAAATTACGATCGAAAACGTAAAAGGAGAGCATGGAAAATGAAATGGAGACCACTAGATAAAAAATTATTTTTCTGTGGTTGTAAGGTATAGGGTAATACATTCTACCAAAAAAGAAAGACAGTATTACCATAGTGGCATAGGCCACTAAAGTTGCCACAGCAGAGGCCACATATCCGAAATACGGAATAAAGGCAAAATTGATAATAATGGTTAGTATGGCACCGATCAACGAGATGTAGGCTCCAAATTTGGTGCGATCTGTTACTTTGTACCAAACTGACAAGTTGTGGTAAATTCCCAAACAAAAACTGGCCAAAACTACCAAAGGCACAATGGACATGGCCTCCCAATACGATTCGTCCCTGACCAAAAGCAGCTTCAGAACATCGGCAAATACCACTACCCCCAACAATATTATGCTGCCCAGTATAACAAAATAGTTGGTAATCTGGGCATAGGCCCTTTGGGGCTTCTCGGAAGTAGCATGACTAAAGAAAAAGGGTTCTATCCCCATTCTGAAGGCTGTAGCGAACAAGGTCATGAACATCGCCAATCTGTAACAGGCAGAGTATTTACCAATTTCACTTTCAGCGATATCTTCCGGCAAAAGATAGGAGAGCATAATTTTATCGAACACTTCGTTTATGGTAAAAGCAATTCCGGCCACCAGCACCGGTAAGGCATAATCCATCATTTTATACCACAATTTCTTATCAAATACATATGGCCTTCTAAAATATAGTCTTAGCATCAAAAGAAGCGTTATGGCACTGGCTATCAAATTGGATATGAAAATATACGATATTTCAAAATTTGGCCGGTACAGGGCACTAAAAGAAGAATCTGGGCTATCCACGACCATTTGTGGCAATACTATTAAAAAGAAAAGGTTCAATCCAAAATTTATGGCCACATTGGATATCTTCACCAAGGCATAGCGCATTGGCTTTTCATTGGCCCTAAGCCAAGCAAAAGGCACTATGACCAATGCATCCAAGGCAAGAATCCAAATAGCATAACTAATATACTTTTCGTCAATATTGGTAAAGCTAGCAACGCTATCCTTGAAAAGAAATGCCAAAACCACGAAAAGAAAAGTAGAGGCAATGATTGAAATCAGGGAAGTGGTAACAACCTTTTTACGGTCATCTGCCTTGGTGTAAAACCTAAAAAAGGCGGTTTCCATACCATAGGACAAAATGACATTGAAGATAGCAAACCACGCAAAAATAATACTAACCTCCCCAAAGCCTGCCGTTTCCAAAACCTCTGTATATAAAGGCAGCAATAAAAAGGATAGCATCCGGGGCAGGACCGTAGCCAAACCATAAATAAACGTCTGTTTGAAAAGTTTTTTTAGTGGATTCAAAGAAATCTATGAATTAGCTTTAAAATTAGGCATTTAATCGATGCGCGCAAAGTTAGTTAAATAGCTTATTCAACAAATGCCATTTATAAATTCTTTATAAATGGAAAAGCCCCACATTCCTGTGAGGCAATCTCTATAATTTTCAAAAGGGTTAGCTAAATTACTATATACCTAATTGCTCAAATCTTCGCAATTAAAACATTTAAAAACTAACGGCTTTTCTAATTGTTCAACGCTTCCGATTGGGTGGAATTTGGCTCCGCTGTCGCTGATCCCAATTGGTGTCCACTTCCCAGTTGACAAATTAAAAACCCTAACGGCTTTTCTAATTGTTCAACGCTTCCGATTGGGTGGAATTTTGCTCCGCTATCGCTGCGCCCAATTGGTGTCCACTTCCCAGTTGACAAATTAAAAACCCTAACGGCTTTTCTAATTGTTCAACGCTTCCGATTGGTGGAATTTGGCTCCGCTGTCGCTGCGCCCAATTGGTGTCCACTTCCCAGTTGACAAATTGAAAACCCTAACGGCTTTTCTAATTGTTCAACGCTTCCGATTGGTGGAATTTGGCTCCGCTATCGCTACGCCCAATTGGTTCCACTTCCCAGTTGACAAATTAAAAACCCTAACGGCTTTTCTAATTGTTCAACGCTTCCGATTGGTGGAATTTGGCTCCGCTGTCGCTGCGCCCAATTGGTGTCCACTTCCCAGTTGACAAATTGAAAACCCTAACGGCTTTTCAAATTGTTCAACGCTTCCGATTGGGTGGAATTTGGCTCCGCTATCGCTGCGCCCAATTGGTGTCCACTTCCCAGTTGACAAATTAAAAACCCTAACGGCTTTTCTAATTGTTCAACGCTTCCGCTCCACCTACAATTTCCAAAATTTCGCCGGTGATGGCAGCTTGCCTTGCTTTGTTATATGTAAGTTTCAACTGATTTCTTAGGTCCGTTGCGTTGTCCGTTGCCTTGTGCATAGCGGTCATACGAGCCCCATGTTCACTAGCAAATGAATCGCGCACACCTTTGTACAATTGGGTTTTCAATGATTTTGGAATCAATTGTTCCACAATCTCGGCCTTGGAAGGTTCAAAAATATAATCCGACACCGAATTGGCTTCACCTTCCACCGGAACAATTGGCAAAAACTGTTCTGTCATTACTATTTGTGTAGCTGCATTTTTGAATTTGTTATACACAATTTCAATCTTATCGTAAGCACCTGTGGTAAACAAGTCCATTAAATCCTCGGCAATGGCCGCCACATTATCAAAGGTCAGATCATCATAAACCGAACTGTGGTTTGCAATGACCTTGTTCTTTTTCTTTAAAATGTCATTGGCCTTTTTACCAATGGCAACAAAATCTACTTGTTTGCCAGCATAGGTTTCCTTTGCCAACAGCGCACTTTGCTTTAAAATGTTCGTATTAAACGCACCGCACAAACCACGGTTAGAGGTTATGGCAACGATCAACACCTTTTTTACTTCACGATTATCGGCAAACTTGCTTCCGGAATCTGCATCAAGGCTAGCGCTAAGGCTTTGTAAAAGCTCCGACAATTTATCGGAATAAGGACGCATTGCGGTAATGGCATCCTGAGCCTTCTTCAACTTAGCGGCAGAAACCATTTTCATGGCACTGGTAATCTGCATCGTTGAAGATACCGTAGCAATTCTATTACGTATTTCTTTTAAATTGGCCATAGGCTCCACTTAAGCTCCCCTTAGGAGAGGAATACTGTGTTAGACATTCATTTATTCAATTTTATCTGTCTTTTTGGATCAAAAAGACAGATAAAATACTTTATTAATATTTAGCGGATAGATCTTTGGCTACAGAGCTTAAAACATCTATTACCTCATCTGTTAACTTTCCTGCCTTAAGCTGATCCAAAACTCCCCTATGCTTGGCATTTAAGAACTCCAGATAGTCTCTTTCAAACTCTTTTACCTTCTCTACAGGAACCTTGTTCAACAAGTTCTTGGAACCAGCATAAATAATCGCTACCTGATCTTCAACAGTAAAAGGATCGTTCTGTGCCTGTTTAAGAATTTCAACGTTTCTGCGTCCTTTTTCAATAACATTCAAGGTCGCGGCATCCAAATCTGAACCGAACTTGGCAAATGCTTCCAATTCACGGAATTGTGCCTGATCCAATTTTAAGGTTCCGGCCACCTTTTTCATTGATTTTATCTGGGCATTACCCCCAACACGGGATACAGAAATACCCACGTTGATCGCTGGACGCACCCCTTGGTTGAAAAGATCCTGGGTCAAGAAAATCTGACCGTCGGTAATCGAAATTACGTTGGTAGGAATATAAGCGGAAACATCCCCTGCTTGGGTTTCAATAATGGGCAAGGCTGTCAAAGAACCTCCACCTTTTACCATTGGTTTCAATACCTCTGGCAAATCGTTCATATTTTTTGCGATAGTATCATCTGCAATTACTTTTGCCGCACGCTCCAACAATCTTGAATGAAGGTAAAAAACATCTCCAGGGTAAGCCTCACGTCCTGGTGGACGTCTTAACAATAATGATATCTCACGATAGGCAACCGCTTGTTTTGACAAATCATCATAGATGATCAAGGCAGGCCTACCCGTATCCCTAAAATATTCTCCAATTGCCGCTCCGGCAAAAGGGGCATATACCTGCATGGAAGCAGGATCGGAAGCATTGGCAGCTACAATGGTAGTATAGGCCAAAGCCCCAGCCTCTTCCAAGGTCTTTGCAATGTTTGCTACTGTAGAGGCCTTTTGACCTATGGCAACATATATACAATATACAGGTTCCCCTGCATCGTAAAATTCCTTTTGATTCAAAATAGTATCCACACAAACGGTAGTCTTACCCGTCTGACGGTCACCAATAACCAGCTCACGCTGACCCCTACCCACAGGAATCATAGCATCGATAGCCTTTATTCCTGTTTGCAATGGTTCTGTCACCGGCTGACGGAAAATAACTCCAGGCGCCTTGCGCTCCAATGGCAATTCATACAATTCACCAGTTATTGGGCCTTTACCATCTATAGGTGCTCCCAATGTATCTACAACACGACCAATAATACCTTCACCAACTTTAATGGAGGCAATGGTCTGGGTACGTTTTACAACCGAACCTTCCTTAATATTTCTGGATGGGCTCAACAATACCACACCAACGTTATCCTCTTCCAAGTTTAGAACGATCCCCTGAAGTCCACCTTCAAATTCTACCAATTCCCCATATTGGACATTAGATAATCCATAAACCCTAGCGATACCATCACCTACTTGTAGAACGGTACCCACCTCGTTTAATGAAGCTGATGCTTCAAATCCCGATAACTGTTTCTTTAATATTGCTGATACTTCAGCGGCTTTTACTCCTGCCATTTGTTATAGATATAAGATTAGGACTTCCTTGAAACCCAAGGCCGACCAAAAAAATTATTTATAGACTATTTGTAAACTCTCTCTTTAAATTACTCAATTTATTGGCAATACTTGCATCATACTGCAAATCTCCAACCCTCAAAATAAACCCTCCTATAATGCTCTCATCCACTTTGTTCTCTATGGTGGATTGGTTGCCGGTGAGTTGAACTATTTTGCCCAATATTTTTTTCTCAAGTTCGGCACTTAGGGGAACCGCTGTGGTAACCTTCGCAACTCCCTGCCCCTTTCTAGCTTCATTTAAAATGATGAACTTCTCTGCCACATCGTTCAGAATTGAAATTCTCTTATTATCCACCAAGGTGGAAATAAGTCCCTCGGTAACGCTATTGCTTCCCTTGAAGATTTCGGATAAGGCCTGCTTTTTAAGTTCGCCTTGCAAAACCGGGCTCCCTAACATTTCCCGAAGTTCATTGCTATCAGCAATAGTAGATAAAATACTGCGGAAATCCTTCTCCACCTGTTCGGTAGCTTTATTTTCTACCGCCAAGTCCATAATTGCCTTTGCGTAACGTACGGCTGCTCTAGCTTCGTTCATATCCAAATCCCTAATTTAACTTAATGTCTCCGATCATTTCCTCTACCAACTTCATTTGTTTGGCCTTATCGGAAAACTGATCTTTAATTACTTTTTCAGCAATCTCCAGGGACAAGGTAGCCACTTCGTTTTTAATATCGGCTACGGCAGCTTTCTTTTCACTTTCAATGGCAAGTTGTGCCTGCTTGATCATTTTATCTGCCTCTGCCTGTGCCAAATCTTTGGCATCGGCAACAATTTTCTCCTTCATTTCACGAGCCTCCTTTATCATGGCCTCACGTTCAACGCGTGCCTCTTGCAATAGCCGCTCGCTATCGGCAGTAACGTTTTGCATCTCCTTTTTGGCATTCTCCGCTGCGGCCAAGGCATCCTTAATTCCTGATTCGCGATCCTCAACGGCATCAAGAATAGGTTTCCACGCAAATTTACGCAACAAAAGAAGCACTGCTATAAACAATAACAATTGCCAAAAAAACAATCCAAATGAAAACTGCTCTATTAATTTTTCCATGTCCTAATATATGAAATGTAAACGTTTAACTTTTAATGGTAAAAGAACAGCTATAACCAACCGTTATAGCTGTTGCTTTGTTGTGTTTGATTAAGATGCGAAAAGCGCAGCAAAACCAATACCTTCAATAAGAGCCGCAGCAATCAACATTGCTGTTTGAATCTTACCGGAAGCCTCTGGCTGACGAGCGATGGCATCCATAGCAGAACCACCAATTTTACCAATACCTAAACCAGCACCGATAACGATCAAACCAGCTCCTACAATAGTTGGGATTTCCATAATATATATAATTAATTATTAAACATTCTACTCTTAGTGATCGTGATGTTCCTCAACGGCCGAACCAAAATACAGGGCGGACAACATCGTAAAAATATAGGCCTGTAAAGCCGCTACCAACAACTCCAACAAAGAAAGTGCGAATGCCAAACCAAATGACAACGGACTCCCTATCCAGTTTTTGAAGATAAACATCATTCCCAAAATACTCATTAAAACCACGTGACCAGCCGTGATGTTGGCATACAAACGAATCATTAGGGAAAAAGGCTTGATAAAAGTTCCCAAAAGTTCTATAGGAGCCAAGACTATCTTCATAAAGACAGGTACGTCGGGCATCCAAAAAATATGCTTCCAGTAATTTTTATTGGCCGTAAACGTAGTAATCAAATAGGTAAGGATGGCCAAAGCAAAGGTTACCGCTATATTGTTGGTAACGTTTACTCCTAGAGGGGTAAGCCCCAAAAGGTTAATGATCCATATAAAGAAAAATACCGTAAGCAAATAACTCATGTATTTCTTATAATGTTTCTTTCCAATATTTGGAATGGCAATATCATCACGTATATATAGAATAATCGGCTCCAACAACCGTCCAATTCCTTTTGGCAACGCGTTGGTTTTATAAGACTTGGCCATTCTGGAAAACAAGAAAAACATTAAGGCTGCCACTAAAAATATAAAAACCACGTTTTTGGTAATGGAAAAATCCAATGGTTTTGCATTGGTAGCATGATGATCTTCATCGTAATTGATAGTTCCTTCGGCATCGGTCTTCACTATTTTACCATGATACAGTGCATAATGATTCCCATCCACTTCGGCCACAGATTCCCCATGGTGAAACTTGGAAGATGAGAACACCTTTAGACCGTTATCCCATAAAATTACGGGGAGCGGAAATCCTACGTGTTCATTTTTTTCCTCATCTATGGTGAAAAGGGTGAAATCGTGGGAATCCAACAAGTGATGTCCTATAAATTCCTTGATTTCGTTTTTTAGGCTTCCTTTTTCCTCGCTGGACGAATGGTCCTTTTCCTGTGCGAAAGCATTGATACCCAGAAGAAGTGTAACAACTAAAAGAACTTTAACGTAAAATGGTTTTTGCATATCGCTTAAAATATCGGTCTCAAAAAATCCGTGCAAATGTACGCTTTTATCTCAAAAAGAAAAAAGCATTAAACGGTTTATTTTGGGCCATAACTTAAAAGTAATATGGAAAACAAAATTGAAGCTAACTATTTAACATTCTGGCAGTAAAGATTGTCTCCAAAAGGAGGCACACCAAATAGGGAACAAAAAAAGTGGTAAACTCCAAAGATTGCATGTTCCCGTCTGCGCTATAGAAGGGATAAAAAACGAGAAAGAAAAATAAAAACTTGAGCATGCTTCCCCCTAAAAAAAGAAATCCGATCTGATCTCTCCATTTCTCCCGAAACCAATAAAGCACCGAAAATATGATCAAGGCCAGTACTACATTTAGCAAATAGGCCAAAACGATCATATGGTCCAATAAAGGAAATCCGAACAAATACAGTATGAGGAGGTGAAGACAAAAAACCAAAAAGCTCAAAAGAACCAGGGAGAGGTAAAAAGTAAAAAGAAATTTATTCTTGGACATTAATATTTTATGCGTTTCAATTGCTGCAAAACCAAATAAATTGCAACCGCCACTCCCAATAAAGTAAGGACAATTACAAAGGTCTTTGACTCCATTTCAAAATATTCATCCAACCACTTTCCTCCCTGGGCAGCCAAGAAAATGATTCCACCCATTTCAATGGCAACACCTGTTAAGATAGCTGCATTTTTTAAACCATTGTTATTTTTAGGAGGCTTTTGCTGGCTCATTGGTATTTACCGAATGTTTTGTTGGGCTATTTACAGTGCCTTTCCCTTCCTTGCCCTTCATTGTACAGGATGCATTAAAGGTAGCACCGGGCTCAACCGCTAATTTGGATACTATAACAGTACCCTCAATGACAGCGGAAGATTTTAGGGACAAGAGATCGGCCACGATCAACTCTCCGTTAAAATTACCTTCAATATCGGCATTGACACATTCTACTTTACCATGAATATAGCCATCTATACCAATGACCACTTTTCCCGAAGTCTTTACGTTGCCGTCCAATTTTCCATCAATCCGAAAGTCGGCCTCGGAGACAATGTCCCCTTTTATTTTGGTATTCTTTTCAATTCTGTTGGGCTGTCCGCCTAATTCTGTCATAACACGAGGTTTTTTGTTATCTGAAAACATTTTGCTAAGGTTTTGGGGTTTATTGCTGGGCTTTATAATCTGCTATATTCTTATGTACTTGAATTATTTTGTAGTTGTTGGATAAAATTACGAAATTCTCATCATCGATCCTGTAATCCTTGTTGTTTTTTATCAATTCTGCGTAGCCTAGGGCAAAGTCCTTGGATTTAAAGCCATGAACCACTACAAATTGATCCTCCAAATTATAAATGTCTTTTGAGACCACATTCTTATACTTTAGATCCTCCAAAGATTTCTCCAAAAGTTCCTTGAGCCTAAGCGCTCTTTTATCGTCCCTGATTTTAAACGGAAATACGACTTTCCAATTTCCAGTTCCTGTAGATTCTGTTTCGGTGGAAAAAACCTTCGGTTCCAATTTTGGCAATTGCTCCGCCACCATGGTCTGAGCCTTTTTCCCTTCAGGATTATTGGGATAGTTTAGGGCCACATAGTTCAACGCCTCCTTAAAGTCTTCAAAACCCTGTAATCTTCCAATGGCATTGGCCTTTAACATTTCAAATTTTGGCACTATGGGATCCCCTGTGTATTTACTGATATTTTCTTCAGCCCCTGTAATTACCTGTAAAAATTCCTGGTTCTGGAACTTTTTGTACAAACGTTGATACTTGGCATCCGGACTATCGGCACTTCCCGTTAATACGGCTTGTGGGTTTAAAAGGATTTCTGCATATCTGGATTCAGGATGATTCCTAATAATGTCGTATTTCATATCTGTTGCCAGACTACTTCCGGACTCCTCGTATATCTTGTACAGGTTGTATTTGGATGGGATTATTAATCTCTCCTCTGGATTGGAATTTAGTACACTCTCCAATTTAGCCGCTGCCAAAAGATTTTCCTTAAATTTCTCCTTATAAATCAACCCCAATTGATAATTGGCGAAGTTGCGCTCGGTCCTTAAACTGTCTATCACCTCTGGGTCCGTTGGTATTTGATTGAGGTAAAACGCTACACTATATTTTTCCTCATCTCCCACCGAGGCAACACTATTCAATGCCGTATTGCCTGGATTCCCTGCATTTTCCTCCATATTTTGGGCTTTGGATTTGTTGGACCAGCGCCAATCGTCCTCCAGGGTTCTCTTCCCCCATCTAGTCCTAAAATCGTTCTTACCATAACCCAAGGTAGTTATATTATAAAAATAAAACTTGCCCTTGTTTTCCTTCCCTCCTTTCGATTTACTAAAACTGGCAAAACCGGCATTGGCCATATTTTCCTCTTTCTTTCTTTCTTTTTCAGCAACGGCCTTTAATTGGGCAATATGCTCTTCAAAATAGGATACCCTGTCATCAATTGAAAACTCGAACAAAGTAATTACACTATCCGTGTACTGAACCACCTCCTCGTATTTAATAACATCTTCCAAGTTGTCCAGTTTCTTTTTAACCTCCCTATACTTCTTGGTGTTTTCATTTAAATTTTGCAAAACACTGTCATAATATGCCCCGGAAGGTTTGTATTTGTTATGATCAAAATTATAAATCGCCAAATTTTCATAGTTCAAGGCGTTCAATTGAGGCATATTTTGTGTGGCTCGCAAGGATTTATTGTAATATAGCAAGGCCAAACTATCGGATTTATTTGCCAAATGGAATTCTGCTATCTGTCTGTATATTTTATTTAGAAAGGGCCTATTTTCACGGTCTTCCTCCAATTCCGTAAGATACTCGAACATTTCCTCCCTATTGTCATCGGTAAGTTCTGTATTCTGAATTTTCTGCAAATGGGCATTGATCATATATACCCTGGGCGATTTCCTATTTAGGTCGATTACCTTATCGAAGGCATAATTGGCACTGTCCTTATACCCCAATTGATTGTACAACTGGCCAATAATATAAAGGTAGCGGCCCTTTTCCGGATTTTTTTTGGTGTATGCCGATGCAATCTTTAACTGCTGAATGGCGGTATCCGCAATCTTAAGATTGATGTAGGCCTGACCCATCATGGACCGGGCATCGGCATATTCCTGGTCGCTTAAATATTCCTGCTTAATTAAACGCTTTAAGTTCTTCAGTGCAAGCTCTTCATTTTCGAGCCGAATATTTACCTTCTCCCTCCAAATGGTTGCTTCGTTAAGCTTATCACTCTGTGTATATTTATTTAGAATATAATTAAAGGATTCCAAGGCAGGCATATAGCGCTGATCAAAATATCTGGCCTTGCCCAAAAGCAAAAAAGCTTCATCGGTCTGCGGATTTCGCTCCTCGTCCTTTATGTCCATACTGTGTTTTTGTATGGCTTTGGTCGCCTTTTCCTCAGCAATGAGGAAATTAGGGTTATTGTCTTCTGAATCCAATTTGATATCCTCTGTAACCTCCAACCGCTCCACTGGCAATATTTCCCAATAATTATCCTGATAAACGGCATTGAGACCCTCCCGCCCTTCCTCAAAGGCAATGTTACCGTTATACAGAGTATTATATTTGGTATTTAGGGCGTGCCAATTCCGGTTTAAAAAGGCATCTTTCTTGGTAGAACAGGCATTAAAAACCAATCCTCCAAAAACAACTGAAAATATAAGTCTATTGCGAAGCTTCAAAATTCTATGTATTCGTACGTATCCTTAACTTAAAAACGACCGGATTATTATGTAGTTGGTCGATAAAAACTGCATTATTTTTAGTTACTCGATAATTCCGAACCTGTCCAAAGAATTGATCAGGGGCCAAATACAGGATAAAAAGACAATTTAAGGTTGCCGTTCGTTAAACAGGCACAAAACTATAATGAAGGGAAATACTAAAATAGTTTGGATCGTTAATGGGCTCATAGGCTCAGAGCCCATTTATCCTCCAAAAAACACTTCCAGCTCATTCAGGGTTTCCATGGAGGTCTGGATATCCCTTACCAGCTCTCCCTTGTTAAGCACAACTATCCGCTCGCAAACCTCCGTAACATGGATAAGATCATGACTGGACACCAAAACGGTAACTTCCTTACTGGCCGCCAAATCCTTGATAATACCTTTTAGCTTTATTTGGGTGGTTGGATCCAGGTTGGCAAAAGGTTCGTCCAATATGATTACTTCGGGATCACCAATGAACGAGGCTACAATTCCGACCTTCTTCTGATTTCCCTTGGATAAGTCCCTCAAATATTTCTTCTGACCCAAAATTTCATCGTGAAAAAAATCCTTGAACCCCTCCAGATGTATGTCCACATCGGCCTTGTTCCTACCTCTTAGTTCCCCGATAAAATAAAAATATTCCTCTGGGGTGAGGTATCCGATCAAAAACGTTTCATCTATAAATGCCGACGTAAAAGGTTTCCATGCCTCACTGGCATCTATTTGCACCCCGTTATTAATGATATGCCCGGTAGTCGGCTGGATAAGATCGAGCATTAAACTAAAAAAAGTAGTCTTCCCGGCCCCATTATTACCTACCAAACCAAAACTTTGACCCTTGGGGATTTCCAAATTTTCAATATTTAGTACAATGGATTCCCCGTACTTTTTGGTTAAATTTTGGACTGTGATCATAAATATATCCTTTTATGTTTTTTGTTTGTAAGCCGCTATGGTCTTATATTTTTCTTTTTTGTATATCCCCTCTATCAAGGCAAATACCCTATTCCTAAAACCAAATCCGATAATGCCTGCCATCCCAACAAAAATATAGCCCACAGTTGGACTGATCAGATAATGGCCCAGGGCATAAATCCCAAGGGGCAATAATAACTTAGGCAATGTCAATAGCAAGGTTTTCGCGTTAAAAGCCTGTTTATCACCAAACGCCTTTTTATTCGATGTTAGGTCAATGGGCGTTTTAATATAGGCCCCGCCCCATAGCACCAAATAAGAATTGACCCCAATATTGTAAACGGCCCCTACAATAACTGCTAAATAGGCATCCCAACCAAAGTATATATAAAAGGAGGCTAGAATAGTGCTTACCAAGGTAGCTATGATTATCAAATACCATTTGGAAGTTAAATACTCCCTGTACCTAATATTCTGACTCATCATTAAAGGATAATACGAACTGTCCCAACTGGGCACAAACTGTCCAAAACTGAATAAGAACCCGCCGGAAATAAAAATACCTGCAAATATCTTCCAAATCGGACCGTCATAAGCCTCTACAGCACCAGTAAAGAAGAAAAGTCCATAAAAAATAAAGAAAAAACTCATAATAACAGCGGTTTTGGACCGCTTGTTCCTTTTAATCAATTTTATATCGTTCTTTAAAAATGTACCCAGATTCCCAAAACGGTTCAACCAAACATAGTCTTCGGTTTTGGCCAAAGTTTTCTTGCCGGCCAATCCGGCATCGAGATACATATGCCTTTTAAAATAAAGAAAGGCATTAGAAACCAATGCTATTAGCAATCCCCATGCTAACAAAGCCATCCATGGTAGCTGATAAAGTGCATTAAAAAATGGAGCGGTGTATACCGTAATATTGAACATTTCATAATACTGACAAATTCCCAAGACCGAGAAAAGGCCCAGCAGCATATAAAAAACATTGTCCTTGTTATTGACCAGTACGTTTATAAAATTGTTACAGAAAAACAAGGCCATGATACCCAAATGCCAACCCATGGTGCCCAGAGGGGAATAGCCCTCTACCAATAGTACCACGGAAAAGGGAATAAAGAAAAAGGCATGTGACCAATTAAAAAAGGAAAATACCGTCTTCCCCAATGAATATGCCACCACTCTACTTTTTTTTATAGGAAGGTACAGCAATGGTTTTATATTGGTAATTGGCATTTTTTGCAGCATATACCTAATGTAAAGATCCCCCACCAAATAATAGATCATGAACCGATTGACTACCAAGAGCGGGTCTCCCCATCCTTGCCTTTCAATAATATAAAAAGCCCCTATTCCAAGACCCAGGAACACGGCCATAAAATAAAGTGCCCCAAAAACCATAAAAATCTTTATAGCAAGGTTGGCTTTAAAAGAGGCAGATCTAAAAAAGGATTTCCATTCAAGCGTAAGAAAGAGCTTTAACATGCTTTTGGATAGTTTAACCTGTTAGGTTAGTGCCCAATTTAGAGTATTTGTTACAAACAGCTGGTATTTTTTTAATTTCACGTTTTAAATCCTCCCTGCTTTGCTTAATTTTGCATCAAAGATTTAATATGGCCCACTTTCATTCGCTTACCGTTCAAAAAATTAAACCGCTTACTCCAAACTCAGTTGCAATAACCTTTGCCATTCCTAAAGAACTGATCCAGACCTTTACCTTTACGGCAGGTCAGTACATCACCATTAAAAAGGAAATTAAGGGCAAGGAATTGCGCAGGGCCTATTCCATTAGTTCCTCTCCCAAGTGTGAGGGCATTACCATTGGTGTAAAGAAAGTGGACAAGGGGGGATTTTCAGATTTTGCACATAATAAACTTAAGGTAGGGGACGTATTGGAAGTAATGCCGCCGGAAGGCCGATTTGTTTTTAAACCCTCTCCAAATCCAAAAAACGTTGTGGCCTTCGCTGCGGGTAGCGGTATTACTCCGATCATGAGTATTGCCAGAACCGTATTGGAATCCAATTCCAAAAACAATTTTGTGCTGGTATATGGGAATAAATCCTATAAAGAAACCATGTTTTATACCGATTTGGTGAAGCTTCAACTAGAATATACCAATAGGTTTCACATCTATTTTATTTTGAGCCAAACCCAAGAGGACGAATCCATTTTTGGACGTATAGACGCCTCTACCGTAAACTATGTTTTAAAAAACAAACATAAAGATCTTGATTTTAACGATTACTATCTGTGTGGTCCGGAGGCAATGATACAGTTGGTGACCGAAAATTTAAAGGAAAAGGGCATCTCAGAGGATAAGATTCATTTTGAATTGTTTACCACCACGGAAATAAAGGATGAGCTTCCTGAGAAATTGGAAGGAAAAACACAACTAACCGTTATTGTGGACGATGAGGAATTTTCCCTGTCCATGGACAAAGGTACCTTGGTATTGGATGCCGTCCTTAAGGAGAATATAGACGCTCCCTATTCCTGTCAAGGCGGAGTATGCAGCAGTTGCATTGCCCGCATCAAGGAAGGAAAGGCCGACATGGTAAAGAACCAAATTCTAACGGACGGTGAAATAGCGGAAGGATTGATCCTCACTTGTCAGGCGCATCCCACAACCCCTACTCTAACAGTGGATTATGACGATGTGTAAATACTTAGGGTTGTTTGTTTATTGTCAAGTCCCTACTACATAAACTACTAAGTCTGCTTAAATACCTGTTCCATTACCCTTACAGCATGTTCGTAACCAATGGTATAGGCTTTTTCAATACCTTTTTTGTCCAATATGCCTATGAGCTCCAAGGCTTTTGGCTCAAACAACAGGTCGCATTTATTTACCTTGTTCCGATTAATGGCATAGATCATCAACGAAGTGGTTCTATTGGCCAACTGCAAGGACGATTTTATTCCTTCTTTGGGAATTTCCTTGATTCCGGAAACATTACTCCCAATAACAAAATCTGATGTAAGGGCAACCTCATCATAAGGGAAATTGTTCATTATACCGCCATCGGCATATAGGCGCCCATTAATGGCCACAGGACTAAAAACCGGGGGTAATGCCGCTGAAGCCAACAACGGTTTAATTAATTCCCCTTTAGAAAATATTTTCTCATCCCCTTTCTGCAAGTCGGTAGCCACTACATAAAGCTTGCGCTGTAAGGATTCAAAGGCATTTCCAGGAAAATAGCGTGCCAACAGGTCAAAATACCTGTCCGTATCCAACAAGCCGGGCTTCAAAATCGTCACAAAATGATAACGGAAGAGGGGGGTTTCCTTAAAGAACTGTAACATTTCCGCAACAGTATTACCATTGGCATACAAGGCCCCAACCAAGGCCCCGACACTGGTACCGGAAACGGCTCGCGTACTAATGCCAAATTCATTAAGGGCTTGAATCATCCCTATATGTGCCATACCCTTTACACCCCCTCCGGACAACACCAGCCCTACCGATTTTGATTTTATTTCCGATAAATCCATTTCTGTCAGAGTTTAACAGCAGCAAAGTAACCACTAATCAGGCGCTCAAAATTACCTATATCACCTCATATTTTAAAATTTCAATCAGAAATAAAAGGTATTAAACCTCAGGGCAGGCCTGCCTGCCGACAAAGGCAGGCCCTGAACCCAATAATGGGAATCGACCCTAGGGTCCAGGTATTGAACCTAGATCCCGCCGAAAAAGGCGGGATTAGTTCAACTTGCAATTTTAAGTGCGTCTTACCGACTTCTCAAAATTGAGTTTCACTAATAAATACTGATCTACAAACTACCCAGTTGGTAGGATGTTCCAGGTCGGGGCCAATTTTACTGGATTTCCACTTTTTATCGACCCTTTGGTTCCATAAGTCGGATTTATGGTCACAAAACCAAATCATTATCGGGAACAAAACAAACCGATCGGTAGGTTAGGCTTAAAAAGCAACACCCCCTACTTTATGGGAATGAACTATCCCAAAAGTCTATAGGAAACAAAATAAATCCAGCTAATTGATATGACTTTATACCCTTTATTGGCCCCGGTACAACAAGTAACCGTTAATCATTAAGTGTTCAATAGAAATACCAAAAAAATAGCCGGAATAAAGTAAATGGCTATGGTCCTTGCCCCGTCATAATCCTTGGCCACACGCTGCCCCAGTAGCAACATCAACAAGGCCATACATGATAGAATGGCACCGGCCAAGGCAACAGATCCATTGCCCTGCACGATGAGCATATAAAATCCTATGGTGCAAAGAATCCCCGCCATAATTTCCGCAACCATGACAGTACCCATTAATAAGGGAACCACATTCTTAAAAGAGGTTTGGGAAAAATGCTCTTTTAACCATGATAAATTGCCTTTCCAATCCAATATTTTATCCAATGCACTTTGAAGAAAGGTAATGATCAAAAAAAGGAGAAGAAGAAGTTCTGTAGAATAAGTTAATACGTTGGTCATATATGTCGCTTTTTGTTATACCATTAATTTAAGCTGCCTTTTTGTGCAGCAATCGGGTTAATTTTATGGATAGATCCATGAGTATCAGTTTGGAATTGCCATTTCTTTCAATATGATAAATGGCGTCCTCCAATTCCTTCACAATGGGAACAATATTACCTTCATGAACAAATGGGGCAAATTTTTCCAATTGAAATCCCTCCACATGAATCCTCATAAAAGCCAGTTCGCGGGTACTGTAGTTGATCAAAAGAGCCTGCCTCATTACGGACATGCAGTAATTCAAAAACTTTTTCTGGGTCTCCCTACCCGTCTTTGCCACCACCTCGCTCCAAGAGATAAGATCATGGATAGCAGCCTTGTTGCCCTTGGCTTTAAAGGCGCTTCTGACCCATTGGACAAACCACTTCTCAAATACCAAATCCTCGGAATCGTTGTTCATGAAATCGAGGGCCTTATTAAAGTTGCCATTGGCTTCATGGGATATTCTATGGGCGTCCTCCCTGGAAACTCCCCTGTCTATCAAAGCCTGTGAAATAGCCTCATCTGCCAGCCTCGGGAAATGCAATATTTGGCATCTAGATCTAATTGTTTGAATTATTTGTTCTTCATCTTCTGCAATCAAAATCAATACCGTTTTGTCCGGCGGTTCCTCGATTAATTTCAGAAGTTTGTTGGCGGTCGCGGTATTCATTTTTTCGGCCATCCAAATAATAAGGGCCTTATATCCGCCTTCATATGATTTCAGGGACAGTTTCTTTACCACATCCTGAGCCTCGTCCACACCTATCTGTCCTTGTTTATTCTCTATCCCTATCAATTTATACCAATCGAAAAGATTTCCATAGGGCTGCTCCTTTACAAATTGGCGCCAATCTTCCATATAATGATCACTAACGGCATGGCTCTTTACCTTATCCGAATTGGATACCGGAAAGACAAAATGCACATCTGGATGTGCCAAGGAGTTAAACTTGGTGTTGCAGGCGCTATTGCCGTTAATATTCTCCCCATCAATATTGCCACAAAGCAGGTACTGTACATAACATATGGCCATTGGTAATGTACCACATCCTTCTGGGCCAACGAATAATTGTGCATGGGGTATACGCCCAGCATCTGCACTGGAAACTAGATGGTTCTTTATATGGGAAAGTCCTAAAATATCCTTGAATAGCATGACCCAAATATAGCGGTTTTTATCCGAAAATAACTCGATGCAGGGTCTTTGAAAATTATAAGAAAGCAGGCCGTTCCTTTTTGAAAATCCAACTTAACATTTAGGTTGTCCATTAGGCACTTACAATTTTAAAATCAACATTGGCCCATAAGCCATGCAAATAAATGGAACAGTCTCTTTAAACACTACCCATAAATCTTTACATTTGTCATTCTCTAAAAATAAGTGGCAAATGAAAACCATCAACGATTTTAATTTTAAAGGTAAAAAGGCATTAATAAGGGTAGACTTTAATGTACCATTGGACGCGGATTTTAATGTAACCGACGATAATAGAATAGCAGCTGCAAAGCCCACAATCATAAAAATATTGGAAGATGGCGGAAGTGCCGTACTAATGAGCCATTTGGGAAGACCCGACGGAAAAGTAAATCCTGATTTATCCCTTAAGCACATTTGTAACAAGGTATCCGAAGTACTTGGTGTAAAGGTTAAATTCTCAACCGAAAGCGTTGGACCTATAGCCGAAAAGGCCGTGGCGGAATTAAAAAGCGGTGAAGTTCTTTTATTGGAAAACCTCAGGTTCCATGCTGAAGAGGAAAAAGGAGATAAAAACTTTGCCGAGCAATTATCCAATCTAGGGGATATTTATGTAAACGATGCCTTTGGAACAGCGCATAGGGCCCATGCCTCCACTACCATAGTTGCCCAATTTTTTCCAGAAAGTAAATGTTTTGGATTCTTGTTGGCCAAAGAAATAGAGGCCATAGAAAAGGTAATGCGAACAGGGGAAAAGCCTGTAACCGCCATTTTGGGAGGAGCAAAAGTGTCCTCAAAAATTACGATCATCGAAAACATTTTGGATAAAGTAGACCATCTGATTATTGGTGGTGGAATGACCTACACCTTTGTTAAGGCCAAAGGAGGAAAAGTCGGAAATTCCATATGCGAGGATGATAAAATGGAATTGGCCTTGGAAATACTTGACAAAGCCAAGAAAAAAGGAGTAGAAGTGCACATCCCAATTGATGTTTTGGCAGCGGACGACTTTAACAACAATGCCAACACCAAGGTGGTCAATTCCAACGAAATTCCGGATGGTTGGCAAGGTTTGGATGCTGGACCCAAAACTCTGGAAATATTTAAGGAAGTAATCTTAAAGTCGAAAACCATTTTATGGAATGGTCCTATAGGAGTTTTTGAAATGGAAAGTTTTGCCAAGGGTACCATTGCCATTGGTAATTTTATTGATGAAGCAACTAAAAATGGTGCCTTTTCGTTAGTGGGTGGCGGAGATTCCGTTGCCGCGGTAAAGCAATTTGGTTTTGAAGACAAGGTAAGCTATGTTTCCACCGGCGGAGGGGCTATGCTGGAAAGCCTAGAAGGTAAAACACTACCTGGAATAGCAGCAATATTGGCGTAAATACAACGTTATCCAATAAGGGTTATCTGCGTTTTGATCTGCTTTTAAAAATTAAATTTTAAAGTTTAGAAAAAAATCACGATTTTAGTCCGCCCCGCTTAAAAAAACAAACCTTATGTATACATCCAAATATATTGTATTGGGAGTTTTGTCTATGGGTTTCTTGGCTACAGGTGTAGCACAGGAATTTGATTCAATACCAAGTACCAAGCAAGGCCTTAATGTCCTAAAAACACAAGAAATTCCGGTGGATACCACTGCCATGGATATGGAAGGTGTAGAGCAGATGGAAACTATGGAAGCCAAGGATGATATTCAGGACAATCCGTTATTTCTGGTAAAAGGCCAAAAAAAATACGATTTAAAGGACCGTCCAGAAACCGCTAAATTTGATAGTCTATGGATGAAGGAACTGTACGACAGCTCCTCTTTATTCGATTCCATTTATCAGGACATTACCACCTTGGAAATAGATTCTGTATATCATTATAATGTAGACACGGATACTTTAAAGGCCAGATTAGAGATCCTAAATCAAAAGACACCCTTTAATATTGTATACAATCCTTCCCTGGAAAATGTAATACGATACTTTCTTACCCGTAAAAGGGATATGATGAGTAGGATGTTGACTATTAGCCAGTTTTATTTTCCCTTGTTCGAACAAGAATTGGACAATCAAAATGTACCCTTGGAACTTAAATATTTGGCTATTGTGGAATCGGCACTAAATCCGAGGGCCCGCTCCAGGGTAGGTGCCACTGGATTATGGCAATTTATGTATGGCACAGGAAAAATGTACGATTTGGATGTTAGCAGTTATGTTGATGAACGTAGCGACCCCATTAATTCGACCAAGGCGGCAAGTTTGTACCTTAAAAAACTACACGACATCTTTGATGATTGGGATTTGGCCCTGGCGGCCTATAATTCAGGACCCGGCAACGTAAACAAAGCTATTAGGAGATCTGGAGGATACAAGAATTATTGGAATATAAGAAGAAATCTACCTAGGGAAACTGCAGGATATGTACCAGCATTTTTAGCTACGATGTATATTTTTGAATATGCGGAAGAACATGGATTCACCAGACAGGTTACGGACCGTCCATATTTTGAGACCGATACCATACATGTGAAGAGCACTATTACCTTCAATCAAATTTCGGAATTGGTAGATGTTAGCGAAGAGGAATTGCTCTTTTTAAATCCTGCATACAAACTAAAGGTTATACCGTATGTAAAGGGGAAAAATTATGCCTTGCGGCTCCCAGTGGATGCATTGGGGAAATTTGTGGCCAATGAGAAGGCCATTTATGCACATGTACAGAATCAATTGAAATCCAAGGAAGAGCCCTTACCACAAATAGTGCAGTCGAAAGATCAAATTACCTACAAGGTTCGCAGTGGTGATTTCTTGGGAAAGATAGCGGAAAGATACGGAGTTGGTGTTAGCCAGATCAAAAATTGGAACGGACTACGAAGCAACAATCTTAGAATAGGCCAAAGATTGACCATTTACCCAAGAAAAATTCCTTCATCAATAAGTTCGGCAAGTACCAGCAAAAAATCAACAAACTCAGTGGCTGCGGCAGGAAACAAGGTACATACGGTTAAAAGTGGAGACTCCCTTTGGACCATTTCTAAAAAATATCCTGGAATTAGTATAGATAATTTGCGAAAATGGAACGGTATTAGTGGTAATGACATAAAACCGGGCACAAAGTTAAAATTGTGCGATTGTTCTTCGTAAATAAATAACTATATGAAAAAAATTGGCGCAGTAGTATTATTACTTTGTTTAATCATTGTCTCCTGTGGAGAAAAAGAAAAAAAGAAGTATCTACCAGAATCCATCGGTGCCATAAATTCCTTGGCTGTTGTTATGGACAATGAGTTATGGGAAGGGAAAGTTGGTGACCGGGTAAGGCAGCATTTTGCAGCACCTGTTCTGGGCCTTTCCTGGGAAGAGCCCTTATTTACCATTAATCAAATGCCCCAAAAAGTATTCTCCGGTACAATTATACAAACCCGTTCGGTACTTTTTGTTGCCAAGGACACATTGAGCCTCGCCCACATTAAAACCGATGTTTATGCCACTCCCCAAAAGGTTGGAGTCATCAAAGGGAGTACGGATGACGAAATTATTTCCAATTTGGATTCCAAAGCCGATGAGATTATTGCAGCTTTTAAGGAGGTGGAAATCCAAGAATCACAAAAGCGATTCTTAAAATCGCTTAGCAAGGAAACGGTATTGAACGACAAGTTGGGCATAACCCTGTCCCTACCCTCTATTTATAAAGTTGGTAAGCAAGAGAATAATTTTATTTGGATCGATAGACAAATTCAAAAAGGGAGCATGAATATTATTGCCTATGATATTCCCAATAATTATTTTAAAAACGATTCCACCTTTGTCAAGGATATTGTGGCCATGCGCGATTCTATAGGCAAGCAATATATTCCGGGACCCGATGTACCCGGAAAAACAACCTATATGATGACCGAGAAAGCTTTTGCCCCTTATGTTTTTCCTGTGGAAGTTGCCGATAGAAAGGCTGCCGAAGTTAGGGGAATATGGGAGATTAACGGATATCCTATGGCGGGACCTTTTCTGACATATATCATAAACGACGATAAAAATAATAGGAAAGTGGTCATTGAAGGTTTTGTTTTTGCCCCTGCTACGGAAAAAAGGGACGATATGTTTCAGCTCGAGGCTATTTTAAAAACAGTAAAGTTCCAGGATAGCAAATAATCATATTGCAAACAAATATTGTTTAGGGCCCTTTTAGGGGCCCTATTTTTTTTAACTCAACTTATCGTTCAATAGTATTACCAACGCCATAAAAACGCATTAAAACAGCATTGGCCCCAGTTTCCCGATTTGGTCCTAATCTGTACAGGGATTAAAATGGCTTATAGGCAACAAAAAAACGCCCTCACGGGCGTTTTCTGGTTTGGTTGGTTTGTTGGTTTTAATCAAAGGCAAAACCCGTGGTAATTCTGAAAATAAAAGCATAGAGTACAATTAAAAAACTAGCGAAACAAAACCAGCTCATCACCTTAAAAAAGGATTTTATAAAAGCGTGACCCAAGTTTCTAAATGCCTCTAAATAAATTTCTCTGATTAATAGAACATTTTTCATAATATTTGGTTTGGTTAAATGGTTGGTTATTAGATATATATAACTCAAAATTTTATGATTAGGTATTTCATCGGACTTTTTTGTTGTAAATGGGCGTTTAAACGTTGTGAAAGTGGATTGAACCATTAATCAAAGCCGCTACGCCCAGCCAACTACAATTCTATAACCCAAATAATCCAACTAAATATATATGTAGATAGCTTACTACTTAAAGCCGACTGTAAAATTCAGTGGCTTGAACAACAAAAGAACCTCCAACCAAAATCAAAAATATCCAATAAATGGACAACCGGATTTTTAACCGGCATCTTTGAATGGAACTATATAATAATGAGTATTCTCATTAAATTGAAAGCACAAAAAACCGCCTGTTCCAAAAAAAGAAAGGCGGCTATAACCCTATTGTTTATGGGTATGTCTTAAAATTACATCTTTACTATTATAAATTCGGAACGCCTATTGAGTTCGTGTTTCTCCCTGCTACATCGAACTCCATTCCCACATTCATTGATCAAACGTTCCTCGCCGTACCCGATGGCACTTTCAATACGATCTTCCGAAATACCCTTGGAAATAAGATACGCCCTAGTTGACTTGGCTCTTTTATCGGATAGATATTTATTGTAGACATCGGGACCTCGGGAATCGGTATGGGATTCAATCTTAATGACCATATCCTTGTACTCGTTCATCACTTGAACCAATTTATCCAATTCCAGTGAAGCGTCCTTTCTTATATAGGATTTATCAAAATCAAAGAAAATCATATCGGTCTTAAGCTTTTTTATACCATCTTCAATTACTATGAGCTCCTTTAGCTTTTTCATGGTAATATCCACATTTACAACTTCATTTTTCTTCGTTTCTGCAGTAACCACATTTTCAAAGAATTCACTCCTCGTTGTTTTAATGGTGTATTTGGTATCGGAATCCAAATCTTCAAAGACAAAGGAACCGTCATCTTCCGTAACCATTTCCTTTAATTTAATATTATTTTCATCCAAAAGGGTAACCAAGGCCTTAGGCATTATATCGCCGGTAATCATTTCGGTAACTACCCCGGAAATAGCATTCTTTACCACTTCTTCAGGCACCAGTCTTTCGAAAGAATAAATATCGTCATCCCCTTTACCCCCACGTCTATTGGAGGCAAAATATCCTTTTTGACTTTCTTCATTCACGATATAGGAAAAATCATCCTTATTACTGTTAATGGGCTGGCCCATATTGCTTACCTCTTTAAATCCTTCCTCGTCATAAGCAACTTCGTAAAGATCCAATCCGCCGAGTCCTACATGCCCATTAGACGCGAAGTACAACTTTTTATCATTGATAAAAGGAAACATTTCCTTCTGTTCGGTATTTATTCCAGGGCCTAAATTCTTGGGCTCAGAGTATCTTCCGTTACCTAGGACATCAACCACAAAAATATCAGTATCCCCTATGGTTCCCGGCATATCTGAAACGAAAAACAGTTTTTTCCCATCCGGGCCCAATGCAGGATGTCCCGTAGAATATTCATCACTGTTAAAGGGTACTTCTTCGGCTTCTGTCCATTCCCCATCAATTTTCCTGGAAGTATATATCTTTAAATGGTTAACCCCATTTTTGTCCCTCTTTAATTTTTTACCATAATTATTTCTAGTGAAATACATAGTTGAATTATCCGGGCTAAACGTTACCGATGCCTCGTGATATTTGGTATTTATTTTCTTAGAAAACCTAATGGCCTCCTTGAGGTCTTGGGATTCCTTATTTATTTTGGACACATAAAGATCCAAATAAGGTTGATTATTCCACTTATACCGTCTGGTATTAAAGATGGAGGAGTCTTTGGCAGATGCAAATACAATCTCATCCTCATTGTAGAACATGGGCGAAAATTCCGAATACTTGGTGTTTATGGCTAAATTTTTAAGTCCAAATTTAAGTTCCATATTGAGGATATTGTCCAAGACAGTTTCTTTTTGATTTGCGCTTAAATTCAATTTGGAACCTACATTGCCTTTTTGAACCTCTTTGTCATAGAGTCTCATCATTCTCTTGGATTTGGCATACTTACCCGTACCCTTCAAGGTATGGGCGTATTTGAAAATTTGATCCGGTGATACCTCCTCTTCATATCTTTCAAAAATGATATTGTAATAATAATAGGCCTTTGCCATATTGGTATTGTAGTAATGGGCATCCCCTGCCTTTTGAAGTATTTCCAAGGAATAATTATTGGCATCCTTTTTTATAGCTTCTTCATATAATTCGGCCGCCTGCGCATACCACATTTTATTAAAATATTCATCCGCTTTTTTAATCAGCCGTGCCGCATTTGCGTTTAAGTTGGTGTTGGTATTACTTGCCAAGTCCACTTCCTCAATGGGGCTCAGCATATCATAAGTAACCTCTTCAACAGATAATTCCTCCCTGGACGAGGTTTTATTTTCCTTGGGCTCAAAATTCCTATCTTGATCAGGAGCATTGGCCCCTTTGGGATGATCCTTTACCTCTTGATCCAAATTCTTGTCCAATGCGGTATTGGGCAAAGGTAAACTTGAAATAGTACCAAGTCCGTCTATTTCTATTTTTTTGGATTTTCCACCGTTATCCACGTTCATCAACCAAAATGGATCGGTATAAGCACCATCCAACTTGGAGTTACAAGCAGCTATAGCACTATCCAGTGTTTCATACCTACTCAGGTATACATAGTTAAGACCATTGCCGGAATTGCTAATATATCCCGCCTCAAAGCCTTTATCCTTCAATTTCTTTGCTAATTTTTGAGCATTGCCCACATCGGAGAATACTCCAGAAACAATATAAAAACCTTCGTCAGCCCCTTTGATGTTTTTAAACGTTCTACTTTTAATATGGTTTGCAGAGGCCCTTTTTCCAAACACCTCTGGGGAAACCCTATCGCTAGTGGAATTGAAATTATTATTGGTACTTATATCTATATTGGAAAACCGCTTATCCATATCGGAGGCAGCCTTATTTCTAATTCCTTGGGCACTGCCACTAATAGCAAAAAAGAGCAAGCAGGCTGTTAGAAGTTGTTTCATGTTTATTCTATTAAAAAATCTTGGGAATCCAATATTCAAAAAATAACGGCATATGTTATTATCATAGTAAACTACCCTAGGGAATTACAGATACCTTATATTTTATTACCAACGCTAAAACTAAAGCGGTTAGTGCCGCGAAAAAATTATTTGTTGTGAATCCTCTGTTTTCAATGGTGTAATGGCTGTTTAAAAGGATTTAAGTGGAAAAGTCAGAGCCTTACAAATAGGAATAATGAGTATAAAATCTTTAATAAATTCCATTTCCATCCAATGTTGACCCATGGCCGAAGGTAAAGGATTTGATTATTAGCCCTGTCACCCTTGTTGTGAAGAACGCCCTATATTAAAATTCCGATTGGTATTAGGTGTTTTTATGTAGAAATGAAAAAGGAATGTCCCTTTCAAGAAAGATGATCAGACCTATTTTGTAAAAACATATCAAATATTGATTCAGCAGTATGATTCTTCCAGCCAGCTCTATTTAAAGGACATGCCCAATTCAATTGGGTATAAAACAAAAAAACACCTACCCAACGGCAGATGTTCTTTGTAAATATTTCAGATAAAATCTAATTTTCCTTTTTCTCTTCCAATTTGTCGTCTTCCTTGGAAGCATCTTTAAATTCTTTAATGCCGCTTCCCAATCCACGCATCAATTCTGGAATTTTTTTTCCTCCAAACAATAGTAGGACGATGGCCACAACCAAGGCAATTTGCATAGGCCCAATGGCTAAAAATGTATTTAAAGTTATCATGGTATAATAATTTAAGAACAACAAATGTACTAAAAAAGATGTTAGAATGCTGTTAATTTTAACGTCGATAATATATTTTAATTATTCTAAATTAGAATATAATGTACTTATAGATACTTTTGCATTGAAATCAATGTGGAAAATCAATTTTCCCAATAAAGGAATTAAAGTTAAATACTAACCTTATCTTTGTTCATTATGGCCAAAAAGGTAAAGAAAAGAAAGGAAATTAAGCAGAAACTCCTACACAAGTATCGTTTGGTGATTTTGAATGAAAGTACCTTTGAGGAAAAAATTTCATTTAAACTAAGCAGAATGAACGTTTTTGTAACCGGTTCCCTGTTTATTATTGGATTGATAGGATTCACCATATTATTAATAGCCTTTACACCATTACGCGAATATATTCCAGGATACTCTTCCACTAAATTAAAGCGACAGGCAACCGAACTTACCTACAGAACGGATTCCTTGGTTGCCACACTAAATTATACCAATAGGTATTTGGAAAACATAAGAAAGGTGCTGCGGGGGGATATTGAGAATAATGAAATTAATAGGGATTCTCTATTTGACCAATACAAACTGGACCCTTCTACCATCGATTTAACCCCGATCAAGGAAGATTCCCTTCTGAGAGCACAGGTAGCCTTGGAGGATAAATACAATTTGTTCGAAAGAAACATAAATAGTCCCGGACAAGTACTTTTTTCTCCCCTTGCCGGAATTATTTCCCAAGATTTTAATACCGAAAATAAGCATTTTGCCGTAGATGTGGTTGCCCCAATGGGCAGTCCAATAAAGGCAGTTGCCAACGGCACCGTAATTTTTGCGGAATGGACAGCTGAAACTGGTTATGTAATAATCTTGGAACACATGGATGGACTATTAAGTGTTTACAAGCACAATGGATCTTTGAACAAAGGGCAGGGCGATGTGGTACTATCGGGGGAGGTAATTGCCTCGGTAGGAAATACAGGGGAATTGACCACAGGACCACATCTTCACTTTGAGCTGTGGAGCAATGGCAGCCCGATTGACCCCTTAAATTTTATAGATTTTAAATAATTCCAGATGAGTTTAAAATCATTTGCAGCAAAAATATTCGCTAAGAATATTGCGAAAAAAACTGCCAAATGGGTTAATAATCCAATTCAAACCCAAGAAGTGGTGTTCCAATCTTTGATATCCCGTGCCCAACATACCGACTTCGGTAAGGATCACCATTTTTCAGAGATCAAAACCCATTCACACTTTGTAGCCAACGTTCCCATTAGGGACTATGAAGAATTAAAGGGATATGTGGAAAAGGTGGTTGCCGGCCAGAGAGACGTATTATGGCCCGGAAAACCTGCCTATTTTGCTAAAACCTCAGGAACCACGTCCGGAGTTAAATACATCCCGATTACCCACGAATCCATTAAATACCAAGTGGAAGCATCGCGTAACGCCATCTTAAATTATATTCATGAAACGGGTAATGCCGATTTTGTAAATGGAAAAATGATTTTTCTCCAAGGCAGTCCTGAAATGAAAGAAAAAAATGGCATTAAGATTGGTCGATTATCAGGAATATCTGCCCACTATGTACCCAATTATCTCCAAAAAAACAGATTGCCAAGTTGGGAAACCAATTGTTTGGAAGACTGGGACACCAAGGTGAATAGAATTGTAGAGGAAACGGTACAAGAGAACATGACCGTAATTGCAGGCATACCTTCCTGGGTTCAAATGTATTTTGAAAAATTAAACGCTAAGACCCATTTAAAAATTGGCGACCTTTTCAAAAACTTTCAACTCTTCATCTATGGTGGGGTCAACTATGAGCCATATCGCGCAAAGTTTGAAAACCTCATCGGACGTAGAATAGATAGTATTGAACTCTTCCCGGCCAGTGAGGGGTTTTTTGCCTACCAAAATTCACAAAAAGAAAAAGGGATGCTCCTCTTATTAAATTCGGGAATATTTTATGAGTTTGTGAAGGCCGATGAATTCTTTGTTGAAAAGCCCCAGCGTATAACGCTAAAAGATGTGGAAGTAGGTATTAATTACGTCATGATAATATCTACCAATGCCGGATTATGGGGTTACAACCTCGGGGATACCATTCAGTTTATTTCTTTGAAACCTTATAAAATCATTGTTTCGGGCAGAATTAAACATTTTATTTCAGCCTTTGGGGAACATGTTATAGGTAAGGAAGTGGAAGAAGCCATGAAACAAGCCATCGAAGGCACAGATGCCAGCATAAACGAATTTACCGTAGCGCCCCAAATTAATCCTGAGGAGAAAGAACTGCCATATCACGAATGGCTGATCGAATTTGAACACCCCCCTTCCGACATAAAAAAATTTATAGACCTACTGGATAATTCCTTACAGAAGCAAAATAGTTATTACTTTGACCTCATAGAAGGAAAAATATTGCAGACATTAAAGGTTACACAAATAAAAAAAGATGGGTTTCAAGAATATATGAAATCTATTGGAAAGTTGGGAGGTCAGAATAAAGTGCAGCGTTTATCCAATGATAGAAAAGTAGCCGATGCCTTAAAGAGTTGGTCAACATTGAATAAATCACAATAAAACCCCCCATTATTTTTCAGTTTTTACAATTATTGATTCCTTAAAAGTCTAAATTTATAATTTTGATGCGAATAAGAAAGCTGAGAAAACCTTCTCGGGAAATGAAATAAACAATTTAAATTGTAGTTTTGCACGAAATCTGCTTATGAGCAAATCGGTTAACACGACTAGGGCACAAGATTCCACCAATGCCATTGAGCGCTTGTATATAACAATGCGGCATCTTTTTAACCGTGGATTTTACAAGCCATCAGGTGTTTCCGGAGCAACCCTAAGACAATCGCTTTTACAATTACGCCCGGAAATATACGGTTCCATTGCGGAGGAAAAAGCCGAACTTAATGGCCTTATGTATGTTTTGGAAAGATTGCCGGAAGGTATAGAACAATGCCGGTTTATAAACCTTACTTCCGATGAAGGCTATGCAGGTTCCCAATTTAAACCGATTATCCCCCCTAAAAGACGAAGAAACTGTTACAGGATAGACGAAGAACAAATGAACATTGAAATAACACGGGGCAGATCGGATATCTACGATATTCTAACCCATCTTACTTTTTTGTTCATCGAATCCGAGAAACTTAGCAAAAAGATCCTTATAGAAGATACGGATAAAACTATTAGGGACTGGGTTAAATTGGAACAGGCAGCCAATAAAGAAGAGCTTAGCCAAAGGGAAAGGGAGGTAGCTTTGATACATACAGCCAATATTTTGGGAAGATCCTTCATAGAAGTAATGGCAATTCACAAAAAACTTTCAACGACCTCCGATCCTGAACGCTTTTTAAAAATCATTTATTGGTTGGGAAAACTGGCCATTGAGGAAGAAACCACAGGGAACAAAAGGGCTATTACCTTTAGTCCCATGTTACGGGAGCGTTTGGGGCATCACATTCATGGAGAGCGCTGGGCCAATAGGATTAAAGGGGTTTTAAAGGAAAACGGACTTATGGAACGTCCCATTCACATTATTAGTGCCAACATGCACAGTGTAATGAATTCTTTATTTGCCAAAAAAGCATTGTCCAAAACCTTCGTAGGCAAAACAAAATTGGAGATATATGAGGCCCTAAGCATCCCTAAAAATTCCCATTTAAGGGAAAAGGTAATTACCCAAGCCGAAAAGAACGGGATGATCACCATTGACGATGTTTCCGGCACCAATATAGATGTACAAATTTTTGACATGGCCAAATTGGGGAAAGACGCCTGTTGTTATGAATTGCCGGCAAATTGTCCAGAAAATGAAAAACCTGTTATATTTGTAATGGATTACGCCTTTGGGGAGCAGGCTTATGAAACCATTGATGAATTGCTGAAACCTTATAAAATCAAAAAAAACCAAGAGGTATTTTTAAATGTAGCCTCTATTACCATTATGGGAAAAGCAGGAATTCTGGAAGGTGGAAAGGGAGATATTATGATCCCGGATGCCCATATTTTTGAGGGAACGGCAGACAATTATCCCTTCGAAAATGAATTGAGCAAGGAAGATTTTGAAGGTAACGGACTCAAAGTGGTTCAAGGAGCGATGGTAACAGTTTTGGGAACTTCTTTGCAGAATAGGGATATCCTGAAATTTTTCCATGAATCCACTTGGAACGTAATTGGCTTGGAAATGGAGGGAGTGCATTATCAGAAAGCCATACAATCCGCTTCCAAAATTAGAAAAAGTATACGGGAAGATGTTAAAGTCCGCTATGCGTATTACGCTTCCGACAATCCATTGGAAACCGGTAGTACCCTTGCTTCGGGTGGTTTGGGTACCACAGGGGTGAAACCTACCTATTTGATCACTGACAAAATACTAACACAAATATTTAATTCTTAAATCAATATGGCCACTCAGCAACCAACTCCTAACCATTCATCCTCCGAAGAAGTAGATTTAGGTCAACTGTTTCAAGTAATTGGAAACGGATTCAGAAAATTTTTCCTATTTATAGGAAATATATTCAAAGGAATATTTCATGCGGTTATCCTCTTCCTGCTCTTTTTACAAAAGCATTTTATAAAATTTGCAATTGCTGCTGTGGTAGGTTTAGCCTTAGGAATCTACTTGGATATGGTTAAAGAACCAAAATATATCTCCACCATGGTTGTTGAACCAAATTTCAATAGTGTACAACAGTTGTACAACAATGTAAATTTTTATAATGAGTTGGCCGAGGCAGAAGACTCAATAGCTTTGGCAGAAGCCTTGGATGTAACCGTAAAAGAGGCGGCAAAACTAAAAAAGTTTGTTGTGGAGTCCTATTCGGATGAAAACCAAAAGGTACAATTGTTCGATAAGTTTGTACGTAGTTTGGACTCGACCACCAAAAAGGCCATTGATATGGAGAACTATTTGAAAAACTTCAACTCCATGGATGCCAGATTCCATACCATTTCCGTAACTGCGACAAATAATACAGTCGCAAAAAAGATTCAGCCCTCCATTATTAAATCTATTTCCAGAAACGAGTATTTTCAGTTGCAACAAAGCATAAGTGATAAAAACATAAGCCTACAGGATAGTTTGTATAAAAAACAATTGATGGAAGTAGATTCCCTACAGCGGCTATACAAAAGGGTAATGGAAAAAGAAGCTGACAAACCCCTACAAGGCACCAACATTAGTTTAGGTGAAAATGGCAGCCAGGAAAACAAAGAATTGGCCTTGATCAACCAAGTTGACAAACTGAAACAAAACCTTGTTCTATTAAACGAAGAAAGGGCCAATAAATCAAGTATTCTCAATGTAATTTCAGCATTCCCAAGAAGAGGGGTGGAAATCAAGGGTGTTTTTAATAGCTATAAGTTTTGGATTCCACTTGGATTTATTGGGATTGCCCTGCTAATGTTAAGTATACTGGACTTAAACACTTATTTAAAAAAATATAAACAGGAATAATCTATGAAAATATTAGTTACAGGTGGGGCTGGGTTTATTGGATCTCATGTAATTAGAAGGTTGGTAAGGTCATATCCAAAGTATCATATTTATAATTTGGATGCACTTACTTACGCCGGAAATCTAGAGAATTTAAAGGATATAGAATCCAATTCCAATTACAGTTTTATTAAAGGCGATATTACAGACGCCAATTTTATCGATGCCCTTTTTAAAAACAACATGTTTGATGGCGTAATTCACCTTGCGGCGGAATCACATGTAGATAGGTCAATAACCGACCCCCTATCGTTTGTAAAAACCAATGTAATTGGCACCGTAAATCTCTTGAACTCCTTCAAATCTATTTGGAAGGATAATTTTGCTGATAAACGCTTTTACCACGTTAGCACAGATGAAGTTTACGGATCTTTAGGGAAAACAGGATTGTTTACAGAAACGACGGCCTATGACCCTAATTCTCCCTATTCGGCCTCCAAGGCCAGTTCCGATCATTTTGTTAGGGCTTATGGGGAGACCTATGGCTTGCCCTATGTAATTAGTAATTGTTCCAACAATTACGGTCCAAACCATTTTCCGGAAAAACTAATTCCCTTATTTATTAATAACATCATCCAAAACAATCCTTTACCTGTGTATGGAGACGGAAATTATACCAGGGATTGGTTATATGTTGAGGACCATGCCAGGGCAATAGATCTTTTATTCCACAAAGGAAAAAATGCCGAAACCTACAATATTGGTGGTTTTAATGAATGGAAAAATATTGATTTGGTGAAATTGCTCTGCAAACAAATGGACCAAAGGCTGGGAAGGCCTTCCGGGAATAGTGAAAAATTGATTACTTATGTTAAAGATAGACCTGGACACGACCTACGCTATGCCATAGATGCTTCTAAAATAAACAAGGAATTAGGATGGGAGCCTTCCGTTACCTTTGAAGAAGGATTGGCCAAAACCATTGATTGGTATTTGGCCAATGAAGAATGGCTCACCAGTGTTACTTCGGGGTCCTATCAAACCTATTATAAAAAGCAATACCAGTAAAAAATAAAGCATGAAAGGAATTATACTCGCAGGAGGATCGGGAACACGCTTACACCCTCTTACCTTATCGGTAAGCAAACAACTAATGCCAATATATGATAAGCCAATGATCTATTACCCTCTATCTACCTTAATGTATGCGGGTATAAGGGAAATATTGATCATTTCAACTCCCAAGGACCTCCCATTATTTAAGGAGCTTTTAGGAGACGGCAAGAAATACGGATGCAGCTTTGAATATGCGGTACAAGCCGAACCCAATGGCCTGGCAGAAGCCTTTATTATTGGAGAACAATTTATTGGAAAAGAAAAAGTAGCGCTTATATTGGGAGATAATATTTTCTACGGCTCCGGTTTGGCTAAATTACTACAGGCCAATAACGATCCTGAAGGTGGAATTATTTATGCCTACCGTGTCCATGATCCAGAACGTTATGGTGTGGTCGAATTCAATAAGGAAGGAAAAGCCATAAGTATAGAGGAAAAACCGGAAAACCCTAAATCCAACTACGCTGTACCCGGAATTTATTTTTATGACAATGATGTGGTAGAGATTGCTAAAAATATTGCCCCTAGTCATAGAGGAGAGATCGAAATCACCGATGTAAATAAAGAATACTTAAAACGCAATAAATTAAATGTAAGTATTTTGGATAGGGGAACTGCGTGGTTAGATACCGGAACCTTTGCATCCCTGATGCAAGCCAGCCAGTTTGTGGAGGTCATTGAAGAGCGCCAGGGTCTTAAAATTGGAGCTATTGAGGGTGCGGCCTTTGAGATGGGCTATATTTCTAAGGAACAGTTTAAGGCTCTTGCAGAACCTCTTATGAAAAGTGGTTACGGTACAAATTTATTGGGAATATTGAACAAGGATTAATGAAAGTTACAGAAACCAAGTTACAAGGCTGTTTTATTTTGGAACCAGCGGTATTTAAAGATGATAGAGGATATTTTTTTGAAAGTTTTAATGCCAATAATTTTAACCAGGCCATTGGTCAAAAAATGGACTTTGTTCAGGATAACCAGTCCTATTCCTCCAAGGGAGTAATTAGGGCCATACATTATCAGACTGGAAAATACGCCCAGGCCAAATTGGTACGTGTCCTTAGTGGAAAAGTATTGGATGTTGCCGTAGACCTTAGGCAGGACTCTCCTACTTTCGGACAGCATGTGGCCGTGGAATTATCTGCCGAAAATAAAAAACAACTCTTTATCCCAAGAGGATTTGGACATGGATTTTCAGTTCTAAGTGAAACAGCCGAGTTCTTTTATAAATGTGATAATTTTTACAACAAAGCCTCGGAAGGAGGAATTATTTATAATGATCCAAGCCTGAATATAGATTGGCAGTTGGCAGTTGATGAAATTAAAGTGTCCGAAAAAGATTTGGAACTTCCCGTTTTGGAAAACGCACTTTTATAATGGAGGAAGTTATACCAAAAAAATTAAAACTATTAATCACAGGGGCCAATGGACAATTGGGACGATGTCTGCAGGACGTATCAAAAACCCTCCCGAGCTATGATTTCCATTTTAAAACTTCCAAGGAGCTGGATGTCACCAACCAGGAGCAGATAAATATTCTATTTGCCGAGGAAGAATTCGACTACTGTATTAATTGTGCCGCATATACCGCAGTGGACAAGGCAGAAACAGACCGAGAAAACGCTTTTTTGGTGAATGCAGAAGCGGTAAAGTATTTGGCAGAGGCCTGCAAGACCCAGAATTCCATTTTAATACATATTTCAACGGATTTTGTATTTGATGGTTCCAAGACAACACCCTATGTCGAGGAAGACATTCCCAACCCTATTAATATATACGGATTATCCAAATTAAAAGGGGAACAATACGTACAGCAAATAGTAAATAAACATTTTATTATACGTACTTCTTGGGTATATTCGCAATATGGACATAATTTTGTGAAAACCATGTTGAGATTGGGATCTGAAAGAGAACAGATCAATGTAGTAAATGATCAGAAAGGGTCACCTACTTATGGAGGGGATTTGGCTAATGCAATAATGAGTATAATTAACTCAAATTCAACCAATTACGGACTATATCATTATAGCCATGACGGAGCAATAAGTTGGTGGGATTTTGCCAGTGAAATTTTTAAGGTAAGTAATATATCCATTAAACTTCTACCCCTAAAAACAGAAGAATATCCCGCCCCTGCAAAGCGGCCAAGTTGTAGCGTATTAGACAAGTCAAAAATAAAGGATACATTCAAAATTGAAATTCCAAATTGGAAAAATAGTTTACGAAATTGTATTAAGACTATTGAGACCAATTGAAAGATAAAAACAATTATAAAATAAATATTCATGTGCGGAATAACAGGAATTTATTCAACTAACACAATAGATAATATAAAAGAGCGCATTGAAAGAATGAATTCCTCTATCACTCATAGGGGACCGGATTCCGGGGCGACATATTCACTTGAAAATAAGGTTGCGTTGGGCCATAGAAGATTAAGTATTATCGACCTTAGAGAGGTTGCAAATCAACCAATGACTTCATCTAACCAAAAATGGCACATAGTGTACAATGGTGAGATATATAATTTCAAGGAAATTAAAAAAGAACTTCATTATCAATTTGTTACTGATTCGGATACCGAGGTAATTTTGGCTGCAGTACAAGAAAAAGGAATAGATTGGTTCTTGGAAAAAGCCAATGGGATGTTTGCCTTTGCTCTTTTCAATTCCGCAACCCATGAACTTCATTTGGTCAGGGATCGATTAGGTATCAAACCATTGTATTATTTCAATAATGGAACACAATTGGTTTTTGCCTCTGAAAACAAAGCGATTTTATCCAGTGGATTGGTTGATGCAAAATTCAATGAACAGGCTGTAGACGAGTACTTAGCAAATCGCTACATAAGAGCACCTTATACTTTTTTTCAAGATATAATGCAAGTTCAGCCGGGATCCTATCAAACATATGGGAATGATTTATCCGTGAAAGAAACTGTCTATTGGGATATACCGAAAACTTTTAATAATTCTAATGTCTATAATGAAAAAGAGATAAAGAATCAATTCGAAGAAGAAATAAAAAAGGCAATAGAATATCGGTTGATTGCAGATGTGCCTTTAGGTACATATTTAAGTGGTGGTGTGGATTCAAGTCTTATTACTGCAATCACCGCTATTTCTAAAAAGGATCAAATTAATACTTACACCATTGGATTTGAAGAACTCAATGAATTTGAGTATGCGAAGAAGATTGCAGACCAATATAAAACAGCCCATCATGAAATATTGATGCACAAGGAGGATTATCTTGCCAACTGGGAAAGGCTCATATCCTACAAAGATGCTCCATTAGGTGTTCCTAATGAAATCCCTTTGGCAATTATGTCATCAAAGCTAAAAGAGAAGATCACTGTGGTTCTTTCAGGTGAAGGTGCTGATGAACTCATGGGAGGGTATGGTAGGATTTTCCGTGCACCCTTTGATTATGAAAATGAAGGGAGAGAGGAACATTTCTATGATTATTTCATAAAAAAATATGATTATGTACCTCGGGAAATGAGAGATCAACTAATAAATACTCCACTTGACTATCGAGAAGAGTTCGACAAATCCATTCGTAATGATTTTGATAATAATAGCAAAGAAGCGAGTATCTTCAGATTCTTTCACCGTTATCACGTAAAAGGACTACTTCAGAGGGTAGATATGACAACTATGCAAACATCCGTTGAAGCAAGGGTGCCATTTTTAGATCACAAATTAATAGAGTTTGCCTATAAACAAATACCCTTCTCCCTTAAGTTAAAGTGGGTTAATGATCAGGCGATGGAAGCTGCCGAATCAATGTCGGCAGAGGAATATAGTGAAGTATTGGATGTACCTAAATACCTACTAAGAGAGGTTTCTTATAAGTACCTTCCCAAAGAGATAATCACTAGAAAAAAGGTTGGATTTCCCGTTCCCCTAACCGAATGGTTTGCTAATTTAACGGATATGGCACATGATCTGCTGCAAAATTGCTCGTGGCTGAAACAAGGTGTAGTCTCCGATTTAATTTTGAAAAGTGAAACCGAAGTAAGGGCAGGACAAATTTTATGGATGTTTATCAATATAGAATTATTTAGAAAACAATATTTCCAAAAAGATTGGAGATGGTAATAAATTTTAACTTATGTACAAAAGAGGAGACGAAAAAGCTATTGTAGGATATACGTCTGGAGTATTTGATTTATTTCATATCGGACATTTAAACTTACTTAAAAACGCAAAAGGCCTTTGCGACAATTTAATCGTTGGGGTAACCAGTGATGAATTAGTTTCTTATAAAAACAAAAAGGCCGTGATTAATCACCAGGAGAGAATGGAGATTGTTAGAAATATTAAGTTTGTTGACGCCGTTGTTCCACAAAATGACATGGACAAATTTAAGATGTGGGAACGATTAAAGTTTGATGTCATGTTTGTAGGGGATGATTGGTTAAATACACCCAAATGGAAGGAGCTTGATGAGCAATTCAAGGCTGTTGGGGTCAAAATCATCTATTTTCCTTATACACAAGGTACTTCTTCAACCTTAATTAACCAAACATTAATGGAGCTGAGAAAAAAAGATTAACCTTGGACCTACACCTTCTGTAGGACGATTATGATGACCGTACAACGGGCTCATTCATAAACATAAAAACCCAATAAAACAAAGTGTAATAAGAGATATAGGCCGCTAAAACACATTTTAGACCTTTTCGGATTTTCAGAATAAAAACCAACTCTCGTCCCAATACAACATTCTTTATTCAGAGCCGTTATTAGTGTGCAAAGGTATTGAGATAATTTTTATTTAATAGAATAATTACGATATACAAAATAAAAGGAAAAATGAGCAGTCTTCAAATAAAGCATGTATTCCAAAAAGGTTTTTTAACAACTATAATTGGGTATATGTTGTGTCTATTAGCTTCTGGGTGTACTTATGACCTTGAATATCATGTAGCCAACATAGACCCTGTAATGGAAAGACCCAGTGAATGGATTAATTATATGGTATCGGAATATGACAATGGAATATATAAGGATACGCTTCAAACAACCAGAATAATTCCAGAGCGAAGTGCATTGGTGCTTATAGATGTTTGGCGAGACGAGTTTTTAGATCCATTCGTCATTGACCATATCAACCCAATAATAGAAGAATTCAGTGCCCAGGGAATGAAAATTATTTACGCTCCTTCCCAAATGCCTGAAAACAAAAATTTATTGGTCATTGATGAAGGTGTTCATTTCTATGATTTTGAAACAATGGATTCTTATTTGCGGGATAATAACATTCAAAACTTAATTTATTCTGGATTTGATACATTTTATTGCGTACTTGATAAGCCCAATGGTATTTATAATCTAAAAATGCGCAATGACAGTTTTCGAACATTTGTTCTGGAGCGTGGCGTACTTTCTTATACAAAGGAAATGATGGAGGCTTCCATGGAGTTATTAAAGAAAAATGGAGTAGGAATAATACCGTATGATGGTGATGATAAAACTTACCCTCAGCAAACGTTAACCGACATACATGCCAAAACAAAGAGCAGTGCCCGTCCCAAATGGAACAGTTTTATAGTAATATTCCAGAATAATGATACCGATGAAGCTTTAGAAAACTTCAAACTAGAACTCGATACCTTGCAAGTGAAATATGGTATCGTGGAAACAGGCACTTTAACTTTCCAGGGAGAGGAAGTAGCTCCTGAAAACTTCAGTAAATTTCTTAGAGACAAGAAAATATAAAACCTGTATTATGCGGGAAATTATTTGAATAACGAAATAATTTGGAGTAAATACGGTGTTCTTCCCTTATATATCAAAAGCAGGTATCAATTGGTGAGGAACCTTCCTCAACCATATATCATCAATGACCTTGCTTATATGGCCCCAAGCCAGTCGATGGAAGCCGATCTTGAAAAGGCTACAATTCTCAACCACTATAGAATGATATACAATATTAACAGTACAACACTAATAAATAGTTGGACTGAAATACCTGATTAACAAACCTATATCAATGGTCAAAATATCCTTATCCATCCCAATTTTATACTAGCACATTAGAGATTTGGATAACATTTACATGGAGGGCATCTGGAAATAGTGCAAACATGTTAATAGATATCTTAATCATGCACACGAAAGGCTATGTTTCCAGTAAGAGGTAAGGGAGTACATCTAATTCTACAATACCAAAAGAATACATAGAGGGATAGGAAAAGTTCTACCCAATCCAATTTATTAAACTTAAAATTAGCATCCTAAATAAATATCTTTAATACATCTTTGGGATGGGGGTGGTTTAAAACTACTTTTAGTAACCGTCTGTTTTATGTTTCTTCCCATGTGCATCAAATCAATTTTTTGGAAGAAAGTGTACTAATTGTTTGAAAATCGGGTGACCGACGAAGTTTTCTCATTATATTTGAAACTCATACTAATATACTTTTAAGTATGTAAGTGGTCTGTGAAAACGATCCCACTTCTTGAAATTCTTAGTCGGTAATTAATGATAAATAATAATCTTTTAGAACAGGGGCTTTATAGTAAAACCACTACAATTGTAGTTATCCCCTGCAATAATGTCCCAATCTATATAAATACTTTGGAAGAATATAATGGGTTAGTTGTACAGCTAAGTTTTTCAGAAAGTATTACAATAAATTGGTATAATCAAAGATTTTTTGATCAAACGCTATACAGTACCCCTACCGATAAAACTATTACCTTAACTACTTCTCAATCAGCCAGACAATATTCTTTATGTACTAATGGTCATTTTAAACAGGCTTCAATACTTAAAAATTCAGATTGCAAAAATCCAGTATTGGGCATCAATGTTTTATCTATTTCCAATAATAGTAATTTTGTATTGGATTGCGATTATCAGTTTAGTAAGAGTTTATGGGTTTTAAACACTTCTATAAAAACAAGAGGTGATTTTTCTATAGACAGAACCCTGGGTACCATGACGAAGGATTATTTTATTAAAAGTTTTTCGACATATGAAAATGACAATAACCACTTACCTAGTAATTAAGTGATTAAGAAAAATTTAATCCTTTCCTTTTTTAGTGCGTCTGCCAAAATAGTAGGCGGAATTGGTATTGTTTCCATATTGGCCAGAGTATTCACCTTAAGTGATTTTGGTAATTTCACCTACTCACTAACTTTAGGAACTGTATTTGCTTTAATTGTTGATTATGGATACAATATTAAAGTAATAAAAGATGTTTCTTTAAACCATGATAATGTTAATACCATTGTTTCCAGAACATTCCTAAGCAAATTTTTATTGCTTACATTGACCATTCCTGCTTTTTTCCTTGTCAATGCTATAACAAAAAACACCAACGAGCTACTGATAACAGGGTTATTCCTATTCTTATCATTGGTTGCTTTTTCATTTACCAATACTATTTTGAGTGTATTCAAAGGCAGAAAAGAATACATGCTGGATTTAAGGGTAGTGTTAGTAGATAACATTATCACTATTTTAATAGTCCCTGCAGTAGCATTGTTAACAAGAAGCATTCAGGCCACCTCAATTAGCTTTTTCCTGTCTAAATTAATCGGGTTAGCTTTTTCTTTTTGGCTCTATAAACAGGAAAACAACATATATTTACCAACAATTAAAGATGTTTTAAAAGATTTACAACAGGCATTGCCCTATGCCGTTCATTATTGGGTGGGTAATTTATATCTAAATATAGATACGATTCTAATGAAGCCCATGGTTTCTTCTGAAGATTTAGGTATTTATCAATCGGGAATTAGAATTATCATAGGCCTTGGAATATTACTTACAGTAATAAACTCTGTCTACTTGCCACTATTGAACGAAAATTTAAATAAAAACAAAAAGCTTTTTAAAGCGAATGTTTTAAAACTCAATGCCAGTGTTATTAGACTTTCAATTATATTTATAATTGGTATGCTCATCTTTTCCAAATACATTATCATTATATTATTCGGAAATAAGTTTTTAGAACTACAGGAAATTTTCTGGATATTGGCATTAATCGTTGGAATGCGCATAATAGGCGCATCTTACGGGATTTTACTAACAATATCGGACAAACAAGCCATGAGAGCTATTGCAGGCGCAATAGGCATTGCAATAATCGTTATATGTGATTTATTATTAATTCCGGATTATGGGTACAAAATGGCTGCCTATATTCTATTATTAGCCCATTTATTTATTACAACATTTTATATTATAACAATATATATTGAATATAAAACACTATTTATTCCTTCATGGAAAAGACTTATTAGCTTAAAAAAAGTGCTATGAAAATATTAATTGTCCTATTTGCACCTTTGTTGTTTATTATTTCCTATTTAACCCCTAAAAAGAAGACCATTTGGGTTTATGGTGCATGGTTTGGGGAAAGGTACAGTGATAATTCAAAAGATTTTTTTGAATTTGCGAATTCAATAGAGGATAAAGAAATAAAGCATTATTGGATATATAAAAACCCATTATTGAAAAAAACCATTGAATTAAATGGTTATAACTGCGTATCTGCGTATTCATTTCGAGGTATATTATTACAACTTCGTGCTAAGGTCTTTATAACTTCTGTAAATTCTTCGGATTTTATACCCTTCTTAATAACCCCAAAGAATTATTTCGTACAATTATGGCATGGAAGTCCAATTAAATATATTGGGTTAGATTCTAGAAATAATAAAATAAGAAGAACCATAGATAAATTAAGATTTAATACCCTTGACAATTATTCGTTGATTACATCCCCCTCTGAAACAATTGATAAAATATATCAAAGTGCCTTTGCCATAAGTGACACAAAAATTTTTAGATCTGGATACCCAAGGAACGAAAATTTAAAGGTAAATCCAGAGAGGAAGACATTTATAAGAGACTATTTTGGTATTGAAAATAATGAAAAAATGGTGGCCTATTTGCCCACACATAGAAATGAAGGCAAAGGATTAAATCCATTTAGAAGTGTCCTCAACGAATTAATTACTAAAAATGAAGGTTTAAATAATAAAATTAAAATAATAGTAAAGCCCCATTTTTATGAAAAAGATAGCCTAAATGGAATTAAAGAAAGTTCCAATATCCTTATAAGATATGATTTCCCATTTGATTTATATGAATTTTTGGGAGCCACCGATATGTTAATTACAGACTATTCAAGTGTTATCTTTGATTATGAATTACTAAATAAAAAAATAATTGTATTTCCTTTTGATTTTGAAGAATACACGTCCAAAGACAGGGGGTTGTACTACAATTTTGATTTCATTTATAACCATGTTCATAATATTGAAAAGGTAGAGACGATAGATAGTTTAATTTTGGCTCTGACTAAGAACAATTCTTGTGATGAAAATGAAGAATTCGGCAAAAGTCTTTTTAATGTGCCCTTTGGAGGGTATTCAAAACTTATTTATAGCAAACTGATACACGATTTAAACCTTTAAAATGCACTTAAAAATATCACGAGAACTATTCTATGAAAAAATCATCAAAATCAATATTTGGTGGGCTTTTTTTGCACCAATAATTCTTGCTGTAATTTTTTCTATCGTTAGTGTTCGAGGATTATTCATACTTAAGGATATTGTATTCTATTCCTCCCTACTACTGGTATTTTTTATTGGAAGATCCAAGGGGTTATATATCTATATAATAAAAATTTTGGCTTTTCTACTATATATTTTCCTAACCACATCTCTATTTTTTGAACTTCACTCATGGGTAATCTACAATATTAGACAATTAATAGTGCCCATTTTAATTATTGGTTTTGGATTTTACACAAAAATAGAGGACGAAAACAAAATATCTTCAATAGTACATTTTCTATATAAGACATCTCTTTGGGTGGTCTTTCTAGGGGTGCTATTTAAGTTAATCGACTTATGGAGCTATTTAGATCTTACCAATTACTTTAACCTTAAAGGGATACCTGTTGACAAGAGGGGCTTGTCCTATATGTTCTATGAGCCGGCATTATCTTACACTGAAAGATTGGTATCAACGGTATTGGACCCGATAAGTCTTGGTCACATGTTGGCCGCTCCTATAATTTTATGCTATTACTCTGTCTTTACTGAAGGTAAAAAAAGGAAAATCCTTTTCTTTCTGCTTTCAATAGGATTGATATTGACTTTCTCAAAAGGAGCCATATTACAAGTAATATTGGCCTTATTTTTTTTTAATAAAAGTTTATCCCCCACAACACGGTTTTTAATTCCATCCGTATTTGTTGCCCTGGCCCTGCTGACACTAAATATAGAAGGGATTCTCATACACCTATTTGGTCTCAAAAATGCGATTGTTTACCTAAACCTATTTGGGCACGGTCTGGGAATGGTAGGAAATTACGCCAAAATGTTTGCAGAAGATTTATCCGTTTATTATAAGTTTGAAATAAGCGATACTTTTATTGGGTCGGTAATTGGTCAGATAGGACTAGTAGGATTTGCTTTTTGGATTAGTTTCTTTTTGCCAAAAATTAAAAGTATAATATTGTCCAGAACCAATCATGTCGGCGCTATAATTTTGACTTCTCAATTGATAATTGCAGCTATTTCGGAAAACACTTTTAACTTTACCAGTTTCATTATACCCGGTATTGTTTCTGGTATATTAATTAAAAATAAAATCTAATTATATGTAGCTTTTTCACTTTACAATGTAACTACTAAAATACCGTTCTACATTGCCTTCTACCACAATGTCTGGTTTTATTTTCTTAACCAAATCGTAATCATACCCGCTCCATATATATATTGTTTTATAAAAATGTTGGGAAATAAAAGGTCTTAACGCGATGGTAAATGAATCACGAAAAAATAATGCTGTTGTTTTATTCATTGCATTATTATTAATATCAATTACTGTTCTTGCAGGGAAACCTTTTGTGTTTCCATTTTGAATATTTAGTACTTCCTTACTTTCGAAATGTGGGTTTACCTCCATAAACTCAGGATCATCCTCAAGGCCTAATGCTTTTAACAACCCCCCACCTGTTTCGTTTTTAAAAGAAATAGTATAGTCCAATTTATCTTTAGCCGGGGATATACCCTCTAAACCGTTAGATATATATGGAATAAGTTCTCGGTATGCGAAAAATGCTCCGTAATCATTCCAATGGCTATCGTGTTTATGATATAGAATATTATCTTTTTTTTCATTTATCAATGTACTTCTAATGTCCAAAATATTAAGCCCAGAATTTGTTTCCACATGATAATTGAGAACTTGGTCGGCCCTAGATATCGTATCTTTCTGAAGCAATTTAATTCTGTATGGCAGGTATTCCGGATAAATAGTGTGTTTATTAGGGTAGAAGGTAATATAATGCTTTATACCATCCTTTTTTAATTGATTTTGGGTTTGCACCCAAGTCTCGAATATTTCTTTTAATTCCGTTGGAGAATGTAAATTTTCCCTGATGTAATCTTGTCTAATTTTATAAAAATCTCCCCAGAGATACATCCAACCTTTTTGACCAATTATAACTTTATCCGGAACGGAAGATTCATTAAATACCTTTACTTTTAAATAACTTAAAAGGCTTACGAGGGTCTCCCTAAAACCAAAATTGTCACTGTAATAATTATCATAAGATACTGGATATGATAGAATGCTTTCCCATTTGAGTTCAGGTTTGGCGCTTAATATCCTATTTTCGCTGTTGATGTTTTGTGAATCATTTTTAACAACTAGTGTGGGCAACACTAGCATTAATAGAAAACAAAATATTAATATATATGAATATATATTTGATATGGTTGCCAATCCATTATATTTTGGAAAATATATTAGAAAATACAATAGAAAACACAAGGTGAACAAGAGAGCAATATACGAATGGAATTTTCCTTTAGGCTGCGAAATATTCGCCATTTTCGAAAAAACTTCCTCAAGGTTCTTAGAAGTTAGAAAAGGGTCATATGGAGACCAGAGGTCGTTTCGAGTTTTCGTTTTTAGAAGCTGATTGGCGGTATCGATGTCTATAAAGCCATTCAGATTAAAATATTTTAATAAATCCCTGCTTGCTATCCGAAATTCCTCATCATATCTGGAAATAATAATATTATCATAATGTATTGATTTTTGATTACTATTTTCCCCAATATCCAGCCTAATGGTTCTGACGGAATCCAACGGTATTTCAAATTCAACATTCTGTAGAAAAGAATTTCCAGAAACATCCTTTTTTACACTTTTTACACCAGAAAATCCTTTGTCAAATTCATTTTTATAATACAATTGAAATGTATCATCCTCTAAAACTTCCGTTTGAAAAGTTATATTTATAGTGTTTTCATAGCCAAGTTTAGTCGCTAGACTTTCCAATAAATAATTGGATACCCAAAAAATACCTATTCCAGCTAAAGCGACAATAATTTTCTTAATTATAGGATTGATCATGATTTCTACTTAAAATCTAAAATAAATAAACGGATTATAGCTATTACTCGCTATTTGCATTGCGCAAACTACAAAGGCAACAACCATTAGCATAAGAATAGTAAACTTTTTGAATCCAAAGTAGATTGGATTATCTTGAAAGAATTTTCCTGACTCAAATTCTTTGACCAGGTTAATTACTTTACCTCGAATTGGTGTGGCAATTATAACACCCAAAATGAGTATTGTAAGTACAAAATTATCTAATTCGGCAAATGGCGTATAATCGGTGCCATTGGTGAACCCCAACATACTTTTGAAATAACCCATGGCATAAGCCAGTGTTTCGGATCTAAAGAAAACCCATCCAAATAGAACCACAACAACAGCATAAAAATGCTGTAAAAATGTTGGCATTTTACTCAAAATCTTCTTGCCTCCAACTCTTTCCAGAATTAAAAACGTACCATGGAACAATCCCCATATCACAAAATTCCAACTTGCTCCATGCCATATACCAGTTATTAAAAAAACAATTATCAAATTACGGTATATCGTCCACTTTTTTCCTCTGCTTCCACCCAATGGAATATATAAATAATCCCTAAACCATGTAGACAAAGAAATATGCCAACGTCGCCAAAACTCCTGTATGGATTTAGATATATATGGGTAATCAAAGTTAATCGCAAATTTAAAACCAAACATTTTTCCTAAACCAAGAGCCATGTCCGAATAACCAGAAAAATCAAAATAAATCTGTAGGGCATAACACAGAATACCAATCCAAGCAAGGGATGTTGGAAGATTCTCTGCCGCAACGGCAAAGGTTTGATCTGCTATGATTGCAGCAGTATTTGCGAAAATCATTTTTTTCACAAGACCTCTTACAAATTGCAATATTCCATCAACGAACACATCCTTTTCTATCGTTCTATTGGTGATCTGCTTATCGATATCATGGTAGCGAACTATTGGACCAGCTATTAATTGAGGGAATAATGAAATGTAAAGACCTAAATTTAAAGGGTTCTTTTGAGACGAGACTTCTTTTCTATAGACGTCAATGCAATAAGAAAGGCTTTGAAAAGTATAAAAAGATATTCCAATTGGCAAGGCAATTTCTGAGATAGTAATATTGTCAAATGGACCCAGCCCCTGGATATTCTCCAAAATGAATCCGTAATACTTGTAATAAATAAGAAAGGAAATATTTGTTAACACTGCTAAAACAAGAATTAACTTTGCAGCATTTTTATTGTTCATTTTTGTCAAAAAATACTCAATCCCTATTCCAAAGATATAATTCAAACATATTGAAGATATCATAAGAATGATTATTACACCTTCTCCCCAAGCATAAAAAAATAAACTGGATAGCAACAAAAAAAAATTCCTAAATTTTGGCGCTAAAAGTAAATTTCCAATAATAACTATAGGAAGAAAAATAAATAAAAATAAAGCCGAGCTAAAAACCATTGGGAATAATTAATTTATAAAAATGCCAAGGTAAAATATATAATTTTATTTTATTAAATTAATACTAGTTAAATTTGCCTCCTAATACTCTATAAAAATCACGGATATATTAAGCTAATCCCTTTATTATTAAGGGTATTCTTATGGTTTTTAATAAATTATTCAGGTTAATAAGGGCAATATAATATTCAACCCATTGTCCTGTGATATAAATTGAATACGAAATATAATTTATGAAAATATTGCCTAAACAATATCATGGTATCATTAATTTGATACTGATTGTCATTTTTTGTGCTACATTGGTGTTTTCGAATAATTTAAATTCTTACTGTCTTTTTGCACTTTTTTTTTTCAATGTATGTCTGTCTTGGGATAAAGAATTCTTCTTTCTTATAATAAAAGACAAATACTATCTACTTTTTGTAAGCTATTTTATACTGCTAATCCTTAACTGCTTTATTAGTACTAACAACCATCAAGCAATTAAATTATTGGAAAGAAGTATAGCATTTCCATTCCTGCCAATTGCTGTAGGATTCATGATGCGGGATCGTAGAGTGTTCAAATGGGTCCTAAACGCATTTATATGGGTATTATCAGGGATGATAATAGTTGCCTTTTTAATCGCATTATCCAAAAACTTGATCTATAACTTTAGCAATGAAATAGAGATTACCAAGCTTAAATCTTGGTTTTTCACATATCATTATCTCGCGGGAAATGTTAACATTACTGCAATTTATTTTTCCCTATACATATCTTTTGCTGCTGTGATTTTGATATATAGTACGTTCATTGAAGATGTTTTGGATAATAAATGGACCCATAAATTTAGATATCCAATTGTGTTCATTTTAAGCCTAGGGTTAATATTACTTTCAGCTAGAACTATTTTATTTACTTATACCATAATTACCTTATTTATCATTGGAATATATTTCTATAAGCAAAAAAAGATATTCCCATTTATTCTTGGATTTATTGGTATAGCTGCCCTTTTGGGTATATTTATTGCCTTTAATGATGTCTTATTTTTGAGGTTGAAGGGAATTTTTCAACCATTTGAGGAAACAAAATACTTTTCTGGAGGTTTATATTCCAGATTGTATCAGTGGAAAGCTGTATTTTTAGAGTTTTATCCGGATAGTCTACTATTGGGATTTGGTACTGGTGATTCCCAGGATTTATATAATCAAGCCTATGTAAATGCTGGTCTTCCTTGGGCAGAAGTGGATAGTTTTAATATTCATAATATGTATTTAGAATCATTATTTTCAATGGGTTTTATAGGGGCAATGATCTTAATTACAATCTTTATTGCTTCATTATATAATGGATTTGTTTCAAAAAACAAACCATATTTAATTTTCCTGATTATATTCATGTTCGCGGGTTTAACGGAATCATTGTTAAATCGGCAATATGGAATTATTTTTTTTCTATTTGTAAATTTTATTTTTTATTACCATTTAAATGCAAAATACTTTGAAAATTGCCATTCTAGGAACACGCGGAGTGCCTAACAACCACGGTGGATTTGAACAATTCGCGGAGTATTTTTCGGTGTATATGGCTGAAAAAGGACATCAAGTGTATGTTTATAATTCCCACAATCACCCCTATCAAGAAAAAAGTTTCAAGGGTGTAAGTATTATTCATAGTTATGACCCAGAATATAAGATTGGCACGGCCGGGCAATTTATATATGATTTAAACTGTATTCTCGATGCCCGAAAAAAAAATTTCGACATCGTTCTGCAATTAGGGTACACGTCAAGTTCCATTTGGCACTGGTTGATGCCTAAAAAGAGCCTTATTGTTACCAATATGGACGGATTGGAATGGAAACGTTCCAAATATAAACCTGCTGTACGTAAATTTTTAAAATATGCCGAAAAGCTCGGTGCTAAATATTCTGATTATTTAATTGCGGATTCCTTGGGTATACAGGAACATTTAAAAAAAACATATCAAAAAGACTCCGAGTATATTGCTTATGGGGCTACCAATTTTGAAAATCCCCATCCAGCCGTTTTAACCCAATATAACTTAGAAGAATATAATTACTCCATGATTTTGGCAAGATTGGAGCCTGAAAACAATATAGAAACTATTTTGGACGGTTATAGGAAGTCCAATACAACTAACCCCATTATTGTTGTTGGGGGCTTAAATGCTTATGGGCTTGGACTACAGGAAAAATACAGGGAGGACGTAAGAATCCAATTTGTTGGTCCCAATTACAATCAGGAAGATCTTAACAATTTAAGACATTATTCACGCTATTATTTTCACGGACATTCAGTAGGTGGCACCAACCCTTCACTTTTAGAGGCAATGGCCTCCAGTGCCCTTATTATAGCCCACAATAATATATTTAATAAAAGCATATTGAACACAGAAGCAATTTATTTTGACACCTCGCACCAAATTACCCAAATTCTAAATGAGGATAAATATATTTCGCTGAACGATAAAAATACGCTGAAAAATAAAGAAAAAATTGACCGTGAATTTAATTGGGATATTATCAATAAAAAATACGAGCAATATTTAGTTGGTTTGCATAAATAATAACCTGATTATAATAGGCGCTTATTTGAGTCCGATCCAGTTTCATAACCCACGTACTCTTACACCTCTGTAAAGCAATTCTTTTTAAAAAAAATTTACTTAGAAACCCAAATATATGTCATTAATAAAGCTAAATTGGAAATAACATATTAGCTAATTAGAGAATCTTAATTCTCTTTACAATTATAAAATTTATCTTTGTCGAAGTTTATAACTTAAATAGTACGGACTCAAATTAATGTTTTCCAAAAAACACCGTTATTCCAACCTTATTACCCCCATATCTTATGGTGCCGATTTATTGGTGATTAATCTTTTTGCCTATTTTTTACCTATCAACTTTCAGTACCCCGTTCTTTTTCACTCTTATCTAACCATTGCGTGGATTATTCTGTCGTTTAAAAACAACTTTTACGTAATTTATAGATATACTAAAGTTTCATACCTTCTTAAGCTTTTGTTCAACCAATTCGTCTTTTTCTTTTTAATATTATATGCTTTTATTGGCTTCTTCAAGCAACCCAACATGAGCCGATTGGCTCTTGGGGAATATTTTATTTTTGTTGGGCTGGCCATTTTTACCATTAAGTTCCTAAACTATGTCCTTTTAATGAAATACAGGGAAAGGGTTAAAGGGAATATGAGAAACGTAGTGGTCATAGGAAAGAACAAAAAAACCGACCAGTTAATCGACGTTTTTAAGGATCGTCGGGAATACGGTTATCATTTTATGAAACAGTTCTGCCCATCGGACCCCTTTTTCGATATTTACAAGACTTTCGTTTACATTGTTGAAAATAATGTCGACGAAATTTATTGCTCCGTTTCAGAACTAAAGAATAATCAAATAACGGAATTCATCAATTTTGCAGATAACAATTTGAAAACACTCAAATTTATTCCGGACAACAAAAATATTTTTTCCAAGAAACTCACCTTTGAATACTACGATTATATTCCCATCTTATCACTGAGGGATATTCCACTGCACAATCCGCTGAATTCTGCCCTAAAACGAGGTTTCGACATTGTATTTTCATTAATGGTGGTCATCGGTATTCTTTCATGGCTGGCACCAATTATTGCGTTGATTATAAGACTGGAAACCAAAGGGCCGGTATATTTTAGACAAAAAAGAAATGGCATAGACAACAAGGAATTCTACTGTTATAAATTCAGATCCATGGCCCCCAATGAACACGCCGATAGCATGATGGCCGTTAAAAATGACATGAGAACTACCAAAGTGGGCAAATTTATCCGCAGGACAAGTATAGATGAGCTTCCACAATTTTACAATGTACTCTTTGGAAATATGTCGGTGGTTGGCCCTCGACCCCATATGGTAAAACACACCAATGAGTTTGCCAATAGGGTTGACAAATATATGCTACGACATTTCGTTAAACCTGGAATTACCGGTTTGGCACAGGTAAGGGGATATAGGGGTGAAATTGAAACGGATATCGACATCCTAAACCGCACCAAATTTGATATTTTCTATATCGAAAACTGGTCCCTGTTCATGGATTTGAAAATTATAGTCCAAACAATCATGAATGCTATATCCGGTGAGAAAAAGGCATATTAAAATGAAGTTTCATCACAAAGGCATGCCTACAGAATTGGTGCATAAAGTAAACAACAAATGAAAAAAGTACTTATCACCGGCGCAGCTGGATTTTTGGGATCGCATTTATGCGATCGCTTTATTAAGGAAGGTTATTACGTTATTGCCATGGATAACCTCATTACTGGTGATCTCAAGAACATAGAACATCTTTTTCCTTTGGAGCAATTTGAGTTTCAACACCATGATGTGTCCAAATTTGTACATATTCCCGGCAATCTTGATTATATCTTGCATTTTGCCTCCCCGGCAAGTCCCATAGACTACTTAAAAATCCCTATAGAGACCTTAAAGGTTGGTTCCCTTGGCACCTTAAACTTATTGGGTCTAGCCAAAGAAAAAAAAGCCAGGATATTGGTAGCATCTACATCGGAGGTATACGGTGACCCCTTGGTACACCCCCAAAGTGAGGATTATTATGGCAATGTAAGTCCAATTGGACCTCGCGGGGTATATGATGAGGCCAAACGCTTTATGGAATCCATTACCATGGCCTACCATCGCTTTCACGGCGTTGATACACGTATCGTTCGTATTTTTAACACCTATGGCTCCAGAATGAGATTGAACGACGGCAGGGTGGTTCCTGCATTTATGGGACAGGCATTAAGGGGTGAAGATCTTACCGTTTTTGGGGATGGCTCCCAAACTAGATCCTTTTGTTATATAGACGATCAGGTGGAAGGCATCTATCGTTTATTGATGAGCGACTACACAGATCCAATAAATATTGGCAATCCACATGAAACTACGATCAAGGAGTTTGCAGAAGAAATTATTAAACTAACGGGGACCGACCAAAAAATAATATACAAACCCTTGCCGCAGGATGATCCCATGCAACGTGAACCGGACATTACCCGGGCCAAGGAAATATTGGGTTGGGAGCCTAAAGTGAACAGGGCTGAAGGCCTTAAGAAAGTATACGATTATTTTAAATCCTTATCCCAAGAGGAACTTCAGAAAAAAGAACACCGGGAATTCTTGAGTAAATAACTGGATATTTCCCCTTCAAACCGTATTTTTGGGGAAATTTTTTAAGAATGAATATCCTGATCCTTGGTGCCGGTGGGCGCGAACATACTTTAGCTTGGAAGCTAAAGCAAAGTCCAAAACTGAAAAATCTTTATGTGGCTCCCGGCAATGCCGGAACTGCTGGCATTGCCAAAAATGTACCCATTGGTGTAAACGATTTTGAAGCCATTAAGAAATGTGTCCTTTCAGAGAACATCGAAATGATTATAGTAGGTCCTGAAGATCCTTTGGTAAATGGGGTTCACGACTATTTCCTCAACGATGCGGACCTTAAGCATATCCCCGTCATCGGTCCACAAAAAGCAGCGGCTACCCTTGAAGGCAGTAAACAATTTGCCAAGGAATTTATGATGCGTCACAACATCCCTACAGCGGCCTATGAAAGTTTCACCGCCGCAACCCTGGGCGAAGGTTACGCGTTTTTGGAAACCTTGGAACCACCATATGTATTAAAAGCGGACGGACTGGCTGCAGGTAAAGGGGTACTGATTCTGAATGACCTACAGGAAGCCAAGGATGAACTAAAAACTATGCTGATCGACTCCAAATTCGGGGCCGCCAGTACTACGGTGGTCATTGAAGAGTTTTTGGATGGCATTGAACTGAGTTGTTTTGTGCTTACCGACGGAAAAGGTTTTAAGGTCTTACCTACTGCAAAAGATTATAAGAGAATAGGAGAAGGCGATACTGGATTGAATACAGGAGGTATGGGAGCCATTTCCCCGGTTCCTTTCGCCGATAAGGCTTTCATGGACAAAGTACTTGAGCGAATCGTTAAGCCTACCGTAGAAGGCTTTAAATTGGATAATTTGCCTTATAAAGGATTTGTTTTTATCGGTTTGATCAAAATAGGGGATGAACCAAAAGTAATTGAATACAACGTGCGAATGGGCGATCCAGAAACCGAAGTTGTTATTCCAAGGATAAAAAATGATCTTGTAGAGATTTTCGAGGCCGTAGCAAACCAAAGCCTGGATAACATCGACCTAGAAATAGATGAACGTGCCGCAACTACAGTCATGGCAGTATCCGGAGGATATCCGGAAGCTTATGGGAAGGGAATGGAAATAACAGGTTTTGATGCTTTGGAAGATGCCGTGGTATTCCATGCAGGAACCGAATTAAAAGAAGGTAGGGTTTTAACAAATGGAGGCAGGGTTTTGGCGGTTACCGCCTACGGCTCCAACTTTAAGGAAGCGCTAAAAAAATCCTATAATAACATGGAGAAACTACATTTCGATAAAATGTATTATCGTAAAGATTTAGGATTCGATCTATAATAATCCATTATACATTTAAAGCGATATTCTGTTTTAATAAGAAAGGGGATAGCACTTGCTATCCCCTTTCCCATATCTCTTTTAGTCCTTAAAGTTGATCTCAGGCAACAACACAGCTTCTAAATAAAGCCAAGTTCCCAGCGGAAACCATATGACCATTATAGGTATGAGTGTGCTGTTGCGTCTTTATTTTCTTCGCCACTATCATTGTATTTTTTCAACTCCAACATCCAATACACAAAGGCGGCAGCGCCTATAAGCATAAAAATCCAATTTAAAGAATTGGCTCCCCACCAATTCTCCATAGCACGCAAAGCATCGAAGGGTGCAAAAAGCACATTTACAAATAAATCCTCTATACCGTAAAAAAATGAATCCATCTTAATTATATTTACCATGCAAAAATATAAAAACCTAGGATGATTTCAAGCATTTTTGGAAGAACAAAACCAATAAATTATATAATACTGCTAGTATTTCTATTTTTCTTCTATTGGTTTGTCCACTTTTTTATCTTCCACAAATCGTATACACCAGAGCAATTATTGGGACAAACAGCGATTCTAGGGTTTTTATCGTTTAGCATATTTGTCGTTAATTTTATAGTGTTAAGAAATAAGATTACTGGTGGAAATTCACTGGCTATACTGTTTTACACCCTGTTAATTGTACTTTTTCCTGAGGTCCTTATTGACGCCAATGCCATTCTCTGCAATTTTTTTTTATTGCTCTCTATACGTAGAATACTGAGTTTCCGTAGTCTCAAAAACATTAAATTAAAAATTTTTGATGCCACTTTTTGGATAATGATAGCCAGTTTATTCTATGACTGGGCCATTCTCTATATCGCGGTCGTAATTGTTGCCATTTACTTTTATGAACCAAAAAATATTAAAAACTGGCTGGTCCCGATCACTGCCGTAATAGCTATGGTTCTTATCATGTTGGCAATTCTGTCTCTGGGCAACAATACAGAGTTTTTGTTGAGTCATTATTATTTCGATTTTCAGTTCAATGCAGTTTATTTCTATGACTGGAGCAATAGTTCCCTTTTATTTCTTTATATATCCGTAGTATTGTTATGCGGTTTTTTGGCCTTTTTAAAATTGGGCAGCCTAGGCGTAGGGAAAATAGTGACAATGCGCCTCATAGTCCTGTTCTTTATTATTGGATTGCTGGTAAAGGTTTTGAAATCTGCCCCAGATACCCACCCTATTTTAATTACTTTTTTTCCAGCAGTGGTTTTTATAACCACTTATGTACAATCCATTAAAAAGGATAGTGTCCGGGAAATTGTCTTAATGGCATCCATAATTATTCCTTTTATTGTATTTCTGACCAATGCATTCATGAAGTAAAATATCCATCTTAACGCCGAAGAAGCCGGAAGGAATATCAAAAAAAACCACCCTTGAATAAATAAAAGGTATTAAACCTCAGGGCAGGCCTGCCTTTGTCGGCAGACAGGCCCTGAACCCAATAATAGGAATCGACCCTAGGGTCGAGGTATTGAACCTAGATCCCGCAGAAAAAGGCGGGATTAGTTCAACTTGCAATTTTTAGTCCGTCTTTCTGACTTCTCAAAATTGAGTTTCACTAATAAAATCCGTTTTTAAATAAACGGTATCTTTGCCTTAAAATAATGTCATTATGTTCAGTGATTTTGCTTACAAAATATTTGAAGAAAGTATTGAAAAATACCATCAAATAGACGACGTGTCCCAAGAGTTTAACAACCCCTATCCAAAGGACGATATATCGCATCTTTTATATCGAAAAAATTGGATAGATACCGTGCAATGGCATTATGAAGACATTATACGGGATCCCAATATTGAACCGGTGGCAGCATTAAAATTAAAAAGACAGATTGACGCCAGCAATCAGGATAGAACAGATTTGGTGGAATTTATTGACAGTTATTTTCTTAATAAATACCAATCGGTTGAAAAAGACAAAAATGCCAGTATTAATACGGAAAGCCCTGCCTGGGCCATAGACCGACTTTCAATTTTGGCATTGAAGATATACCATATGCAAGAAGAAGTGCATAGAAAGGATGCCACCCGGGAGCATATACAAAAATGTAGCGCCAAACTTAACATTCTATTGGAACAGAAGAGGGATTTAAGTTCCGCCATAGACCAACTATTATTGGACATCGAATCTGGCAAAAAATATATGAAAGTCTACAAGCAGATGAAAATGTACAATGATAACGAACTAAACCCTGTTCTCCGTAAAACCCCCTAACGCCACAAATGGCCATTCCCTATTTTCGGAATCAACCAATAAATAAATGGAAAGAGTGTCCAAAACTCCAACTACCTCCGCCAAAACTCCTGAAAGTAGCATTGGAAATTATACCACTTTAACCGGGGAAGGCCTACATATTCTGGTCATTCGGTTGTCCGCCATGGGCGATGTAGCCATGACCGCTCCTGTTATATCGGCCCTAACGGAACAATATCCCAAAATTAAAATTACCGTACTTACAAGAGGGTTTTTTAGTCCCATTTTTTCCAATATCAGAAATGTAACCGTTTATGAAGCGGATGTAAAGGGCAAACACAAGGGCCTATTTGGGCTCTGGAAGCTTTATAAAGAGCTTAACCACCTTAACATAAACATGGTTGCCGATCTGCACAATGTGTTGCGAAGCAATATCCTAAAACAGTATTTTAGGCTGGGATCCGTTCCGTTTAACCAAATAGATAAGGGCAGGACGGCAAAGAAAGCCTTGACCTCCCTGACCCATAAAATCTTTGAACCCTTAACCACTACCCACCAACGCTATGCCGATGTTTTTGGTAATCTTGGATTGCCTATAGATTTGAAAATGGCAAGTTTGCTTCCTAAAAGGCCCATAGCCAATTCCACAAAAGAACTGGTAAATGGCAAAGAACAAAAGTGGATTGGTATTGCTCCCTTTGCAGCCTTTGCTGGTAAAATGTATCCTTTGGATTTGATGGAAAAGGTAGTTCATACCCTAAATAAGACCGGTGGCTATAAAATTTTGTTGTTTGGAGGGGGAGAACAGGAAAAAAACCTATTGGAAAAATGGGCAATCAACTACAAAAATAGTATCAATCTGGTAGGTAAATTAACCTTCAAAGAGGAATTGGCCTTAATCTCACAGATAAATCTGATGTTGGCCATGGATAGTGGCAATGCCCATTTAGCGGCATTATTTGGAATTCCTACCTTGACTTTGTGGGGAGTTACACATCCTTATGCGGGATTCTATCCCTTTAAACAAGATCCCCAAAATGCCTTGTTGGCAGATAGGAATCAATATCCTCTAATTCCAACTTCAGTTTATGGAAATAAATACCCCCCAGGCTATGAAAATGTGATGCGCACCATTGCTCCTGAGGAAGTTCTTTCTAAAATTGAGGAAATTTTAAATAGTTAATTATAACGCCAAATGGCCGCGCGATTTTGCGCAACGGGCTCTAATCGCTTCCCAAAACAACATACTAGGCCGGCTCCTTATACTCAATTAATTTAAAGTATTGACGAAGCTGTTGGATATATTTATATCGCAACATCTTACTATTGCCTTCAACCATTAAGGTACGTATCCCGATATAAGATGAAATTAAATATGTTGCCACCGCTTCACTATCAATATGCCTGTTTACAAATCCGTCTGTTTTTCCCTTTTGTAAGGCGGTTACCAAATTAACTTCCCAAACCTTCATAATGTCCTGAAGGTAATTCATTATGTCAGGATTCTTCCCGTTAAATTCTGTAATGAAATTACTCAAAACGAATCCATAATCAAGGAAGTTGTGTTCTGCCGTTTCCAGGGCTTCGTCAAAACAGGCAACAATCTTGTTCAAGGGATCTTCTTGGCCTTCAATCGGTTCAATTAAACTACTGTAGACCTTTCTGAAAAGTAGATTCTGAACAATACTTATAAAAAACTCCTCCTTAGATTGAAAATGGTAGTAAAAAGCTCCTTTGGAAAGGGAGAGCTCCTTTAGAATATCATCTATACTTGTATTAAAATAGCCCTTTTGGTAAAAAACCTCCAAGCCGGTGGTTTGTATGCGTTGCATGGTAGCCATGCGCTTTAATTGTTTCTCCATAAGATTGGGTTTTCCGTAAACAGACTTTTTGGTCTGTTACCCTAACTCCAATTATGGCCATTTATTTAAAAAATAGTGCTAAAAATAAGTTTAAATCGATAAAATGCTCCAAAAAACTATAGTGAGACCCATTTTTTTGCTTGTACAAACCAATTGGTCCTTTCTTTTCCAAATTCGAAAGCAGTCTCTTAAGCGTTATAATTAACATAAGCTTAGGCAACAGACCCCTGACAGCTACTCCCCGCTCCGGCCGTACAACCGTAGCAATGTTGTGAAATTAAAATGTTCCTGTCATTTAGGATATCCTCATGGTAATCCTTAATGTGTTTAATTTTACTGGCAACCTTCAGCCCCAACATCTGATTGAAGTCGCAATCATACAACCAACCATCCCAACTCACCGAAATGGTATTGGTACACATTACATTGGCAACAGCTTTAGGGTTATACGCCTCCACAAGAGAATACATATAGTCCTCATAGTTCCCAGATGCTATTAAATAATCCAAAAAACGGGCAATGGGCAGATTGGTAATGGCAAACAGATTATGAAAATCAATATCAAAATCTACCTTCAACGCCTTTTTAAAATCGCGTTCCATTGCCACTTGATCTCCTGGCAAAAAGGCCCCGGATGGATTATAGACCAGATCTAACCTTAAGGAACTTTCCGGCATTCCATAACCAACCGCATTTAACTCTTGAAGCGCCCGTATAGACAGGTCAAAAACTCCTTCTCCCCGCTGTTTATCCGTTTTTCCACGTGTGTAATGTGGCATAGAGGATATGACGTGTATATTGTGTTTCTTAAAAAAATGGGGAAGGTCATAATATTTCTTGTTGGCCCTGATAATAGTTAGATTGGAGCGCACAATAAAATCCTTTATTCCCGCTTTGGCCGCCTCTTCCACAAACCACCTAAAATTGGGATTCATCTCTGGGGCACCTCCCGTTAGATCCAAGGTATGGGCACCTGTGTTGCGGATCACCTCCAAACACTGCTCCATGGTTTCCTTGGTCATTATTTCCTTTCTATCAGGACCTGCGTCTACATGGCAATGTTCACAAACCTGATTGCACATATAGCCCACATTGATCTGCAGAATTTCCAATTTTTTTGGACGTAATGGAAAATGCCCTATTTGGGCAATTTTATCCATAAAATAGGGCAATTCCCCCTTGTGGAAAATACCACCTTCAAGGATTTCCAATTGTTTATTTTCTGTGACAAGCGCACTATGCCTTGCCTTTAAAGATTTTGTTGCCATTCTTACAGTGTATTCAATTGTTAGTACGTCATAGCCATAAAAGATTACAAAACTTGGGGCCTTTCCGCTAAAAATCCCAAAAATCCCCAGCAAGACTTAGCTAGAATAGTAAGGGAGATGCCCCTAGTCTTACATAGAAAGCTTGTTATACTTATTCATCATTTGAACCCCGTGTACCAAGGTTGCTCCACTTTCAATAGCGGCGCCTGCGTGTACCGCTTCCATCATTTCTTCCTTGGTTATTCCCTTTTGTAGACCATCTTTGGTATAGGCATCAATACAATAGGGGCACTTGACTACATGGGCCACCGCCAAGGCTATCAAGGATTTTTCCCTAGCACTAAGGGCTCCTTCCTCAAATACTTTTCCATAGTAATCAAAAAACTTGTTTCCCAATTCTTCGCTCCATTCCGTAATTTTTCCAAACTTCCGTAAATCTGCTGGGTCATAATAAGAATCTGCCATAATATAAATTTTGAATAGTTAATATGGGAACCCAAAGTTGTGTTGGCTTCCCTTTTAGTAGTTTGTTTTATTCCCACAAAGTTCCCGTAAGTCCGTGATTAGGACAATAAGCACTTACACCGGGGCGTTGTCCGGAACCCAATGCTTTCCAGATTATGGGATATGAGTGTTTTGTAAATCGATTTCCTTTTACCGGTAGATGATAGGAAAAGGTGAGCCTTTATTGAAATAAATGCGGTAAAATTTAAGACTAAACTGAAGATGCTCCAGAAAAAGAACTTTTATGTTCGGTGTTACCAAGTAGATGATTATTTGAAAGATCTTTTCGGCACTATCCTTCAATCCTTTTAGAATCCTCTTTAAATCTGCATGGGTATCCAAATCCAACAAAATACGAAACTGAATAACATGAACCTTAGAGGCTTCAATTACTGTTGTTATTTTTTTGGCAAGTGCATTTGTTTTCCATGGTAATTCCCTAAATGTCTTGGCATCAAACTGGGACTTATGGATCCCCATTAAATAAAAGCCTCCATCCCTTGAGGGTCCCAAAACAGATTTCTTTGCACCAAGCAATTTGGAAGCCCTTACAATATCGGAGGACTTCAATTGAGGTGTATCATTGCCAATGGTTATCACCTTATCAAAGTCCAACTCAAATATGGAACTAATGGCATTTACAAACCTTTCACCAAAAGAACTTCCAATTTGCTCTTTTTCCGACATTAAAAAATAGGGCAGACCCGTTTTCCGTGCCGTATTCAAGGTGTGTTCCGTAAGTACATCAAACAAAATGTTTCCTTTGGGAATAGCCTTATATTTCATTTCCTCCTTGGAGGAATTGGCAAATATTAAAATTGCGGTCCTATCTATTTTATAATGTTCGAGCATTAATCCTAAAATTACTTCATCCTTCAACAAAAACCTACATCCAAGTTTAGTCGCCAACCTTCGCATTTCATTACGGGAAGGGCATAATTCAATGTGCCATTATTTCAAAATTAAACTAATAAGTTGGTTATCCATGTGGAATTAAAGACTTTCCACTTTAAGTTTACAGCTGAAGCAACCCAAAATATCCATTAGGGCCCTCTTCCCTGAAACCCACTACATGATTCGTGAAGGAATTGGAATTATGGCGATTGGATACCGGTATAAAGCGTTTACTTTGACCATTGAGCTAATAAACTTATAAAAATCAGAAGTTCAATTTATGGCTCTATATGGTCCACCTAGAAATGACAGAACAATGGAATTTGAAGAGAAGTATTGGTAAATTAGTAAGGGAATATTAGAATAAATCAAAGATTCGCCTTAGTATGGAACCCTATGAAAAAGTTGTCATAAGCTCATGGCTGTCTTAAAAAATGAATATTCATTCACCAAGTTGGCCAGGTTATAGATTTAAATATTGAAATTATAAGTACTTAAAAGAATACGTGAGGATAACGGACACAAAATTAAAAAACCTTCGAGGTATATCTCGAAGGTTTTTTAAATACTTTAATGTAAAATGCCGAAATTATAAATTCCTATTGCTTATAATTATCGTTCAAAATTTTAACGATAGCGTCGGTTATGTTATGCGCTTCTTTACCGTATAGTACACTTCCCCCGTCCCCACCGGTCAGGATGAAAGAGTACCCGTTTGATTCGCCATAAGCCTTGATTTCCTTTTTTACCCTGGTTACCAAGCTATCCATTTCAGTTTGGCCCTGCAGCTGTAATTGTTGTTCTTCCTGTTGCAACTGTTGTCCGATAAACTGGCTTCGTTGTTGTAACTGACCATACTCCTCTTGTGCTTTAGCTTGTGCCATTTTTTGCGCCTTGGCCTGAAAGGCCTGAGCCTCCATTTGAAAAGCCTGGGATATACTATCCCTCTTCTTGCCAAAAGTTTCAGTCCTTGTTTTAAATTTAGCTTCAATATCAATTTTCTCTTGATAGGTATCCATCAACTTCACATTATCAACGAAAGCTATTTTTTCTTGTTGGCAAGATATTGTTCCGATAAATACCAACGCCAAAATAAATTTTTTCATTTTCTCTATAATTTAAATTTGGGCAAAAATAGAAAAGCTTTTTTACAATAAGTGAAAAATTGTTATTATTCATAGCAGCAAACCCCTAAATCAATTCACCCGCCAAATATCAATTTATCAATTGAAACTACCGTATACCTAAACAATAATTTAAACTGATACTAAAATAAAAAACAATAGATGTAACTTATTGTGTAGGACCTCTTAAATTGACTGGAATAGGCATATCCCAAAAACAGAAGGTACTTGCTCCATTAGCATGTAAAAACACCCTTAAAAGTCCTTAAAACGTGTTTTACTGCCTTTCCATCACATAGATCAGGGAGGAATACTCCTTGGATCTCAAAGCGAGTAGATTAGAAATTAATCCAATGGCAAAAGCCCTTAAAAAATTCTGTTTACCCTTCTTATATTTTTCGGAAAGAAGAGCCACATAGAAGGCATCAAAAATCATGGGCTTGGTCCTTACCAATTTCATTCCATATTTTCCAAAGATATCTCCAATACTCTTTTGGGAAAAATGCCAAAGGTGTCTTGGTACATCAAAAGCCGCCCAATATTCTTTATAGTATTTGGCGTCATATGATTTAAAGTTGGGTACCGCCACCACAAAGGTTCCGGTTTCAGTTAGGAGTCCGACCAATTTGGCTATCTGCAAATCAAGATCGGGTAAATGTTCTAAAACATGCCAAAGGGTAATCACCTCAAATTTTTGATCGATTGGTATAGCGGACAAATCATCCAAAAGCAATACACCCTTCTCCCCTGCTTTAAGCCTTGCTATTTCATTAGGTTCAATCCCAGTAATTCTCCAACCCTCTTGTTTTGCCGTGACCAGAAAATCTCCAGTACCCGCACCAACATCTAAAAGTGTTTTGTACTTATCTGCATAAGAGCTAATTAGCGATAGCTTACTTCTTAAATTGAAAGATTTTACCGTATGATACATTTTATCCACCACAGACTTCTTCGCATCAGTATGGGAAATATAATCAGCACTTTCATAATACTTCCCAAGATTTTCCGGTTGAGGTTCAGTAACCAACATATCCAGCACAGGATCATGTAATAATTTAAACGACTCTCCAGAGACGGTATAATCCTTAGTTTCCAAATAAAGCTTCATAATTCTGTTAGGCCGATAATAATTATTTTAATAAGCAACGAAGATACTTCAAAACCGTAGTCTATAAAAGTGAATCGGCAGGAAGATTTTAGCTATTATAACTGCACTACCCTAACCAAAAAAAATGTTCATTAACTTCCATTTAAAACAAACTTTATAACTAAAATTTTAGGCCCTAATTGTTCTAAAGGTGAAAACAAATTCAAAATAGACTTGGTCCGACTAGTTTCCAAAAGGTAAATAAGAAATCAAATTTATATTCTCTCTTTCTTACTTAAAGTAACATTAACATGAGCACAACATAAAATTTAAACCTCTAAAAATAATAGAACGAATAAATTAATTACACGTATAAAACTGCAACCCCTAAATGTCATTTTTACGAGCTAATCCCAAGTCAGAAAATACAAATAATAGCATGATCGCACTTAGATATTTCAGAGATAATATTCATCAGTAGTTTTAGCATTTAATTAATTTTCTTAACCCAACAGAATATACAATAGAAACACAAAAAAAAGGTGCTTGCCAATTTATCTTGACAAACACCTATCTATAATACCAAATCTTTGGTTCCCTAAATAGTAATTAAAACGCATAAAATCAACTAAATGTTCCACGTGGAACATTTAGTTCTCAATCCAAATTTATCGCCCCATATAGACCAGTAAAACACTAATATCACTTGGAGAAACCCCGCTTATTCTTGAGGCTTGGGAAATAGTTACAGGCTGAATTGCCTTTAACTTTTCCCTGGCCTCATAGGAAAGGGATTTTAGTTTACTATAATCAAAACCCTTAGGGATTTTTATATTTTCGAGTCGCTGTAACTTATCCGCGTTGTTCTTTTCCTTGGCTATATAACCTGAATATTTTACCTGAATCTCTGCCTGTTCCAGAATCTCCCTATCCAAATCATTATCTTTAATAAACTTAGAAACACCATCCAACTGCATCATGTGGTGCATGGTTACCTTGGGTCTAGAAAATACCTTAAACATCTTATCCGGTTGCTTAACAGTGGACGAATCCAGCTTCTCCAAAATAGGGTTTATCTCTTCAGGCTTAAAACTAGTCTCTCTAAAAAATTCAACAAAAGAATTGGATTTCCGTTCCTTTTCCTCCATCTTTTCCAACCTATCCCTTTTAGCCAATCCCATTTCAAAACTTCTGGGAGTAAGCCTTAAATCAGCATTATCTTGTCGCAAAAGTGTCCTATATTCAGCTCTTGATGTAAACATCCTATAAGGCTCTTCCGTGCCCTTCGTAATAAGATCATCCACCAATACCCCAATGTAAGCTTCATCCCTATTAAGGATAAAAGCCTCCTTCCCATTAATTTTCAAATGAGCATTTATCCCAGCCATTAGCCCTTGGGATGCCGCCTCCTCATAGCCAGTTGTTCCATTAATCTGACCGGCAAAATACAAGTTATCTATAAGTTTGGTTTCTAATGTATGCTTCAACTGTGTAGGGGGGAAATAGTCATACTCGATGGCATAACCCGGTCTAAAGAACTTTACATTCTCAAACCCTTTTACAGATTTTAAAGCTTTATACTGAACATCCTCGGGTAAGGAAGTTGAAAAACCATTTACATAAACCTCTACCGTATTCCAGCCCTCAGGCTCCACAAAAAGTTGATGACTATCCTTATCTGCAAACCTATTGATCTTATCCTCAATAGAAGGACAATATCTAGGCCCAAGACTCTTAATCCTACCATTGAACATAGGAGAACGATCAAAACCTTCCCGTAACAAATCGTGAACCAAAAGACTGGTATGGGTCATATAACAATCCCTCTGATGGGTCAAAGCCTTGGTGTCGGAATATGAAAATTTCTCAGGAACCTCATCACCAGGTTGTGGAATCATAACCAAATAATCCAAAGATCTCCCGTCCACCCTAGGGGGTGTTCCAGTCTTCATCCTGCCACTTTCAAATCCTAATTCCACCAATTGTTCGGTAATACCAGTAGCTGCCTTTTCTCCAGCCCTACCCCCACCAAATTGCTTGTCTCCTATATGAATTAAACCATTTAAGAAAGTACCATTCGTTAGCACAACAGACTTGGACCTTATGTCGATTCCCAAAGATGTTTTAACACCAACAGCACGGCCATTTTCAACTAAAAGACCAGAAACCATTTCCTGATAAAAATCAACATTTGGAGTATTCTCCAAAGCCATACGCCATTCCTCGGCAAACCGCATTCTGTCATTTTGAGTCCTAGGACTCCACATGGCTGGGCCTTTACTTTTATTAAGCATTTTAAACTGTATGGCGCTCTTGTCGCTAACAATACCACTATATCCACCAAGAGCATCTATCTCCCGAACAATTTGTCCCTTAGCAATTCCGCCCATGGCAGGATTACAGGACATCTGTCCAATAGTCTGCAAGTTCATAGTAACCAACAAGGTTTTAGAACCCAAATTGGCGGCAGCAGCAGCAGCTTCCGCTCCAGCATGACCTGCACCAACTACTATAACATCGTATTCCTTTTCAAACATAATTTTCAATGTTCCACGTGGAACAATTTAATTTTTTCATCTTCCTTTAACCTCATTTGCACGGATTCCTCTTCACTTTTATCCCCATACCCAACAAGATGCAGAACCCCGTGAGCCATCACTCGTTTTAACTCGTTTTCAAAATCAACACCATACTCCGAAGCATTATCCCTTACCCTTTCAACAGATATAAAAATATCCCCGGCAATTACATCAATATCTCCATAAGGAAAGGTGATAATATCAGTATAGGTATCATGATTAAGATAGTCCTGATTTACTTTTAGAAGATAATCATCATCACAAAAAATAAAATCCAATTGCCCACAACGCTTGTCCTCAGAAAGTATTATCCTACTAATCCAATCGGTAAAGTTGGTTTCTGCACCAATGCTAAAATCAGTTTCATAGTGAAAATCAATCATCAATTCTAAAATATTCCTTAACCCTTATTTGAAAATTTTGCTGCAAAGGTAGTGCTTGTCTATTTAAAATCTCCACATCATTACGATAATTATCTAATATTGAGGGCCTAGTAAGAATAGGGTTCTCAAAGGAATCATTACTACTGTTGCTTTCCCTTTCTTTTGTCTTCCCCTGTTTTATAGCGGCATTGTCCAATTTCAACATTTCCCTATTAATGTTGTTCATCTTATTAATAGTTTGCTGGGTAACTCCATTTCTCAATAAATCATTTTGAAAATCCTCCATTTGCTTCACCAACTTTTCACCCAACTTACGATCATCGTTACTGATAAGCCTCTTTAATTGATCCTCAAGTTGTTCTCGCAATAGTTGTTGCTCTTTGTAAATCTCATATAATTCATTTAGTTCCTCTTCACTAGGCCCCGACTGATTGCCAGCAGAACCACCCTCGCTTAGACCTCCGCCACCCTGGCCGGTTTTAGAGCCTTGCCCTTCCTTAGAACCCTTACCCTTGCCATTAGCGCCTTCTTTACCATTATCTCCTCCCTCTCCATCACCATCTTTACCATCATTACCATTCTTCCCAGAATTACCTTCCTCTCCTTTGCCTTTCTTTCCCTCACCAGAACTACCGCCTTCAGAGCCCTTTTTTCCCATCTCTCCCAATTTCTCACCTAACTTTTCCTGTCCCAAAATAATGTCGGGCAATTGAAAACCTTCTCCATCTCCTTCACCCATACTTGGACTCATACTCTCTTGCATATTTTCCAAAACATTGGCCAAAAAATCGCTAAGGCTATTAGAGGCATTTAAAACATACTTTTGATAAGAAGCACCTTGATACATTTCACTCTCAGCCATACTTTCCAAGGCCTTATCCAAATTATAATACACTTCGGTAATTTGTTCATTAACAAATTCAGAAAGTTCAGCCTGCCTCAAGGATAAAGAAAACAAACTATCGTCTACATGCCCAAACAATTCCCTTAATTCTTGTTGCTTTTTTATACCAGCAGTATTTACAGAACCGGACAACTCAGTTTGTACCATACTATTATACAATCCTTCCTGTTTAAAAGAAAAGGTGATCAAATTATCCAACAACTGCCTCAACATTTCGGCGTCCTCTGCAGTAGATGAACCCCCTCCACCACCAGAACCGGCTGACATCAAATTTTCAGAAAGTTCCTTCATTTTTTTGGCAGCCGACCTTTGTTTGGCTTTAACCTTATCAGTAGAAGACTTATCCCCATTAGGCTGTTTGGCAAGCTCCTCCATTGCATCCTTTTGATCCTTCTTCACCGCTTCCACCTTGCCCATATCCAACTTTAAATCCATAGGCTTCCTTAAATGAGCAATATCCTTCACCAATTCCTCCACCTCTTTACTAATTTCTTCAAATTTAGAACTTAAACTATCCTGTACAATTTGCTCCACTTCGGAACCCAACTCCTTATCTACCAAAGACTTCTGTTCCTTGGACAAAACGTCCAAATCTTCCCCCAATTGCTGTGCCTTCTGTTGGACATAATATCTTTTGGTGAGCTCCAACAACTGTTCCAAATTTCGATCAGCATTCCTCTGCTTCTTTCCAAGATCTTCCAGCCGTTGTGCCAATTCATCCTTGTTCAATTTTTCCGCTAACTTGTTTAACTCCTCCAACAAACTTTCATTCTTCCTCGCCTCCAATTCCTGCCTTTCCAACCTTTCCTCAAGAAGCCGTTTCAATTTACTATTATCTTCTGTCTTCTTAAGATTATCCTTCAATTGGCCACTAAATCTTTTCATTAAATCTTCCTGTACCTCCTGCTGCTTCAGAAAATCCTTAATACGCTTCTGATCTGAAAAACTTAGGGTACTATTTTCCCTTTCCTGCCTTTTAATCTCCCGTAAAGTTTTCTGTTGTTCCTTGGACATTTCCAAGGATCTATCCAGATTATTAAGAATAGACTTTTGAAAGGCCAACTCCTTCTCCCTCAATTGATTATCATTTAACAAAGAAGAGGAGAACACCTGACTTTTAGTGATTTTACCCTTGTGGATAGCATCATTATCCTCCACTTCAAAATAGTAATCATAAATCTCACCTTCAACCAACTCCAAACCGGAAGGAAAGGTGTAATAAAATTTATTATAGTTGGTATTAGGATTGGACAGGACCATTACATTTTTATCAACCTGTTCTCTAGTATAGTAAATCAATCTAACAGTACTCAATTGGTAATCATCGGTTGCCTCCCCTACGTAATAAGACAGATTAGGATTTAAGGAATCAAGAACCTGATCCACCCGTAATCTAGGATAAGCATCCCTTACCACAGTAAAACTATAACCCAGACGCTCATAGTTGTCAATGTTGGCATTGGAAATGGACAATTCATAATCCAAATCGGAATAAACACGTTTATCAAAACTAAAAGTATCCCCTGATCTTTCAAAATTCAGAATACTATCCCCCAAATGAAAAAGTACTTCATCGGTTGTCTTAGTCTTCATCTTCCAAGATACACGCGTACCCTCAGGAAAAACAGCATTGCCAGTACTTCTTATTACCTCATCCCCTTTATTGGTATAGTCCGGATAATCAAGAATCATATTAAAATCCACAATACTAGGCGCAGCAAGTACATTTAAAAGGTACTCCTTGGACCTAAAACCATTCGCAACAAAATAAAACGGTACACTTTCCAAAGGTTGCGTAAATTCATACTGATAAAATCCCTGTTTTAGCTGTAAAAGAAATTCATTATCCCCCACCACAATAGACATACTTTCTGGTCTAATACCTCCCTCTGTAGCCACAGAAACAATCTTGGAACTTCCTTCCAAAACATCCAAATTTTTAGAAAGTAACTTAAAACTAAAAGGTGCCAGCGGTTCATAGGCAAGATCATAGTTAACTACTCTTTTATAGGAACTGAAATACGAAACTACATCTCCAGAAACCCAGATTATACCAAAAACAAAAAGAGGAAGCAATAAATATTTGGCGTATCCTATATTATCTTTAAGATCAATAGCCTTAACGAAAGGAAATACACTCAAATCCGTTGATCGTTGTTGTATACTCGCCAATAACAATTCCGATTCCGTTTTACTTTCTGCCAAATCCAACAGGTTTAAAAGTTTATCGTCCACTTCAGGAAAATGCTTGCCTATTAAAAGGGATGCTTCCTTATTAGTTAAGCCGCGCTTCCATTTTAACAAAAAGGCCAAAGGCCTAAAGATAAATTTCAAAACCAGGAACAATACAACACTTACAAATAAGATCAAAAGAACGAGCCTACCCGAAGAATTTAACCACAAAAAATACTCAACACCCAATACTACCAAAAAGAAAAGCAATCCAAAAGCCAAAAAAAGAAGCACACCTTTAAGCAACATCTTAGAGTAGAACTTTGCAATAAAGGCATTAAGCTTTTCAAGTATTTTATTATAATTATCCAAAACAGACCATTTTATAACCAAGGTACAAAAAAGACAACTAGTCCCAAAGGAGACAAAACCCAATCCCAAAATAGAACGCTTTATGTATCTTTGCGCCAAAATAATACTTCATGACCAAGAAAGTACGTGTTCGCTTTGCCCCAAGTCCAACAGGACCTCTACACATAGGTGGTGTAAGAACCGCTTTATTTAACTATTTGTTCGCCAAAAAACATAAGGGCGACTTTATCCTAAGAATTGAGGATACCGATCAAAATAGATATGTTGAAGGGGCAGAACAATATATTATAGACGCCTTGAATTGGTGTAATATACCTTACGACGAAGGCCCTGGTAAAGATGCTGGATACGGGCCCTACAGACAAAGCGATAGAAAAGAGCTATACAAAAAATATGCCGATATTCTTATTGAAAAAGGCCATGCCTATTACGCCTTCGATACCAGTGAAAAATTGGATTTTCACAGAAAGGACCATGAAGAAAAAGGTAAAACATTTATATACAATTATCACAACAGACTAAAGCTTTCCAACTCTTTGGCCCTGAGCCCAAAGGAAACAAATGCAAAAATACAAGCCGGGGAAGATTATGTTATACGCTTTAAAACACCTCAAGATGCCGAATTACATTTAACCGATATAATAAGGGGCAACATCAAAATAGATACCAATACCCTGGATGATAAAGTATTGTTTAAAAGCGATGGCATGCCCACTTACCATTTGGCCAATATAGTTGATGACCATTTAATGGACATTACCCATGTTATCCGCGGTGAAGAATGGTTGCCTTCTTTAGCACTCCATCAGCAATTGTACGATGCCTTTGGTTGGGAAGCACCAAAATTTGCCCATTTACCCTTAATCATGAAACCTGTGGGCAAAGGAAAACTTAGCAAGAGGGATGGGGAGAAAATGGGGTTTCCTGTATTTCCACTTACTTGGAACGACTACATAGGGTATAAGGAGGCAGGATATTTTCCGGAGGCAGTCATAAACTTCTTGGCCTTATTAGGCTGGAATCCCGGTACGGAACAAGAGATATTTTCCCTAGAGGAACTAGTTTCTACCTTCAGTTTGGAAAGGGTTAACAAATCGGGAGCACGTTTCGACCCGGAAAAAACCAAATGGTACAATCAACACTATCTTCAAATCCAAGACGATACGGACCTTGCCAATCAGTTTATGCTGAACTTGGATAAAAGGGGCATAGAGATCCCAAATGACAAAAATAATGCCGAATATGTAAAAAAAGTAGTGGCCCTAATTAAAGAGCGAGCCACTTTCGTAAATGATTTTTGGGAATTGGGCAATTATTTCTTTTTAGCTCCCAGCGTATATGATGAAAAAGTAGTGAAAAAACAATGGAAAGAAAACACTCCTAGCATTATGACACAATTGCTATCCCTGCTGGAAGGTCTGGAAGACTTTGGATCTGAACAACTCGAAACCGAAGTTAAACAATGGATTTCCCAAAATGGACTATCATTTGGAAAAGTAATGCCCCCTTTAAGATTGGTCATTGTTGGGGAGATGAAGGGCCCACATATTTTCGATATTATAGCTTTAATAGGGAAAACAGATAGTATCAATAGAATAAAAACGGCCACCTCCATACTTTAAAATACTAAGTCTAATAGATGCCCCGTGATTAACAGTAATTGAAAATTGGAACACAATTTTAAGTGAATAACCTAAGCCTTGTAACATATTTGCCAAAATTGCAACTTATCTACAAAGACTTTTGTAAATTCATTAGCTAATCTTAAATACTAAATCATGGGTTCATTTTTACTTATACCGTTATTACTTTTCGGTCTTATTATCCTTTTTTCTTCTTTCTTTACGGTCAAGCAACAAACCGCGGTAATTATTGAGCGCTTTGGAAAATTTAATAGCGTACGTACTTCCGGTTTGGGAATGAAAATTCCGCTGGTAGACCGCATCGTAGCCAGAGTTGGGCTAAAAATCCAGCAATTGGATGTCATTGTTGAGACCAAGACTTTGGACGATGTATTTGTAAAATTGAAAATATCCGTACAATATGTTGTTTTAAAGAACAAAGTGTATGAAGCCTTTTATCAACTGGAATATCCGCATGACCAGATAACCTCGTACGTGTTCGATGTTGTCCGTGCCGAAGTTCCTAAAATGAAGTTGGATGATGTCTTCGTAAAAAAAGACGATATTGCCATAGCAGTGAAAACAGAACTACAAGATGCCATGTTGGATTACGGCTATGACATCATTAAGACCCTGGTAACCGATATAGATCCAGATGCACAGGTTAAAGAAGCCATGAACCGCATCAATGCCTCAGAAAGGGAAAAGATTGCAGCACAGTTTGAAGGAGATGCAGCCCGTATCCTGATAGTTGAAAAGGCAAAGGCCGAAGCTGAAAGCAAACGACTACAGGGACAAGGTATAGCCGATCAACGCAGGGAAATTGCTCGTGGTTTGGAGGAATCGGTAGAGGTGTTGAACAAAGTGGGTATAAATTCCCAAGAAGCCTCTGCCCTTATTGTGGTTACCCAACATTATGATACACTACAATCTATTGGGGAAGCTACCAACACCAATTTAATACTATTACCCAACTCACCTCAGGCTGGAAGTGACATGCTAAATAATATGGTGGCCTCTTTTACTGCCAGTAACATGATAGGAGAATCAATGAAAACGCAAAACAAAAAGATAGATCCCAAATAGTACAATTAACACTAGATAAAAAAACCTTTTATGATCTGCTCTACACAAATCATAAAAGGTTTTTCAATTAAGCCAAATAAAGGGAATTAGTTAAATCTTTTCAATAACTTTTTAGCAACAAAGGAGATTAATAATTTCTGGGCTATTCCACCAACCCCACCCAACAATTTTGTAGGATAAAAATTCGCCTTTGTTCTATTGACGTGCAGTCGTAACTGCTCCTTATCAATTTCCCTCTGTAATTTTAAAATAGTCAACCTTTGATCTATTTCCTCAAAAGAAGTAAAAACCTGTTTTGCCATAACCTTTCAATCATAATAGTATTTTGAAAATTTCCTTAACATTGGTTTGTCCATTATATCCCTATATACATAAAATATAATACCAATTAAAATATAAAACAGCCCCACCAACAAAAACCCCATAAAGGTGTTTCCCAACCACAGGCCAATACCATATGCCGCTGCACAAGACAACATAAATAAAGCAAGTAAGGCTATGCTTCCAAGCATCAACATCTTGGCAAAAGAAGTCATAGTCCGCATACCTATCTTAAATCCCTGAAGCTTATAATACTCCCCGGTATTTTCCAAATAGGATCGGATATCACTATCCACTTCAGAAATGTTTTCCCTAAATTGCTCTAAGGCCATATAATTCCCTTTTATTTTTGTAGTTGTGCATTCTTATTCTTCAGATCTACCAACTTCTTTTCCAAGGCAGTTATAATATCATCGGCTTTATAGCTCATGTTGGAAATCGTCTCTTCCAACCTTTGCTCAAAATCGACCTTCTTTTCTTCTGCAGTCTTGGTAAGCTCTTCCTTCGCCTGGGATATTCTACTCGTAATATCATCTGTCGTCTCCATAGCTTTTTTCTTGATCTTTTTTCTAGTTTTAGTCCCTTTATCGGGTGCATATAATATTCCAATTCCCGCTCCTATGGCAGCACCGGTTAATAATGCCAATAAAGTATTTCCGCTATCGTTTGTCATAATTCTTTCTTTTATTGTTACTAATTATAATTTAAGCAGCCCTATGTAAATTTTCCTAAGGCTAAAAATCAAATTTAAAGGAAAGGAAGATTTTAGATTAACGCTATCCATCAAACTTTTGATCCTAACTCCCCAATTGGGTAATATTAAAGTAATAAACCAATTAAAGGCCCTATAACAATCCAAAATACCAATTGTTATGGAATAACCTTAGACCAAAAAAAAACCACAGCATTCGCAAGCTGTGGCCTTCAATTTTTATAGAAAATACCAATTGTTACATCAGTAGCTATAAACTTAATTTATACTAATTTTTATCCTGAATTTTGGCCCAAGTATCCCTTAGGCCTACCGTTCTATTAAAAACCAATTTTTCCGGTCTGCTATCCGGATCTATATTAAAATACCCCATGCGCTGAAATTGGAAACGCTCACCAACCTTGGCATCGGCCAAACTAGGTTCAACATAAGCCGAAATAATCTGCAAGGAATCAGGATTAATAAAATCCAAGAAATCCTTATCCTTATGCGCATCCGGTGTTTCGTCGGTAAAGAGACGGTCATACAATCTCACTTCCGCCCTAAGGGCATGCTTGGCAGAAACCCAATGCAAGGTCCCCTTAACTTTTCTTAAACTTTCTTCGGTACCACTTCCACTTTTACTTTTAGGATCATAGGTACATTGCACCTCAATAATATTCCCATCGGTATCTTTAGTGCAGGATTCGGCCTTTATAATATACCCATTCTTCAAACGTACCTCGCCTCCAAGTTTTAGCCGAAAGAATTTTCTATTTGCCTCCTCCTTAAAATCTTCCTGTTCAATGTAGATTTCCCTAGAAATCGGAAGCTTTCTATAGCCTGCCAACTCGTCTTCGGGGTTATTTTCCGCATCCAGCCACTCCTCCTCTCCATCGGGATAATTGGTCAGTACCACCTTCAACGGATTTAAAACACCCATTACCCTAGGTGCAATTTTATTCAAATGTTCGCGGACATGAAATTCCAACAAGGAAACATCCACCACATTATCCCTTTTGGCTATCCCAATAGTATCTGCAAAATTTCTGATGGATTCCGGGGTATAGCCCCTTCTTCGCAATCCAGAAATTGTAGGCATTCTGGGATCGTCCCAACCTTTTACAAAGCCTTGTTCCACCAATTGAAGCAACTTGCGCTTACTCACTACGGTATGACTAAAATTTCTCCTAGCAAATTCCCTTTGTTTGGGCCTCACCATGTCTTTATCCACCACCTGGTCCAAAAACCAATCATATAGCTCCCGGTGCATAGCAAATTCCAGTGTGCACAGGGAATGGGAAACCTGTTCAATATAGTCGCTCTCCCCATGCGTCCAATCGTACATGGGATAAATACACCAATCGGTATTTGTTCTATGGTGTGCCCTGTACAAAATGCGGTACATTATAGGATCGCGCATTAACATATTCGTAGAGGACATATCCACTTTTGCCCTTAGAACATGTTCCCCCTCTTTAAACTTACCTTCCTTCATACCCTCAAATAACCGCAGATTCTCCTCAACGGAACGATCGCGAAAAGGACTAGGCTTTCCCGCCTCTGTGGGGGTTCCCTTTTGCACGGCAATATCTTCAGCACTTTGGCTGTCTACGTAGGCCTTACCCATCTTTATCAACTCTACGGCCCAATCATACAGTTGTTGGAAATAATCAGAAGCAAAACATTCGGTATCCCATTCATAACCAAGCCAGGCAACATCCTTCTTAATGGCATCGACATATTCCTGCTCCTCCTTGGCCGGATTGGTATCATCAAATCGCAAATTAACAGGAGCCCCATACCTGAGTCCTAACCCAAAATTCAGGCAAATTGAGCTCGCATGTCCAATATGTAGATACCCGTTGGGCTCAGGTGGAAATCTAAACCTAAGTTTCTCTTTAGGAAAACCCTTCCCTAAATCCTCCTCAACGATATGCTCAATAAAATTTAGCGATTTCAGTGCTTCACTCATATTCTCCATTTTGATGCGCAAATGTAGGGAAAATGCAGGTAAAGCCTACGATAAAATACGCATACCATACAATAAAGTGGGTTTCACAACAGATTTAAATACCCTTACAACTTTAAATTTCCAGTATTGTAATTATATAACATATTTGTAATTGAATACTTTGTAATTCAAGGTGTTCCCAATTTTCAAAAAAAGTTATCTGATATTTATCAACAATAAATGCTGGTAGTAACCCCTAACTACAACATCTCATGAACCCGAACAAAAAAAATAACCTACTGCTTTTCGTTCTAACTTTGATGCTGTTGGGTGCAAGCTCAATTTCGGCCCAGACCCTGAACAAACCTACTCCTGCCGACAACCCAAATCTAGCGGGTAATTCGGTTTGGACCGCTGCCTGTGCATCTGCAACTTTTAACGAATACTACATAAATTTCACATGGTTACCTACTGTAAACAGCGATAATGAATTTGTATTGGAATTATCCGATGCCGCCGGATCCTTTGGCAGTCCAAAGGAACTGGCAAGGGTAGCTGATAAGAATTCGGACTTCGATTTTGACTTTTCATTTGCATTGCCCACAGATACAAGGGGAGATGGCTATAGATTTAGGGTAAGAAGTACCAGTCCGGCCAAAACCAGTCCTGTTTCGGATGCCTTTGAGATGTATTATATAGACTTCAATACCACAATAGCCATTAGGGAATTGGGCGACTCTGGAACACCGCCGGTGCAAAAAGTACAACTCTGTAATGGGGGAACCACTACCTTGGAAGTTTACAATGTACCCAATGCAGAAACCTATCGATATAATTGGTATAAGAATACATCACCATTCACCAGTGGTGGTAATGGTCCAACCATTGAAGTTTCCGAAAGCGGTTATTATGTGGTTGAACTGGATTACGGATCCACCTGTTCAGGATCGGCCAATACACAGTCGCTATCCATAGAGGTTCAAATCGGAACAAGTGTAGGTTTAGCCTTGAACCCTCCGGCCGAAACAGCCTTATGTTCAGGCCAAAGTTATCCGCCACTTGAGGCCAATATGAATTATCCGGACCTTTCCTATACTTGGTACAAAGGGTCCACGATAGTTCAACCCAGTACCTTAGGCGCCTATACGTATACCATTGATACCAATAACGCTAATTTTCCAGGCGAATATTCCGTAAAGATACAAGGTGATGGTATTTGTACAGAAACCTCCAATACCGTAAATATTACCAATGCCGGACTCTTTACCGTCTCTAGGGATAATCCTGCCAACATGGTTATTTTACCAGGAGAAACTGCCAATTTAATAGCCTCTTCCGATGCCGCATCCGTTACCTACCAGTGGTATAAGGATAATACTATCATTGCGGGAGCCACAAATAGTTCCTATTTGGCCAATGCAGTAGGTAGCTATCATGCACAAATAACACTAAGCGGTGGTGCATGTACCTCTGCCGTAAAGAACACAGAAACAACTACAGTGGTAAATCCCGATTCCTTTGAATTAATTACAAATTATACCACAGAATATACCGATTGCGTCAATACAAGCGTAGCCCTTGAAATAAGTAAAATCAACGCTGTACTATCGGACGGTTCCAAAACCGATGTAACTGCAGATTTAAAAAGCAGTTTTGCCTACCAATGGAAAAAGGATGGTGTAGATATCCCAGCTGCCAATGCAAGCAACATAAGTCTAACGAATACCACGGAAAACGGAGAATACAAAGTTGAAGCAACCTTGGATAGCTTTACATCAACCTCCAATACATTAGCAGTGCGTTTGTTGACCAACGAAAACCTAACCATATCCTCCACAGCTACCGTAATATGCAATTCAAACGAGACGATTGATATTTCAACCACCACCACCTTGACCGGCGAAAGCTTTGATTGGTTTAAAGATGGGGTTAATTTAAATACCCTGAGCGAATCTCTATCGGTTACAGCTCCAGGCTCCTATCAATTGGTGGTACAGAAAAACGGTTGTGACCACCGGTCCAACGAGATCGTTATCTCTCCTTTGGACGATTCATTGATAGCGCTTAGCATAACCAATAACGAAGTGGTCTTTCCGGAAGGAGGCAGTAAAATAATTTCTGCCAGTGGGGCAACAAGCTATAAATGGTACGACCAAAACAACGTATTGTTGAGTGATACGGACACCGTGTCAATTACCCAGGAAGGCAGTTATATGGTAACTGCTACCGTTGATAATTGCGAGATTTCCAAAACATTCTCAGCCTCCTATCAAGACACTTTTGGTATCCCAAATGTAATTACCGCCAATGGCGATGGCTATAACGACCAATGGATAATTCCAAATACATATACTAAAGACCCCAATATATCAGTTATTATTTATAATGACAAAGGAGAGGAAGTACTAAACCAAAACCAATACAAGAATAATTGGCCAGAAGCCTCCATGAAATTCCCAAAGCAAAATATGGTATTTTATTATACCATTAAAAATGCCAAGGAAACTTTAAAGAAGGGTACTATTACAGTAATACGTTAATGCACCATGCTTAAGAAAAACTTTTTATATATCATCTTTTTATTACTCTGCCTTTCCAAGGTTACCGGACAGGAAGAAAGTCCGTTTGTTTCTTACGATGTTCCCTCACAGAACCTCCTAAAATTCAATAGGTTTCTAATAAACCCCACTTTTTCTACAGTAAGGGAAGACAAATCCTATATAAATCTATTACACAGAAACCAATCGGTATCTTTCGATGATAACAACCAAGACTATTTTTTAAGTTACAGTGGGCGTGTCAACGACCGCAGTGGTTTGGGACTGAGCCTATACACCCAAAGGGAAGGATTAATTTCCAACTACGGCGTTATGGCCAACTACGCTTACGGTATTAAATTAAGTGAAAAAAGTAATTTTACCTTTGGCGCAAATTTAGCCTATTACAACAGTGGCTTTGATAGGAACCGAGCCAATGCATTGGATCCAAATGACCCAGCATTAAATGGGTTACAGGATTCCAATCTTCTGTCCTTTCAACCCGGATTCAATATTTCCTTTGGGAAGTTCGATTTTGGAATATTCGCTGAAAACCTATTCGACTATAACTTAAAGACCAGTGAAACAATTACCGAATTCGGGGATAAAACCTTTTCAGGACATCTACAATATACCCATCAATTCGAAAACGGTGCCGGCATTTTGGAAGCCGGGCGTTTAATGCCTTTGGCCAGAGTACGTAAAATAGGAAATGAAGAAGTAGTTTTCGGAGGTAGCCTAATTCTCGACTTGCCAAAATTAGGATGGCTACAAGGTGGTTATGATAGTTTTTATGGTGCTTCGGCAGGGATTGGTTTTAATATAAACCGTAGACTTTCTTTAGGATATACTATGGAAAAAGGCCTGTCCAATAATTTTGATAATTTTGGACTAACGCATGAAATATCATTTGCCTACTCCATAACCCCAACCCTTACCGAAGACCGCGTAATGCTCGAAGAGGGTTATGAGGAACTGGCAGAAAATGAAGAAGAACAGGAGGATACCCTTACTGCACAGGAATTGGAGATAGAAAAACTGAAGAAAGCACTCGCAGAAAATGATGCTATATTGGCCGAATTAATGTTCCGTCAAGATTCAACGGAAAACAATCGCCAAAAAGATTTGGAAAGGAGATTCGAAATGGTGATGAAAATGGTCCGTGAAGAAACCCAAGGCAAGCGTCCGGACATTGAGGAAAAAGCCAAAAAAATGTATCTCGTTAACAATGAAAATGGTGCACTGGCCAACAATTCCAAAGCCAATCCAAAAGAAAATAAACCAAACGTTATAAATTCTGCTACTACCCCAAAAGATGCCATAGCCACTAGGAAGGTTGAAACCAAAATTACCCCAAAAGCAACCAAGGGTAAAACTGAACAGGATGAGTTTACAAGGGTAGCCCAACAGAACAACATTAAAAGTAAAAAATTCAGGAATTTGGATGGGGTAGCGGATGGTTATTACGTTGTTGCCAATGTGTATAAAGGCGAGACGTACCTGAATAAGTTCGTAACGGAACTTGCCAATAATGGAATTAGGGCAGACTATTTTGAAAACCCCAACAATGGTCTTAAATATGTTTATCTAGAAAGGTATGATAACTGGCAAGAGGCCCTGGCCGCCCATAAATCCAACATCAATGGTACCTATTCCAAGGATATGTGGATTATGAATGTGGACAACACCCGCTATTCTGACGCGGATAAGGCCTATGTGGATAACGTAAACAAAATCAAGGAAAAATCAACACAATATGCCCTTGATAAGCTTCAGAAAAATGTTGTGGTTAAAGACAATGTTACTTCCAACGACCCCACCGCCAAGGTGTACAAAATAAATGGTCTGGGAACAGGTTATTACATCATTGCCAATGTGTTTGCCAATGCCAACAATGCCAACAGATTTGTAAAAATGCTGAATGCCCAAGGATTAAGTGCCAGCTATTTTATCAACCCCGAAAATAATTATAGGTATGTTTATCTCAAGAGACACGAATCCTGGAACAATGCCCTGGTTTCCTATTACTCTAGGATAAATGATACTTACACCGATAAAATGTGGATCATGAGGGTAACGCCAAATCAAATGACCTAGCTGGACATACTCCTAAAAGATAAAGCCATCAAATCAGCAAATAATGGTCATATACCTTCAATTGCAACCTATAACTCAACAAGCTATTAAGATTACTAGCCTACAAGTCTAGGGAAAATATCCACTATTGCATTACTGCGATGACCCTTCCGCAAATAACAACCCTGGACAATATGGTGAAACATTAAAAAAAATGGAGCCGTTTATTTCATGAGTCCAGAGGACCCTAGATTCAATTGCCCATCAATCTAAGCAAAACAAAATGTCTTGGCCGATCCGGGTGCAATTCGGTTTGTTGCTTTAACAACACCACCATTCTTACAAATTACCCAAATTTAGATAGAGCAACCCTTATTGATTCCTGCTCCAATAATTCCTTAGTCCCATTAAAACCCAGCTATGCTGGATATGGACTAGCAATAATACATAGTTCCTTCATAATTAAATTCTTATAAGCTGCTAATAAAATAATTGCTAACCATACAATAAAAGCGTTTCACAACAGAATATTACACCGCTACAACATTAAATTTCCCAGCTCAGGATTAAGATTAATATTTGTTATGAATGTCAGGTTTTCAGAAAATTATCAAGAGGTTGTTCAACAATTTAAGATAAAATTTCACAAAACCTCCCATTAAAAGTAAACATTATTAATGGCGTGATAACCTAAATGATGAATACCATACCAAACCAATCTACCTGATGGGATCAAAAAATACTAAAAAATTACTGCTGGCTTATTTTTTACTATTAGGCTTCTTCTCTGCCTATTCACAGGTAAAAAATAATTTTGATGTTCGTTATGAAAATGAACTAAGAGGTGATATAACCTTTATAGCCAATAATATTGTGAACCGCCATGTTGATGGCTATAACCGAAGGGAATGGGTGAGAACAGGACGTTGGAGCGGTTACTGGAGAGATGTCTGGGTTCCTGCTATTACCACAGATGAACCCTACGATGCTACAGGAAACTCATCGGATTACAACGATGACCTGGATATGCAATACATTGATATTGACGGTGATCCTACAACTTTCAGTTCCAGTAGTGCTGTTTTAACCGTACCCAACCCCGATTGTGCCAAAGTGCGTTACGCCGGGTTATACTGGTCTGCTGTATTCAAAGAAGATGATAGAACCGGTTTTGATCAACTTAAATTCAAGATTCCCGGAGGTGCGTACCAAGACTTAACGGCAGATGAAATACTATTTGACGGGGCAGGGGATGCCGATTTCGGTTATTACAGCCCCTACGCGTGTTATAAAGACGTTACCGCAATTGTATCGGGCATGGCAAACCCCAATGGGGAATATTTTGCAGCCAACATAAGAGCCAGCTCCGGAAGCAGTATTTCCGGGGGTGTTTCCGGGGGATGGAAAATGGTCGTGGTCTATGAAGATCCAAATTTACCCGGAAAATATATCACCACCTTTGATGGATACGCAGGAATTAAATCGGGGGAAACCGTAGATATTCCTGTTAACGGTTTTACTACCCTACCCGCCCCTTTTCCCGTAATTGCACAATTGGGCGTTGCTACCTTGGAGGGAGATAACAGAATAAGTGGCGACGGACTTTCCTTTAAAGCCAACTCCAACCCTTCCTTTACCGCATTGGGAAATACGGTAAACCCTACCAATAATTTCTTTAATAGTAATATTACCAGAGCCAATGCCATAGTTACGGACAGAACGCCCAACTCTATAAATACACTGGGCTGGGATGTTGATTTTTTCAACATTAATAACCCGTTGAACGGGGTTATACCCAATAATGAAACAGGTGCCGTATTTAGAGCTAGCTCTTCACAGGATAAATACGATATCTTCTTTACTTCCTTTGATGTGGAAATTATAGAGCCCATTATTAATTTAATAAAAAGGGTTGAAGATATTGCAGGAAACGATATCACCGGTCAAGGGGTAAACCTTGGCCAAACCTTGGATTATGTCTTGGAATTTCAAAATGTAGGTAATGATAGTGCGGATAATTATACCATCAAGGACGTACTTCCAGTAAATGTTACCCTGGATGAAGGAAGTTTTACCTTACCAACAGGGGTCACTTATACCTTTGACCCATCTACTAGGACCGTATTGTTCAATATTCCTAATAACTTGGTTGAAAAAAACGACCCACAATATGCTATCCGTATGCGGGTTAAAGTAGCTGAAAACTGCTATGACTTTATTGATGCCTGTTCCGATCTTATACAAAATTTGGCTTATTCTACCTATCGTGGAGTACTGAACAGTAACCAAATAAGTGATGACCCCAGTGTAACAGACTTCGATAATTGCGGATTTGTAACCCCCGGTGCCACCAACTTCTTATTGGACGATCTTGAGGATTGCAACTTCACAAGAACTGTGCAACTATGTGGTGATCAAGTACTTTTGGATGCCGGTAATGGTTTTGACGAATACATATGGTACAAGGACGAAAATGGAAATCAAGAGTTGGATGCCTCCGATACCCTTATAACCGATGGTGATTCGGATAATGACCCAAGTACTTTTATGGTCAACGCCGTTGGTACCTATATAGTAGATAAAATTGTTGCCGATCCGTGTAAAGGGTTTAAGGAGATATTGGTAGTGGAACGCTTTGGCACCACCCAAACAAACCCTATTGTTGATTTTTTCAACAACAGTAATAATGATGCCGATCCCACCAATGATGTACAAGGTGAAATTGTGAATTGTTCCGTTGATGGAAGTCCGTTACCCAAGATATTCCTTTGCGGGGTAAACGATACACAGTTAATACAAGTCAATATTACGGATGCCCAAAGCATGGTCTGGGAACAATTAGTTGAGGGTAGCTGTACGGATGCAGGTGACGATTGTGGAAATAAAAATGCCACCTGTACCTGGAACCAGGTAGCTACTGGCTCTAGCTTCACCGCCAACGCTGCCGGAAAATTCAGATTGGTCATCAATTATCAAAATGGCTGCTTTAGTCGGTTCTATTTCAATGTCTTCCAGAACAATTTGGATGTACAATACAATGCCAATGATATTATTTGTACCACTCCGGGAAATATCACCATTACCAATCTAGGTTTGGGATATGGATATCAACTTTATGATGTTGCCAACAATACCATAGTAGTCCCTTATAGTGCCAATAACGGTCCTAGCTTCACCATTAACACCAATGGGGCTTACAGAGTAGGGATTATGCAATTGGATAACAATACAGGGGAACCCATAGATGGCTCCTGTGAATTCAGCACCCCGGACATAGGTATCAGGGATAGGGATTTCCGGGTCGATATTACTTCCACCCCCGCCAACTGTAATGACTTGGGGAATATCAATTTACAAGCATTGAACGTTGAAGCCAATTATGAGTACGAAATTCGTATCGATGATGGTTCCAATGGGGGACAAGGTACCTTGCTGGACAACGAAACCGCCCAACCGGACAATAATCATACCTTTGAAAACTTAAACCCGGGAGATTATATCATAATTACCAGAACGGATGACGGATGTTTGGATTCCCAAAATGTTACTGTAACAAAAATTCCTGACCCCTCCTTAACAGCTACAACTACGGCTAATATTGGTTGCGAAGACGGAATTATTACCTTGACCACTACCGGTGGATTTCCCAACCCTGCCTACAACTATGCTATTTGGAGCAAAAACGGAGTTCCTCTATATGCAAGTGTTGCGGCCATTCCACCATCTGCTTATCAAAATGACGCCAACTTTACCTTCAGTGTAGGGGAAGAGGGTGATTATGGATTTGTAGTTGTAGATGGCAATAACTGTATCGCCTTTTCCAACATTGCAACCATAACCATTGCTCCGTCCGTAGAATATACCACTACAATAACGGATGAGAGCTGTTTTGGAGCTGATGATGGATCCATTTCCGTGAATGTCACCAATACTAATGGGTACACCCTTTCCTATACCTTAACTTATCCGGATAATTCATTTGACATCAATCCTTCAGGGACTTTTACCGATTTAACACAAGGTGATTACAGCTTAACGATTAGTCAAACAAAAGGATCGGTTAGTTGTGACTATATTGAGGATTTTACCATAGGTGGCCCCACAGAGGGAATCTCTGGGGATGCTGTTTTAACACAGGATTATACCTGTCTTCAGGAAGGCACCATCGAAGTCCAAAATGTTACGGGAGGATCGGCGCCATATTCTTATAGTATTGACGGAGTCAATTTTGTTTCAGGTCCTGGCGCAGAAACTTTTTCCAATCTTACCAACGGGACTTATACTATTACTATAAGGGACGCAACCCTTTGTACCTTTGTTACAAATTCTGTTGTAATTGATCCGCTGGATGAGCCAACGGACCTCACCTTTACCTCAACAGCCCCAAACTGTCCAACTCAAACATCCAATGTAACGGTAACTGCGGTAAATGGAATTGATCCCCTAACCATAGAGATCATAGCCCCTTCGGCCATTGCTTCAAATTCTATAGCCGGTAAAACGGCCACCTTTAATAACCTAGCGCCCGACACCTATACCTTTAGGGTTACGGATAGCAAAGGTTGTTCCTATGATGAAACGTATACCATTTCCCCTGTTGATCCAATCCAAGTGGTAGGCACATTGGTAAATAACGTATTATGTCAAGGAAGTTCAGATGGGGCCATAGATTTTGAAATAACCGATTTTAGCACTACCTATAGCTATTCGGTCAACGGCGCCTCGGCCATTACAGGACAATCTGCCAGCACAATCAATTTAACTGGGCTATCGGCAGGTGATTACACCATTGTTATTACCGATGAGACCACGAACTGTACAGATACCAACACCATAACCATTAGTGAACCCGTTAACCCATTGTCCTTTACTTTTTCTGTGAGTCCTTTGACTTGTTCCACAGATGGTTCTGTAACAATTACCACAACCGGTGGATGGGGAGGATATTCATATGAACTTGAACAACCAGATAACAGTGTTTTAGGACCACAGGGAAGCAATGCATTCTCAGCTCTAGACCAAACGGGCACTTATACCATCAGCGTTAGCGATGCCGGTGGATGTACGATAACCGATACCTTCGATCTATTAACCCCGGCAAATCCTACTGCAACATTGGATGCCACCACCAACCTATGTTATGTTCCTGGTACGGGAGTTAGCCTTACTGCTACAGCAGCAGGTGGAATTGCACCCTATACCTACAGCCTTAACGGCGCACCTGCACAGAATGGCAATGTGTTTAACAACCTTGGCCCTGGCGCCTATTCCGTTGTGGTAAGGGATGCTTATGGATGTAATGTTACTACAAATACAGTCAATATAGAGTCGCAGCTGACAGTGTCCAATGTTATTACCAAAGAATTGGATTGTTCTGCCTCTCCTGACGCTATCATTGATATAACCATAAATGGTGGATATGCCGGCTATAGCTATCAAATAAATGGTGGAGCAAGCACGGCCATTGTAGGAAATACCATTTCCTATTCCACGGCAGTAGACGGTAGCTTCACTTTCCTAATTACCGATAACGAAGGCTGTACAGCACAAACCACTGTTGTTGTGGACCCAATTACCAATCCCGTAGCAACAAATAATATTACGGATCCAAATTGTGATAGTGCGGCCAACGGTAGTGTTGAAATTGTAATAGATCCAAACTTTGGAACCGCACCTTATCAAGTAAACTTTAATGGAGCAGGATTTAGCAATCAAACCACATACTCCGGACTTGCTTCGGGAACATATAACTATGTGGTACAGGACAGTAAAGGTTGTACATTCAACGGTAGTGCAGCCCTGACAGCACCAAATGCCATTACTGCCAATGCCGTGTTAACACAACCTTATACCTGTTTACAGACTGCCAGCATACAAGTCCAAAATATAACTGGAGGAACACCTGGATATACCTATAGTATAGACGGAATAAATTTTGTTGCAGGGGATACTTTCACAGGACTTATCGATGGCGATTATACAATTACCGTTCGTGATGCGAGTGGATGTACTTTTGCTACACTTCCTGTAAATGTACCCGCTTTAGATCCACCAACCGATATTACTTTTATTAGTACCGCGGCCAACTGTCCGTCCGAAACATCAAATGTCACTTTAACAGCGATAGGAGGGAGTGGAGCGATAACCTATGAAATCATTGCACCTGCTGCATCAGCCGCAACAAACGCAACAGGAGTATTCAACAATCTGGTTCCGGACACCTATACCTTTAGAGTTACGGATGCCAAAGGCTGCTCGTACAACGAAAGTTATACTGTTAACCCTGTTGTAAAAATAGATGCATTGGGCACCTTGACCCAGAATGTGTCCTGCCAGGGAAGTGCCGATGGCGCCATTCAATACAACGTTTCTGGATTTTCCGGGAATTATAGCTTTACTATAACAGGTCCAACGGCCATAGCCGCACAAAGTGGAATAACTACCAACCCATTGAACTTCAGTGGTCTGTTGGCCGGGGATTATACCATTACCGTTACAGACGATACCACCAATTGTACCGATACCGCAACCGTTACGGTAAATGAACCAGCAGATCCATTGGCCTTTACCTTTGAGTTGAGCCCGTTGACCTGTGCTACAGATGGATCGGTAACCATATCCGCAACAGACGGATGGGGAGGATATTCATATCAAATTGAACAACCTGATACTGTTGTTTTGGGACCACAGGGAAGCAATACTTTTAGCAGCTTAAATCAGAATGGTACTTATATTATCAGTGTTACCGACGCTGGTGGATGTACCGTTACCGATACCTTTGATATTGTTGCGCCGGCAAATCCTACAGCGACCCTGGCCGCAACTACCAACCTATGTTACATTCCCGGAACAGGGGTTAGCCTTACCGCAACTGCGGCTGGCGGAATTGCACCCTATACCTATAGCCTAAACGGCGCACCGGCACAAAATGGAAACGTATTTAACAACCTTGGCCCCGGAGCTTATTCCGTTGTAGTACTCGATGCCTATGGTTGTAACGTTACTACCAATACAATAACCGTAGAACAACAACTTAGTGTTGCAAGTAACATTACCAAGGAACTGGATTGTACCGCTTCACCTGATGCCATAATCGCTATTACCATAAATGGAGGTTACCCGGATTATAGTTATAGGGTTAAAGTTGATGCTGCGCCCTACAGTGCGCCAACAGCCTTAGGTGCTACAGTGACCAACTTTAACTACACGGCAACCACAGCAGGAACCTATGTTTTCGAAATTACCGACAGTGAAGGCTGTACTGTTCAAACAACCGATATCACTATAGAACCTACCATCAACCCACAGGCCTCCGAAACGGTGACCGATGTAAGCTGTAATGGCAGCAGTGATGGCGTAGTGGAAATTGTAGTGGATACCGATTTTGGAACGGCTCCTTACCTGATAAATTTTGATGGGGGAGGACTGAGCAGCAATACTTCCTATTCAGGACTTGCAGCAGGAACCTATTTCTATACTGTTCAGGACGCCAAAGAATGCACAGTAACCAATTCGGTTACTGTAGGAGAACCAGCAGCCATTACCTTCGATGCTGTAATCATCCAAGAATATACATGTCTACAGGATGCCAGTGTAGAGGCGCAAAATGTAATTGGCGGCACATCCCCATATACTTATAGTATTGACGGCACCAATTTTGGCACCAATAGCTTTACAGGTCTCAGAGATGGAAATTATACGCTTACAGTAAAGGATGACAATGGCTGTACCGCCACTAGGCCTATCACCATTGATCCCCTTACACCTCCCACAGACATATCGTTCAGTGCTACGGCCGCCAATTGTCCAGCGGAAACCTCCAATATCACATTAACCCCAACCGGAGGTAGTGGAACGATTACTTATGAAATCATTGCACCTGCTGCATCAGCCGCAACAAACGCAACAGGAATATTCAACAATCTGGTTCCGGACACCTATACGTTTAGAGTTACAGATGCAAAGGGATGCTCCTATGACGAAAATTACACCCTAAACCCTGTTACAAAGATAAATGTACTGGGCACCTTGACCCAGAATGTATCCTGCCAGGGAAGTGCCGATGGCGCCATTCAATACAACGTGTCTGGATTTGCCGGGAATTATAGCTTTACTGTAACAGGTCCAACGGCCATAGCGCCACAAAGTGGAATTACTACCAACCCATTGAACTTCAGTGGTCTGTTGGCCGGGGATTATACCATTACCGTTACCGATGATACCACCAATTGTACCGATACCGCAACCGTTACGGTAAATGAACCAGCAGATCCATTGGCCTTTACCTTTACGTTGAGCCCATTGACCTGTGTCACTGATGGATCGGTATCCATATCGGCAACCGATGGATGGGGAGGTTATACCTATCAAATTACTGAACCGGATACCAATGTAAAAGGCCCACAGGCCAACAACGTTTTTAACGAACTTAACCAATTGGGAACCTATACCATTAGTGTTACCGATGCAGGTGGATGTACCGTAACCGATACCTTTGATATTGTTACCCCTACCAATCCGGTAGCCAGTATTGATATTGCTGCGTCATCTTTATGCTATACCTCTACAGGCTTGGCAACTATTGTTGTTAATGCTTCAAGTGGACTGGCTCCCTATTATTACAGTTTGAACACAGGTCCTACCCAAACCTCCAATACTTTTGTGGACTTAACACCGGCCACCTATGACTTTAATGTAATTGATAGTAATGGATGTACAGACACCGTTCAGTTTACCATTGAGCCGGAACTTACGGCCAATGCCGTTTTAACCAAGGACTTGGATTGTTCCGTTAGTCCAAATGCGGAAATCAATGTAGCCGTTAACGGAGGATATCCTGGCTATACCTATGAAGCTGCCTATAACGGTGGAGCCTATGCAGCCTATGCAGGCGGATTTCCCTATACGACCCCCAATGCTGGAACCTATAGGTTTAGAGTAACCGATTCCCAAGGTTGTACTGCAGAGAGTAACATAATTACCGTTACTGCAGCAGACTTACCGGCATTTACTAGCGTTACCCCAACCCATGTTCTTTGTAATGGCGATAACACCGGGTCTTTGGATATCATTGTGGATACCAGTGTGGGCGTAGCTCCATACACAATTACTATAGTTGAAACGGGTTCAGGAACCAATTACGGTAGTCAAACAACGGGATTACCGGCAGGGGATTATGAAATAACATTGACCGATGACAATGAATGCGCTGTTACGACCACCCAAACCATAACAGAACCCACTGCCATAAATGCCAATATAAGCCATACCAATTTGTCCTGTTCAGCATCAACAAATGTACTGGGTACTATAACGGTAAATGCCAGTGGTGGTACATCGACATATATATATGAAATAAATAACAATGATTATTCCTATACGGATTCCTATGATACTTCATCGGGTACCAATGACCATACCTTCACAGGATTAAACTTTGGGGATTATACTGTTAGGGTAATAGACGATAATGGCTGTGAAAGTATTACTACCGTTACCATTACCACTGGTCCCGACGTACTTATTACAACCTCACCTACACCTGGATGTGCTCCTGGAACTGGTGAAATGTTGGTAGAAGCTGCAGCAAGTAATGGAACATTGGGTACAGGCACCTTTTATTTTGCCATATATCCTGCCACCACTTGGACAGCAGCAAACCCAGAATGGCATCTTCAGGATGGCGGAATTGGTTCTCCCCCATACACCTATAATTTTACAGGTTTAAATCCGGGTGTTACCTACACCTTTATCGTTTATGATTCGGATACAGGGTGTGAATATATACAAGAGGCTACCGCTCCTGTAACAACTAATTCTACTTTAACTTCAGTAATAGACGCAACCACTAATGTTAGTTGTTTTGGTGAAGTGGATGGGTCAGTAGACTTTACTATTAGTGGATATACTGCCACACAAGTAGATTACGAGATTTTTACCTTTGTCACCAACACCACCACTGGTATAACCGGAAGCGCCACTGGACTCTTAGGAACTCCATATCCAGATTCACTGGAAGGCTTGGTGCCAGGTGAATATTACATACTCTTTACAGAAGTAGACGGAAGCAATCCGGGATGTGTCAACGCATCGGATCCCTTTGTGATAGAACAGTCTCCAGCACTATTGGAGATAACGGCCACTTCCACGAATGATAATTGTGTACCCAATGCAGGTACCATAACCGCCAATGCACGTTACGGCAAGGCCCCATATCTGTTCCAATTGGAGTTGGCCTCGGTATCAGGCCCTGACGCTGACACATGGACAGGAACCAATACTACTGGATTTTTCAATGCCAATGCAGAAGATTATATTGTATATGTTAAGGATGCCAATGATTGTATAAAATCGGCTGCAGTAACTATTGTGGAAGATCCAACCCCGGTCATTAGTTTGAACGTGCCGGATCAATGTGCTACAACCGAAGGTAATTTTACCATAGAAGTTACCTTGGCCACTCCTGGCATACAACCGTATTTCCTAAGTTTGGATGGAGGCGCATTTCAGGCAGTGACTTTTTCTGGAGGAGCTCCAAACACATTTGACTTCACTGGATTGAGCTCAGGAAACCATACTGTAGAAATAAGGGATGCCAATGGTTGTGGCAATAGTGAAAATATAGACATCTATACCCCAACTTCTTTATCGGCCGAAATAACGGTTACCCCATCATGTAATGCCATAATGCAGGACGATGGCGAGATTAAGGTAATTGCTTATGGCGGTTCATTATTCAACTATAGGTATGAGCTTAGGGATACCTCGGACAATATTATTAGAGCAAAGCAGGTTTCGGATACTTTCAGTAACCTTGCCCCTGGAACTTATAGAATATATGTGTATGACAATGTAGCTACAGGTTGTGACGCCTTTATAGATATCACTTTGGATGTTCCAACAGCCGTTGTTGCTGCCATTGGGGAAATAAACGATATAAGTTGCCATGGTGCCAGTGATGGTTCCATAGTGGTAAACTTGGACCCTAGCATGGACAATCCGCCTTACAACTATCAATTGTGGGATGCAGCAGGTACAACTGCAATTACAGCGTTGCCACAGTCCTCAAATGTATTTACAGGATTGGATGAGGGCGATTATATTGTCCGAATCAGATCATCCTTATTCTGTAAAATTGATATTCCATTCACCATTAACGAGCCTAGTGAATTAGTGGCTAACGCAACGGCCATCGATTTTGCCTGTGCCCCGGATAATTCAGTAGCCCAATCCGTAATAACAGCAGATATTCCAACCACTGGAACTGCACCTTATACGTATAGTATAGACGGAATAAATTTCTTTTCTACCAATACATTTAACATTAGCGATACTGGTGTAGTACAAAACTTTACAGTTACCGTTAGGGATAGCAACGGATGTACCGATACAGATAACGTAACTATAAATCCACTACCTACCATCACGGATGTGTCCGTTACACAGATCACGGAAATTACCTGTAACAATGATGAGGTGGCCAGGGTGACCGTGACAGGAGGATCGGGCGACTTCAGCTTTGAGCTCTTGCCAACGGGAAGTGCCGCCGTACAGGCACCTGGTGCAGCGACCTATACGGCCGACTTCAACCTTGACGCCCCAGGGGACTATACCTTTAGGGTGACCGACAACGTGACCGGGTGTTATTTTACCACAGCTCCCTATAATATTGCTCCATACGACATTATAGAAGTGGTGGCCACGGCCGTTACCCCGGTGACCTGTTATGGGGACTCCAATGGGGAATTGCAGATCCAGGTGAACAACTATCTGGGCGATTACGATTATCAGGTATTCGAGTCTGGCGGAACCAACGTTACAGGCATTATCGGCACCGATACATCCACCAACCCTAGAACCATATCCGGATTGCCCGCAGGGAACTTCTATGTGGTACTTACCGCTACGGATACCCCCTTCTGCGATGATACCACGAACACCGTGACCATTGCATCGCCAGCAGCGGACCTGGACCTGACACTGACCAAGAATATCAACGCCAACTGTAACATCGGTGCCCAGGTGACCGTCAACGCCACTGGCGGGAACGGCGGGTATACCTATGCCTTCGTACAGGACGGGGATTCTCCCCTTGGAAACTATACCCCAAGTGCAAGTGACATACTCGATCCTGCCACCAACCTTAACTGGGACGTTTGGGTGAAGGATGCCAAGGACTGTACCTATAAGATCGATGTGGTTATAGCCGAGGATCCCATGCCCACGGTAAGCCTTCCGGCCTATGCCGACGACCAGTGTACCTCCAACGGAACATCCTATACATTTACCGCGACCGGTACAGGGGTAGCACCATTAAAATACAGCATCGGAAACGGATTCCAGAGCAGCGGCATTTTTACCGTGTCCGCTCCGGGAACCTATACCGTCACCGTTCGTGACGCCAACGGATGTACCGTTACCGATACCATTGACATACTGCCCCCACTGGCAGCAGCAGCAGTGGCCACCACTCAGCCATCATGTCCCGTGGACGACGGCGTGATCACCATCACCGCAAGCGGGGGGGCCGGGCCAGGTAACTACGAGTACGACCTATTGGACAATGGGGGGACCAGTGTTATCGGGGGAGTCCCACAGGCCTCCAACGTTTTCAATGGACTGGCGCCAGGAAACTATACCGCCGTGGTATACGATACCTCCGGATCCAATTGTGATGCACAGGTGCCCGTTGCCCTGGAAACGCCCACTCCGGTAATATTCACCTATAACAAAGAGGACGTATCCTGTAACGGGGGAGCGGACGGTTCCATCCAGATAATCCTGGACGCCTCCAACGACAACCCGCCATATACCTTTACCATCGACGACGGTACAAACCCGACAACCACACAGAACGGAAGCCTTTTCACTGGCCTGACCGCAGGTACATACGACATTACCGTTACCTCGGATAGGGGTTGCTTTACCTTACAGACCGTAACCATTGATGAACCTACTCCAGTGGACGTAACCGCTACTGCTACCACTTTTGCCTGTAATGCCAATAATCAGGCATCCCAGGCTGTGATAACCGCTGTAGGAACAGGAGGTACAGCTCCATATACCTATAGTATAAACGGGGTGAACTTCTTTACTTCAAATACATTTAATATAACCGATAACGGGTCTGATAGAACTATTACGGTTACTATTAAGGACGATAACGGATGTACAGATGTAACCACAGTGAACATTAGTGCCTTGAACAAGTTTACGGCTACCCTGACCCAGGATGCTGCAATATCATGCGCAGGACCGGAGGAAGTAACCATAACCGTAAATGACAATGGAAATGGGGCCAATATTTATAGCTATCAGTTATTACCCGTTGGTAATACCAATGCTACCCAAACAGGAACTCCAACCTATAACAGTGCCACCTTTAATTTGACCGCTGTGGGAAGTTATACCTTTAGGGTTACCGATACCACTACCGGATGTTATGTAGATACCGCCACATACACAATAGCTCCTTACGATCTAATCAAGGTGAGTGCTACAGCAAATACTCCTGTAACCTGTTTTGGAGATAATAATGGTTCCCTGCAGATAAATGTAAGCGGCTATTCAGGTCCTTATAATTATACGGTATATACCAGTACAGGTATTGCTACCACCATTACGGGATCGGCCAACACCTCGGCGAACCCATTGATAATTAATGGACTAACAGGGGGGAATTATTATGTAAGGGTAACAGAGACCAATGTTCCTATGTGTCATGAAAATTCCAATACTGTAAAAATTATTTCTCCAGATAGGGCACTGACTGCCGTTGTTGATCAAATAGCCAACGTTACCTGTTCCAATGATAAAGGTGAAATAATAGTAGACCCAAGCGGAGGTTATGGTCCGTATGATATTGTACTTACCAATACCACAACCTCACAGGTATACAATGCCACTGCTGTTAATGTGAAGGTATTCAACGACCTTTCTGCCGGGAATTACACCATACAGATTACCGATGCCAATGGTTGTATCCTAAATGATGTTGAAACCTTGGTACAACCGGCACCTATTACGGCAGATATCACACCACTATCCACAACTTTGGATTGTTACGGAGATAGTGATGGAACATTGACTGCTATAAATATAGCCGGGGGTGAAGGTATATACCAGTACCAATTAAATGTTTATGATGCCACAGGCACTAACATTGAATATACCTCTGGAGGACAATTTAGTCCAATATTCAACAACCTGAAATCCGGTATCTATACCATTACCGTATCCGATAGTTGGGGATGTGATATTGAAACCGTACAGGCCACTATAATAGATCCTACCGAAGTTTATGCCTCTTTAATAAGAACAAGTCCATTAACTTGCTTAAACGACGCAGAATTGTTGTTAACGGCCTATGGAGGAACAGGTCCTTATGAATATAGCTTGGACGGAAATAACTATTTCCCAATGAGCGGCGGAAATACCCATACCTTCACCGTAGCAGCAGGTAGCTACCGTTATTTTGTAAGGGACTCCTTTGGATGTAAATCCATACTTTCAAATGAAATCAAAGAAGATCCTATAGTGCCTTTAACCGTTACTATGGATACCTCCGCAGCAGTTATTAACTGTAGCGGTGACAATACCGCTATATTGATTGCAAAGGCAGATGGTGGATTGGGTAATTATCGTTATGAACTGTTCACGGATGCTGCTTTGACCAATAGTATTGCAGGACCACAAACAAGCCGTCAATTTAGTAACCTTACGGTAGGCAGTTATTGGGTTAGGGTTACTAGTGATGACTGTGTTGTGGTATCCAACGAAAATAGAATAACGGAACCGACCCCGCTGGTGGTGGACGATTCCTTTATGGATGTCACCTGTAACGGGGCCAATGACGGTAGTATAACCGTTTCCTTAAGTGGTGGTTCTGGTGGATATCAATATGCCATTTCACCCAACTTGGACAAATTTGATACGGTAAATACATTTACCGATCTGGCTCCAGGAAACTATACCGTTATTGCCCAGGATATAAATGGATGTTTTGAGCAATTGAGATATACGATAACAGAACCTGCCATTATAACTGCAGTGCCTACTACCACACCCGAAATATGTATAGGTAGTGAGGATGGAACTATTTCCTTAAGTATTTCCGGAGGAACCGCACCCTATAGTACTAGTATAAACTCTACTACAGATAGCGATTTTGTCATGGACAGAACCATGTTTACCAATTTGGCTGCCGGAACTTATGCCATCTTCGTTAAGGATGCACAGGGATGTATGATCAACATGGCTGTAACCATTGATCCCGGAGTAAACTTAAATGCTACCGCTACACCAATATATGAATGTACGGGTAACACCCCCAACAATTTCATTGATCTGGTACTTGAAGATCCAACGGTTGCCCCGGATGTAATGTATGCATTGGACTCCACCGATCCCAATGACATGGTCTTGGAACCCAATTTTACCAATATTGCACCTGGAAACCATTATATTTCAATAGCACATGCCAATGGTTGTGTACTGACCATAGATTTTGAAATAGAGAACTTTGAACCCTTGGTTCTTACCCTGGACCCCGGGAACATAAACGAAATTACAGCTGTTGCCACTGGTGGACAACAGGAGTACACCTTCTATTTTAATGATAAGGACAATGGTACGGATAATACCCATTACATAACCGAAACAAAAACCCACATCGTAAGGGTAGTGGACCAGAATGGCTGTGAGGCCATCGCAGAAATCTTTATGGAATTCATTGATATTGAAATCCCAAATTTCTTCACCCCTGATGGTGATGGACAAAATGATTTCTGGAGCCCTAAAAATCAAGAAGGCTTCCCAAAAATACTAACCATAATATTTGACCGTTATGGTAGGGAGGTTTACAGAATGGGTCTCAATGACCAAGGATGGGATGGACTATACCATAATACCGAACTTCCAACCGGAGATTACTGGTATGTCATAAAACTCAAAGGAGAAGAGGATGATAGGGAATTTGTTGGACATTTTACATTATATCGATAAAAAACTTAACCATAAATACAATGCGCAGTAAACTATTAACTTTTGTGTTGTTTTTAAGTACCTTGATCACTAGTGCCCAAGAACTTAATTCACCCCAGCTTTCACAATATTTGGCAGACAATCCTTTTGTATTATCCCCAACATATGCGGGTATTGGTGATCATGTAAAAATTAGGTTGAACGGACTTGCCCAATGGGTTGGAATTAAGGATGCACCTAGAACCCAATCCTTGGCTGCCGATATGAGGTTAGGGGAAAAATCGGGAATAGGATTGTTTTTATACAACGATTCCAACGGATATACAAAGCAACAAGGTGCACGAATATCCTTTGCCCACCATTTAACTTTAGATCGCTATGAGGACGAATTTTTATCATTTGGTATCTCCTATAATTTCAATCAATTTAGACTGGACGTAGAAGAATTTATAGATGCCGGTTTTGATCCAGGTGTAACCGATGATAGATCAACCTCCAACCATAACTTCGACGTAGGTCTTTTATACAGAAAAAATTCCTTTTATTTCAGTGTAAATGCCTCCAACGTCATCAATAAGGATGTTTATATTTTCGATCCCATCTTTGAACCCAACAAACTTAGAAACTTCTATGCCTATACTGGATACCGATATAAGAAATCCAGAAATAGCAATATGGAAATAGAACCCTCCCTTTTGTACAAAATATTTGAAAGTGACGGTAGATCGGAAGCCGATTTAAATCTAAAATTTAGATGGTATGATTTTGAGGATTACTATTATGCTGGTGTTACCTACCGTTTTTTAAACGATCAAATAGGACGGCCATTATACATTGCTCCTTTGGCCGGTCTTAAAAAAAGTAATTTCTATTTCGGATATTCCTATCAGATCATTCTTAATGAAATATTGGGCTATAGTACCGGTACCCACGTAGTAACCATTGGGGTAGACCTATTTCAGGGTATCAGTAATTGTAGATGTACCTATTAACCAAATGTCTTAGTACAGGCGACTTGAACGCTAAATTATTTGTAAAATCCATTCTTTTAAGCTTGGATTGATTTAATTTTGTACAAATTATTGATGTGTTGGGAAAAATAAGGGTACGCAATATTAAAATTTATGCCAATCATGGTTGTCTTAAGGAAGAGACTCTTATTGGAAGCGATTACCTAGTAAATGTGGAAGTGGATGCCGATTTAAAAAAAGCATCACAAACCGATGAATTATCGGAAACGGTTGACTACGTACATATAAATTCTATAGTAAAGGAAGAAATGTCTATTCCTTCCAAACTATTGGAACATGTGGCACAGCGAATTCTAAATAGAATATTTGTAGAAATTTCCATCGCTAAAAAAGTGAAAGTTGCTGTCTCAAAAATAAATCCACCTATTGGTGGTGATGTCCAAGAAGTGACCATAATACTTAAATCCAAAAGATAAAACTTTTAGTTTTTGTAAGATAAAAAAAGTATTACCTTTGCACAGCAAATAGGCATTGTGGCCGAGTGGCTAGGCAGAGCTCTGCAAAAGCTTGTACAGCGGTTCGAATCCGCTCGATGCCTCCAAAACCTTCATCTTAACAGATGAAGGTTTTTTCTTTTACCAATACGCAAATTGATGTTAATAGGGATCAGGAACAATTGTTGTGTTTAGGCAAATATTCTTTTGGAAAAAAATAGCTACATAAAAGGTATTAAACCTAGATCCCGCCGAAAAGGACGGGGTTAGTTCAACTTGCAATTTTAATTGTGTCTTATCGACTTCTCAAAATTGAGTTTCACTAATAAAGACACTGCATTTTGGCTTCGTTTTCCGCAAGGGATCCCGGAGCGTATTGTGCCGTCCATGAAAGGTAAAAAGTGGCTTGAAAAGGAGCTATTTTTGCGCGCCAAAAAGGGGTGGATCCAGCCTGTTTTCCCCTATTTTCATATACGGCCTAACTATGGACTATCTATGGAGTATCTATGGAGTATCTATGGAGTATCTATGGCTTATCCCCGGACATGACCCGTCCTAAAATAGCTATACATGTTATTCATGAATGCTACGTATTTGGGCGATACAAAAAATGAACAGAAAAGGAATTTGGAATAGAAAATTCTATCTTATTTCTATTCACACACAACTTTTGAGATTGATCCGTTAATAGCTCCCGCTAACTTATAACGTTATAACGAACAGAATTTCCCATAATTATAAAGCATAAATCCACCAATATCACTGGATCCTGTGGCCTAAATTGTTTTGAATAATGCCTTAGGAAATTTTAATTCCTATATATGGCATATGTTTTTATACCCCAAAACGGGATTATATACCCAAGCTTTCCTTGCAATTTAAGGTAGTATTATCATCTTAAGGATGTCAGTATAAAAATTTGTGGTGAAAGAGACTAAACAGAGTATCAATACTTTGGGTTAGTTAAACCATACCAAGAAATAATAAGCTCACCAATAATTGTCCATATATAATTTTCATAACCATTATTAATGCATTATTTGATCATATACGAATAGGCCGGGTTATTGAGAAACATTTATATTACAAGCCCTGGTTCCTCAATACTTTTGTTTAACTACTTTATAAGTTCTATTCCTTTTTCAATATTCAATTGATCTTTAGGGAGAAAACCTTTTATAATCAGAACAATGCCACAAATAACCAGGACAATGCCAATTCCTTTTTTTACTAGAAGAATTCTTCTTTTGGTCAACTTTCTGCGCAATTGTTTGGCCAATAAAATTTTAAAGATATCCGTAACAAAATAGGCCCCTATCATAGCGGAAAAGAAAATTATTATTCTATTGGGATCATTATCCAAGCTAGGCCCAACTACAATTATAATACCCAACCAAAATACCAAAACACCAATATTTATAAAATTTAGCAAGAATCCCTTGATGCACAAACTAAAATAATCTCCCTTGGTAATCCTTATTTCATTTTCCTGTTTAACAGACTCTTTCTTAAATACATTGCTAAGCCCATAAACCAATAGAATGGTCCCACCAAAAACATAAAGTCCAGGATGATTACTAAGATTTTCCAACAATTGAAAACTACTAAAATAGGCTAAGGAAATAAAAACAACATCGGCAACAATTACACCCACATCAAAACAAAGTGCAGCTCTAAACCCTTTAAGGGCACTAGTTTCAAGAAGTACGAAAAAAACAGGCCCTATCATAAAGCTCAATAATAAGCCCAATGGAATCGCTGCCTGAATATCTTCGATCATAAAACTTTATAACTTACATTCTGGTAATCTTTCCTCCAAAAACCGTTTTCTCTTCCATTTTTGCTGGATTTCCATACACCATAACTTCACCACCGGCCTTTACGGCAGCCTTTACATAATCACTTGCAAATACTTCTGCCCTTGAACCGGCATTTACATTAATAGTACTAAATTTAGTTTTGAAATCCTTACCCTTATAAACACCTCCTGTATTTATTTGAACATCTTGAATGTTGGAAGATCCCGAAGCAGAAATAATACCTCCAGTTACACTTTTTATAAGCATTTGATCTACTTGGGCACTGATAATCAACTCTCCACCTTCCTGAGCCTTCAATTCCAATATGTCTTGCTTAATAGGCTCCTTAGACGAAATCCTGGCGTCTTCGTTCGTATCAATAACAACAAGTTTTTCCGTATAATGGATATCTACAAAGGTTCTATAGCCACTAAATAGTTTAGTTACTTCCATTCTAATCTTAAGAACACCGTCATTGTTTACAATAGCAACATTGTTAGTATTGGCACCAGTTATTACGGCCTTGTTAACATCGGATTTTATAAGGTTCACGGACAATCCATCAAAAGCCTTGACTTCTTTGAACGGCTGTAAATTTTGAGTTACCTTTTCGTTTTGCGACCTTAGTGATTGGGTAGCAACCAATAACAAAAGTACTACTATTAATTTCTGATCCATTATCTTAGAGCTATAGTTTTTTGACCAATTATTATTAACCAAAAAACATTTTTCCGGACTAATTCCGTATAACATATTTATGAAATGGCAACGTTTTATTAACTAATCCAGTTCAGTTAAACAAATTCCGTTCCAAAACAAAAATTTAGACATTTTTTCCAATCAAGGAAAAATCCAAATGGCGCTTTATTAAATCTGTACTTTTAACCATTACAATAACTTCATCTCCCAATTGATAGGTTTTCTTGGTTTTTTCACCAACTATGGCATACTCCTTTTCATCAAAGGTATAATAATCATCCTTTATATCACTAATCCTTACCATTCCTTCGCACTTATTCTCAATGATCTCAACATAAAGTCCCCATTCCGTAACCCCTGAAATTACACCTGCAAATTCTTGATCCTGATGATCTTCCATAAATTTTATCTGCATATATTTTATGGAATCGCGTTCAGCATTTGACGCCAAACTTTCCATATCGGAAGAATGCTTACATTTTATTTCATAGGGTTCCGCCTTCGGGGTCTCCCCCCCATCCAAATAATGCTGTAATAACCGGTGTACCATTACATCCGGATATCTTCTAATAGGCGAGGTAAAATGCGTATAGTAATCAAAGGCTAAACCATAATGGCCAATATTCTCTACCGTATAAATTGCCTTGCTCATACTTCGTATGGCCAAAGTATCCACTAAGTTTTGTTCCTTCTTCCCTTTTACATCTTCCAATAGTTGGTTCAAGGAATTACTAATGGACTTCTTATCCTTAAAATCAAGCTTATGCCCAAAACGCGATATTATACCATTTAAAGCCATTAATTTATCCTCGTTGGGTTCATCATGTACCCTATAAACAAAGGTTTTAACCGGCTTTTGCTTTCCAATAAACTGTGCTACCCTTCTATTGGTCAATAACATAAACTCTTCTATAAGTTTATTGGCATCCTTAGACTCCTTAAAATAAACCCCTTGAGGCTCCATTTTTTCATTGAGATTAAAACGTACTTCAATTTTATCGAAAGAAATTGCGCCTTGTTCCATACGTTTATCCCTCATTATCTTGGCCAGCCGGTCCATGGTCAAGGTGGCTTCAACCACCTCATCACTAACGTTATAAGCATCTTCCCTTATGGATATTTCCGAAGGAATTGATCCCTGCCCACTCTCTATAATATGTTGTGCCTCTTCATATGCAAATCGTTCATCGGAATTAATTACGGTTCTACCGAACCATTCATTCTTTATAACGGTGTTTTCATCCAATTCAAAAATGGCCGAAAACGTATATTTTTCTTCATTTGGACGGAGGGAACAGGCATTATTGGATAATACTTCTGGTAACATAGGTACAACCCTGTCTACCAAATACACTGAAGTTGCCCTGTTATAGGCTTCTTCATCCAAGATAGTATCAGGTTGTAAATAATGGGAAACATCTGCAATATGGATTCCAATTTCATAATTCCCATTTTCCAATATTTTAAAGGAAAGTGCATCATCAAAATCTTTGGCATCCTTGGGATCAATTGTAAAAGTCAATGTTTCCCTTAGATCCCTTCTTTTAGCTATTTCCTCTTCCTTTATACTGGTATCCAATGTATTGGCAAACATATCCACCTCCACTGGAAATTCATACGGCAAACCATATTGGGCCAAAATTGAATGTATTTCTGTATTATGTTCTCCTGGTTTCCCCAATACCTGGGTAATGGTTCCAAAAGGAGAATCCGCATTATCCGGCCATTCATTTATTTCTACAATTACTTTATCACCGTCCTCTGCGTTGGAAAACTTACTTTTTGGTACAAAAATATCTGTATACATTCTATAATCCGTAGGACGCACAAAAGCAAAATCCTTTTGCATATCTACGATACCTACAAAAGAAGTCTTATCCCTGGAAACGATTTTTGTAATTTCCCCTTCCAATTTTTTTCCTTTTCTTCTGGGAAAAATATATACTTCTACAACATCTCTGTGAAAAGCTTTTTTTAATTTATTGAACGGAACAAAAACATCATCATCCAAACCTTCAACTACAATGTAGGCATTTCCTCTTCCCGTAATATCAACAGTTCCGGTATGGTAAGTCTTAGTGGAAGCTATAGCTTTGTATGAACCTCTTCCTTCTTCCAATATTCTTTTCTTTTCCTTTAATTCTACCAATCTTTTAATTAGGGTGTTTCTATCGTTGGTATCTACAACTCCTATTTTAGCAGCAATTTGTTTATAATTAAAAGATTTTTCCGGCTCCTTTTCAAGAACCGTAAAAATACCTCTGGTTATTTCGTTTTTTCTTTGATTTTTGTTTCTCTTGTTATTCTTTGACATTAACACTTTTATTTTTGGAAAATTACGAATTATAATCCATTGTCCTTAGATTCCAATTTTAAGTTTCCCTTTTCTTGAATAAATATTGTTATCAACATTTATATTATATATATGTTTTCTTTTTTCTAAAATTTAAAATAAAATGGTGATTATGATGGCTTGTTTATAGTGGATATAAAAATTTACCTTTAAACTTGCTTTAAACCATTAAATAAGTTTATTGACAATTTATACAGTGAATAAAGATTATAAATCAAGCTTTTAAATGGGTTATTAATATTTGTTGACAACCTATATGAACATGAAATTATTGAAAAGTTAATGTTACGGGAGTGTTAATTACTTCTTTTAATTATTTAATATCTTTCTATAAGAATCTAAGAAGTAAATTATTCTTTTACGATAAGATTTTGTAAAGCAAAATTAAGACGGATAATAAAAATTTAATATTTACTTTTTATAAGTAGTTTGTTAACAATGAGGTATTATGAGTAAACGACTAAATAACAATGCTTTTGGTTTTTTTAAAAATTTATGTTGTTAACAACCTAGTTTCTGTGGTGAAACCATAGGTATTTGTACATTTGTGTGAATAGAACTACTTATTTTTATAATTTTTATTCATCAATAACCATCCTTGAACAATGAAAATAGCTATTGGTAACGATCATGCAGGTACAGAATATAAACTTGCCATAATCGGATTGTTGAAATCTATGGGTATAGAAGTCATAAATCATGGTACCGATGGATCTGACAGCGTTGATTATGCGGATTTTGTACATCCTGTAGCCATTGAAGTGGAAAAAGGAAATGCAGATTTTGGGATTATTATTTGTGGCAGTGGTAATGGAGTTTCAATGACGGCCAACAAATATCAAAAAATAAGAGCCGCCTTATGTTGGACAACCGAAATAGTTAAATTGGCCAAGGAGCACAATGATGCCAATATATTAAGTTTGCCTGCCAGATTTATTTCTTTGCCACAGGCGCTGGAAATGGTGAAAACATTTCTGAATACTTCCTTTGAAGGTGGTCGTCATGAAAGAAGAATAGAGAAAATTCCCTGTAAGTAATATTATTTCTTCTATATGAATAGTCATAGTGGGTATATTATATGACACTATTGTTTAATGGATTTTTTATCTAATGAGGTATCTGTATTTTGTAATCCATATTATTTTTTAAACTTGACTATTACTTATATAATTGTGGAGATGTGAAGTATGAGAATTGAAATAAAAAGATTTCAGGAATTGGATGCACAGGAGTTATATGATGTATTGCAATTGCGTAGCGAAGTATTTGTTTTGGAACAGGATTGTGTGTACCAGGATATGGATTATAAAGATCAGCTTGCCCTTCATATAATGGGTTATAAGAATAGTAAAATAGTGGCCTATACCAGAGTTTTTAAACAAGGGGACTATTTTAAGGAAGCAAGTATTGGTAGGGTAGTGGTACGAAAATCTCAACGACAGTATGGATATGGATTGGAAATAATGAAGGCTTCCATTGAAGCAATTCATAAAAATTTTGGTACTACCTTAATACATATTTCAGCCCAGAAATATTTGACCAAGTTCTACACTTCCCTTGGATTTAAGGTTGTTGGTGAGGAGTATTTGGAGGATGGTATTCCCCATGTTGGCATGATCAGGGAATAGCTCAGTTGAATTTTATTAGTTCAACTCAATTTTGAGAAGTCAGTAAGATGCACTTAAAATTGCAAGTTGAACTAATCCCGCCTTTTTCGGCGGGATCTAGGTTCAATACCTCGACCCTTGGGTCGATTCCTTTTATTGGGTTCAGGGCCTGCCTTTGTCGGCAGACAGGCTTGCCCTGAGGTTTAATACCTTTTATCCCATAAAAAAAGAGCTGTAAAATACAGCTCCCAATGTATGTGATATTAGTATTCCAATTTATATTTTAATAGGTGTTTTATCACTTAAATTTATATCCTCCAACATATTGTCGGTAAATTTATAATGTCCTTTAGTGGTGATAATTTTAAAACGATTGGAATTCATTCGGCTTAGGGTATCCAAAAACAACCATTTGGATTTTAATAACAATGGCCTGTCGGACTTTAAACTAATCTCGAAATAGTATTTTTTACCATTTTTTAAAGCCACAATATCAGGGGTAATTTTGGTGTCGCTACCTTTTTTTAAATAGGACTTAGGACAGTCATAACCTTCAATATCCGCCTTGATTTTTTCAAAACCGTGCGCTTCCAAGTGGGAAATGGACTTCTTTATGAACTCCTCATTTGCTGATTTTTCAGTTTTTATCATAATCGTAATTTACGAAAAAAATCGATTAAAAGCAAATAAATACGCTGATTAACAGATATTTAAATAGATTTTAACAAATTAATGTGCTTTGTGGAAATGATATAAAATGGAATGGAGAATTGTAATTGGTCGTGGTGGATTAAGTTGGATGGGAAAATTTAAAGTAGTTTTCGTTTTAGAAGGTGCTGGTGTGGAAAGTCTTTTATTAGTGAAACTCAATTTTGGGAAGTCAGTAAGACGCGCTTAAAATTGCAAGTTGAACTAATTCCGCCTTTTTCGGCAGATAGGCCTGCCCTGAGGTGTAATACCTTTTATTAAATCATAAGGCCAAGTATATGTCCGGGACCCTCTTACAGAGTATTTCTTTGGGGGAGTGCAATACAAAAAAAGGAAATTATAAAATTAAATTTGGCAACTGCGCTACTGATGTATTCCTTAAATTTTTATAATTTTCCAAGTTTCAAATAAAATTTTGTATTAACAATCATAGATGTTTTATATGAATTGCTATCGAAAAGGAATAGTTTTTATATTTATTGCAACTGTCTTTCTATTCATTTCCTGCGAACAAAGGGTGGATAAGGATAAGCTTACCATCACTGCAGTGATGGATGATATAAAACAGGAATTTGCCCCGGACAAAAGGGTCGCCCTGTTTAACATAGAATACAGTAGGAAAGGAAATGAAACCATTCTTAAGGGAGAGTCCAACCTACCTGAGGCGGTTGCCAGCTTTAAGCAAAAACTGGCAGGGAAAAATATATATTATTTAGATAGTATTCAATTATTGCCATCCTCCAATTTAAATGGTTTTACCCAAGGTCTTATTACTATATCCGTGGCTAATTTACGTGGTAGGCCCGCCCATTCGGCGGAATTGGTTACACAGGCTACTTTGGGAACCCCTGTCAAGATTTTAAAGGTAGAAGATAGTTGGTATTTGATTCAGACTCCTGATAAGTATTTGTCCTGGGTAGATAGTGGGGGAATAATGCCATTATCAACGGAAAAATATACGGATTGGAAATCAACGCCAAAAGTTATATATACGAATACTATTGGTCATTCCTATACAGCGCCTAGTAAGGATACCCAAGTCATATCCGATATGGTTGCCGGAGGTGTATTGGAGCGTATAGGAGAGGAAAAGGATTTTTATTATGTGCTTTATCCGGATGGAAGAAAGGCTTATGTTCCCAAAACCGAGGCCATGGATTATGACCGTTGGCTGGCAGCATTGGATCCCAATCAGGAATCCTTGGTGAGTACTTCCAAAACCTTAATGGGCGTCCCTTATTTGTGGGGGGGCACCTCTACTAAAGGAGTGGATTGTAGTGGATTTACCAAAACCATTTATTTTTTAAACGGAATTGTTCTACCAAGGGATGCTTCCCAGCAAATACATACAGGAAAGGAGATAGATGCGGTTAGGGATTTTGGGAAGTTGGAGCCAGGAGATTTATTGTTTTTTGGAAAACCGGCAACAGATACCACCAAGGAACGTGTAATCCATGTTGGGATGTGGATAGGTAACAATGAATTTATCCATTCTGCAGGAAGGGTGCATATAAGTAGTATGGACAAAGAAGCTCCAAATTTTGATGCGTATAACTTCAATAGATATTTACGATCCAATCGCTATCTTAAGGAATCTAAGGACGGATTGATAGAACTGGCAAAAACCCCTGTTTTTAAGGACTAATGTGGACTTATTTTAGGTCCACGGCCATTAAAAAGTCATCTGCGGTCATATAGAGTCTTTTCTGATCTGTATCAAAAGCACAGTTGGCCGTAGCCTGTCCAGTATGTATTCTTGCCAAAACTTTCCCATTAGCATTAAAGATCCAAACACCACCGGGTCCAGTGGCAAATAAGATTCCACTATTGTTTATTTTTAATCCGTCGGGCAGCCCTTGTTGACCTTCTTTTCCAATTAGATGAGTTACCTCATAAAAAAGCTTTTTACCGCTTACTTTTCCAGGTTTTGGAAGGTTATATTGGTACCACGCGGCATGTTCCGGATCCGAATTGGCAACGTAAAGGACATTTCCATCCGGTGATATTCCAATTCCGTTGGGACGGGATATAGAGTCGAGCAATATTAATTCCCCGCTAGCCATAAGGCAATAAATCCCTTGAAAATCCAATTCTTTGGCTTCATCATCCATTCTTTTCGGAAGTCCATAGGCAGGATCGGTAAAATAGAGGTTGCCATTTTTGTCGAATATGCCATCATTAGGGCTGTTCAATTTCTTTCCCATATAGGAATCAACAAGGGTAGTAAAGTCAGATAAAGGAGAACTTAGCGGTCCATTCATTTTGGCTATTTGGCGATTCCCGTGTTGTAAAAGAACCAATTCACCCTCTTTACTAAGCAATAGACCATTGGAACCCGGTTCTTCACCAGTAAAATCGGTTCCTGAAAATCCTGAGGGATGCAAGTAGGTGATTGTATCGTTGTTTTTTGGATCCAACTTATAGATTTTGTTATTTGGGATATCTGAGAATAATAAATAATTGCCTTCTTTTATCCATAAAGGTCCCTCGGTCCAGGCAAAGCCACTGGCGAGAATTTCAATTTTAGATTTCGGATCAATAATTTGAAGAGCTTCATCATCCAGTATTTCAATGGAAAATTCAGAAGTATTAGTTGCTATGGGTATTGTATTTTTACCGGTCTCTTTACAGGAGGTCCCAAAAAGTAGAATGGCAGCTGTAATTGTATATATCAAGTTTTTCATTTTAGTGCATTATTTTAACAATTATAGTAATGACGGTCATAGCTGTGCCCCCAAGTACGAATGTGCCGGCCGATTGAATTTGATAACCTTGCTTAACGTTCATTCCTGTGAGCTGGGTAAGAACCCAAAAAAAACTGTCGTTTACATGTGAAACTACTGAGGCTCCTGCACCTATAGATAAAACGGTCATAGTAGCCATGAAGGGGTCGTTAAGGCCCAAAGCTGGCATTAACGGGGCTATGATGGATGCGGTGGTTACCAAGGCCACAGTTGAGGATCCCTGGGTGGTCTTAAGACAGGCTGCCAATAGAAAGGGCAGGAACAAACCTAATTCCATTCCCGTAAATTCTGAGGTGATGGTATCGGCAATGCCCGAGTTTTGCAACATTTTTCCAAAAATACCGCCAGCCCCGGTAATGAAAATAATAGGGGCGGCCTCCCTTAAGGATTCTCCAAACCAACCCGTGGAGGAGAAAATCTTTTCGTCTAACTTTTTCGGTAAAACCAGGGACAATAAGACCCCTACCAAAAGGGCAATTACAGGAGTTCCCAAAAATGATATAATTGTTTTAAATATAGATGGTTGAAAAGTGAATTCTGGATAATCCATGACCGACTTAAGGATAATGAGTACAATAGGGATTACTATGGCCAATAAAGACTTCCATAGGGCCGGTTGTTCCTGCTTGGTAGTCACAGGCTCGAGGACTATAGGAACATGGATTCGGGATGCGAATTTGGTTGCAAAGAAATAACAGGCTATTAATGAAATACTACTGATAATCAAGCCCCAAATCATAACACTTCCCAAATCTGCCCCCAAAATACCGGCAGCGGCAATAGGTCCAGGGGTAGGTGGCACCATGGTATGTGAAGCTGTTAATCCCAATGCCAGGGCTGCAGTGGTACCAGCAAAGGAAACACCTGCCTTGGAGGAAAGCACCTTGTTTAATGGATTCATTATTAAAAGTGCACTATCGGCAAATACTGGAATTGAAAGTATATACCCTGTAAGGAGCATGGCCAGGTGGATGGATTTTGCACCTATTAGTTGTAAAATTTTGGTGGCGATGACAAAAGCGCCACCAGATTTTTCCAAAACCTTGCCTATGGTAACCCCAAATAAGATTATGAGCCCTATTTTACCCATAATATCCCCAAAACCATTATTTATGGAACTGATGATGGCTTCTATATCCATACCCGTCATAAAGCCGTAGGCGATGGCAGAGAAAAGGAGCACAAAAAAGGGATGCACTTTAAATTTGATGATGCCTATGATCAATAAGGCAAGGGACAGTACTAAGGCGATAAGGTAAGTCATGGTTGTTTGGTTGGTTATTGGTGTTATTAAATTGTTATACTTACCATTCGGTAAAGTTTCCATCGGGTCCGCGCCATATAGGGTTGGACCAATTGTGGCCAATTTTTTGAGCTTCCCTTAATTTTTCTTCGTTCATTTCAACTCCCAATCCAGGCTTTTCAAATAGATCAATATATCCATCTTTGATATCAAAAATTTCTGGATTCAGAACATAGTCCAATAAATCAAATCCTTGGTTATAATGGATTCCTATGCTGTTTTCCTGTATAAAGGCATTGGCGGAGACAAAGTCGACATGTAAAGCAGAAGCCAGGGAAATGGGTCCCAACGGACAGTGGGGGGCCAATGCTACATCATAGGCTTCGGCCAAAGTTGCTATTCTCCTAACCTCGGAAATACCCCCGGCGTGACTAAGATCTGGTTGTATAATATCTACCACGCCTTCTTCCAGAATTTTTTTAAAATCCCAGCGCGAAAACATCCGCTCCCCAGTAGCAATAGGGATGCTGGTATAAGTATAGATATGTCTTAAGGCATCATTGTTTTCACTAAGTACCGGTTCTTCAATAAACATGGGTTCATAAGGGGCAAGCTCATCTATGAGCCTTTTTACCATGCCTTTATGTACCCGGCCATGAAAATCCAGACCTATGTCCAAATCGTTTCCAAATTCCTCTCTTAATAATCGTATGTTATTGGATACCTGTTTTACATCCTTTAAGGTTGAAATCCAGTCCATGCCGCCAGTAGCGTTCATTTTAACCGCTTGGAAACCTTCCTTTACCTTTTCGTGCGCCTGTTCCAATAATACCTCTGGATGGTCTCCACCGATCCAGCAGTACATTTTCATTTTATGGCGTACGGCCCCTCCCAATAAATCGTAGACAGGAACACCAAGAGATTTTCCCTTTATATCCCAAAGTGCCTGATCTATACCTGAAATGGCACTCATAAGTATGGGACCACCACGGTAAAACCCTCCACGATAGAGTATTTGCCATATGTCTTCAATATTTGAGGCCGACTTCCCAATGAGGTATTGCTGGAGTTCCATTACGCAGGCGGCAACCGTATCTGCTTTCCCTTCCACAACGGGTTCGCCCCAACCAATAACTCCTTCTTTGGTGGTCACTTTAACAAAAAGCCATCTTGGCGGGACTTTAAAAAGTTCAATCTTTTCAATAATAAGCTGTTCCTTCATAATGTATTTATAAATCCTACGGGCTCTTGTTGGGTATATTGGAAATAGTTTGTATTATTTATTGGTTGGTCTTTATGTAGATCAAAGCCTTTTCCCTGGCCTTGTATTCTATAATCCAATTCGGAATTAAATATAACTAATTGTTATGAATTTTTAGAATTTCTCATTTTTTTAAGATATTTAATTAAAGTATAACAGTTTTTCCAGTTCTTATCGATTCGTCGGCTGCCAATACGATTTTTAGGCTATTGATAGCATCCAATAAATGGGATGAAAGATCGTGGTCGTTAACAATGGCATTCAATAAATACTTCTGTTCCAATAAACAAAGTCCGTCATGATCCGGCTCTCCTTCGGTTTTTATAAAGATGTCTTTCTTTGCAAAATCACCATCTTTGTTTAATTCGCTGTAATGAAGCTGTAGACTTCCTGTTTTAGTATGCCCCTCTATATCCTGTGAACTATCTTTGGGTTTGTCCGAAATGGAAACAGCTCCTTTTGGGCCAATCACATCCTTGATAAAAACAGCCGTTTCGCTCATCATAGGCCCCCATCCGGCCTCGTACCATCCTACCGAACCATCTTTAAAACGCACCTGCAATTGACCATAGTTGTACATTTTAGCATCAATTTCATTGCTCAAATTAACGCCAATGGCACTAACACTAATGGGTTTGGATTGGGTCATTAAACACATAATATCTACATAGTGAACACCACAATCCACTATGGGCGACATGGAATTCATCAACTGTTTATGGGTATACCACATATTACCAGAACTTTGTTGGTTTAAGTTCATTCGCATTACCAAGGGTTTCCCAAGGGTACGGGCAACCTCAACAAACTTGGTCCATGATGGATGTACCCTAAGTATATAGCCCACTACCATTTTCCTGTTTTTTGCTTTTGCCAAAGCCACTAATTCTTTTGCCTCCTCTACCGTGAGGGCCAGTGGTTTTTCAACAAAAACATGGGCACCTGCATTTAGACTTTTCCTAACATAGTCGGCATGGGTATCCGGATAGGTATTAATAGACACCACATCTGGTTTGGAGTTGGTCAAGGCTGTATCAAAACTGGCATAGGTTGGCAAGCCTCCCAATTCCTGGGATAACTTTTCCCTGCTTTGAGGTTTGCGGCTTACCAGTCCCACAATTTCAAATTCAGGAAGATGGTGATAGGCCCTAGCATGGGAAATTCCCATATTTCCACACCCAACAACAAGGGTTTTTAACTTGTTCATATTTTTTGTTTATACAATTTAGTAATCGTTTATTCCAAAGCAAAAGCCATAATTTGGTTTCCTTTTTCGGTTCCTAATTTATCTCCACCACAGGCTATGGCAATATATTGCTTGCCATTTACTTCATACATGGCAGGGGTTGCAAATGCTGGTGCGGGGAGTTTGTATTCCCACAGTAACTTACCGTTCTTTTTATTGAAAGCTCTAAAATACCCATCTTTTGTGGCCCCTATAAACAATAATCCGTTTTTGGTGACAACGGGGCCTCCGTAATTCTCGCAGCCTGTCTGTGGAAAGCCCTTCTCTTTGAGAGTCATGGTTTCCCCAAACGGAACAGACCAAAGGTAATCACCACTATTTAGGTTAATGGCATGCAATGTGCCCCATGGCGGGGAAATGGCCGGTAGTCCATTGCTGTCCAAGAATTTTTTGTAGCCGGTATGCTTATAGGTGGTTTCTATAGGTTTAGTTTCGTTCTCGGCAATAGTTTGTTCAATCTCTTCTCCATACAGGAATTGAAGCAAAGCGTCCATTTCCGCTTTTTCAAGTTGGGGAAAACCTGTCATCATGCCCTTTCCTTTTTTTATGGTCCGGGCAACAGTTTCTTTGCCATGGGTCGATTTTAGGTTTACAAGGGATGGATAGCCACTTGCCACGAGACCTTTTCGGTCTTTTTGATGGCATACAACGCAATATTTGTTATAGGTACGTTTTCCCAATGGCAGGCTTGTATCCAAGCTGTCTTTTTTCATTTGAAGAAACCAGGCCATTTCATTGGAGTTTATGTAAATAATACCTTCATCTGGATCGGCTGCTGCACCACCCCATTCCGCAGCGCCGTCATATCCTGGTAAAAGGAGAACCGGATCCACACTTGGAGGCGCATAAATTCTTTTATCCGCATCATTGAACTGGGCCAATAATTCCTCCCTGTTTTCGGCATAGGGACTAAGGTCTTTATCGGTTAAAAGATTGGATTGCCTGGCAAAAGGCCTTGGTTTTATTGGAAATGGTTGGGTTGCCCATGTTTTTTCACCCTTTAAATTGGATTTAGGTACTGGTAATTCCTCTATATCAAATAAAGGTTCTCCCGTGGCCCTGTTAAAAAGAAAGACATATCCCTGTTTGGTTACTTGTGCCACGGCAGGAATTTTCTCCCCTGCCCTTGTAATAGTTAAAAGGTTAGGGGGTGCTGGTGGATCCCTATCCCATAAGTCGTGATGCGTAAATTGATAATGCCAAAGGAGTTTTCCCGTTTGTGCATCCAAAGCCAATAAAGTATTGGCATATAGGTTACTACCCCTTCTTTGGCCACCATAAAAATCGGGAGCTGCAGACCCTGTTGGCACGTATAGGATTCCAGTTTCTTCATCCAAAGACATACCGGCCCAGTTGTTGGCAGCACCAACAGTTTCGCTTTTATAACTATCCGGATCTTCCCATGTTTCATTACCGGGCTCTCCTGGATAGGGTATGGTATGGAATGCCCATTCCAGCTTCCCCGTAATTACATTAAAAGCCATGATATCGCCTGGTGCCGCACCCTTACCTTCGGAAAGACGAATAGGCATTACAATTAAATCCGTGTAAATGGTTCCTGGAGTGTTGGAGACGACAAATTTATTTTTGGCGCTTGTTGGCAATCCAGAGTGGAGATCAATTTTTCCATTTTCACCGAAGGAGGAAATAGGTTTTCCTGTACTGGCATCTAAGGCAAAAAGATGGGCACCTTGGGTAAACAGAATACGTTTATCCTTGTCCCTTGACCAATATGCTACACCTCTACTGGTAGAATTCTCCAGATTTAGTGAATCGCCAAATCGCCAAATTTCCCTTCCTGTACGGGCGTCGAGTGCCACGGCCCTTAAAGCCGCCGTAACTCCGTATAAGATTGTGTCCACCACAATGGGGTTCATTTGCATTTGGCCGCTGTCAGGGGCAGAGTAGGACCAGGCTACCTTAAGCTGTGTTACATTGTCCAAGGTAATTTGTGATAGAGTGGAGTAATGGTTGCGATCGGGTCCGCCCAAATAAGAGTTCCAAGTGGTGTATTTATTGAAGTCTGTTTTGGGGGAATTATCACGGTTACAACCATATAAACAAATGGCCGCAATGGTTATTATTGATAAATGCTTTCTGGTTTTAAGCGACATTGGTGGTAGTTTTATCGCTTAAATTAATTAATTTTTAAAGAACTTTGGTGTTATTTTGCTGAGTACTAAAATCTTGTATTCCCGGACATGGATATGATCCTTCTATTCCTCAACAATTCAAGTTCAACAAAAGTTAAGTGGTTTGCTAAAATAATATTTATTTATACGATAACTTTTTCAAGGATTTATTAGTGAAACTCAATTTTGAGAAGTCAGAAAGACGCACTTAAAATTGCAAGTTGAACTAATCCCGCCTTTTTCGGCGGGATCTAGGTTCAATACCTCTACCCCAGGGTCGATACCTATTATTGGGTTCAGGGCCTGCCTTTGTCGGCAGACAGGCTAGCCCTGAGGTTTAATACCTTTTATTTATACGATAATTTTTTCAAGGATTTATTGAGCACAGGAACAATGAGTTCTCCCAATTCCTTATATCCTTCCTTGTTATAATGTACGTCATTATCCCCCAAACCATTTTTGTGGTGGATGGCAATGGATTTTTTGTAGATATCATTGATAATAACCCCGTTTTTTTTCATTACCGATTTTGCAACTGCGTTGTATTTGGCTACATCTTCAGAAAATCTTCCTGCCTCGTTAACAGGAACATAGGTGGTAGTTACAAAGATTAACTTTGCTGAGGTATGTGCCTTAAGGAAACTAACCAACTCTTCCAGATTGTGTTTATAGGTTTGAAGGTCATGGGTTATGGTTCCTTTAATTTTATCCCTATTTCCATATACCTTGGAATCTGGATGTCTGTAACAAAGGTCCCATAGGCCCCAATTAAATTGGATAATATCCCAATCTTCCTGACCTACCCATTCCCCAATTTTCTCCAATCCCGTTCCGGTATGTTGTGCATTTCCTGGATTGTGCACTACTATTGCCTTAGAGGCCAGGGCTTCTTTTACCTTTGAAAAATATCCTATGGAAATTGAGTCGCCTATTATCAAAATTTTGGGCTTTTTAGGTTTGTATCCCAGGCAGAGAAAAACACATATGGTTAATAAGTAGTAAAATTTGTTTATCATGGGTTTGAGGGTTTCAAAAGCGAAAAGTAATAAAATTAATTAGAAAGGTAATGGAATTATAGTGTCGAAATCTTTGTTTAGAAAATATCCCATGACAGGCCCGTTTACTTACAAAGACATACGTTGGGGCATCCAAATTTCTCTTAGTGGGCAAAAAATGGAATGGCCTTAAATAGAGTTTGTACAATGCGCCATCGTTCATAATATTTTATGAATGTATATAGAAAATCACTACATTGTTATTCCAAAATAATCAACCACTTACAAAATGACAATCGAATCTACCAACCTTTCCAAGAGGTTGTTTTCCTTGGATGTATTTCGGGGATTGACCATGTTTTTATTAATTGCGGAAGCTGCCGGGTTTCATGGTAGTTTCGGAGACTATACAGAAAACAACGCCTTTTTTCATCCTTTGGCGGAACAATTGCACCATCACCCTTGGAACGGGTTGCGGTTTTGGGATCTTATCCAGCCTTTTTTTATGTTTATTGTGGGGGTGGCAATGCCATTTTCATTGAGAAAACGTTTGGCTACCGGAGACAAAAAGGCCGCTACCAGGCATATTTTAAGAAGGTGTTTTTTACTCTTTAGTTTTGGGGTATTGCTGCACTGCGTATATAGCCATGCACTGGTTTGGGAACTCTGGAACGTTTTGGTTCAATTGGCCTTTACAATACTTATTGCTTACGCCGTAATGAACTTTCCCCATCGTACCCAAATTATAATTTGTCTTGGAATATTAATACTGACCGAAATCCTTTACCGGGTTTATAATCCACAGGATCCGTATAATCAAGGACAAAGTTTTGGATCTTGGATAGATATGTTGGTAATGGGTAAAATTAATGGTGGGGGATGGGTTTTCATCAACTTTTTACCTACTGCCGTACACACGGTAATGGGTGTAATGTGTGGTCAAATATTACTTTCCAACAAATCCGCTAAGGAGAAGTTAAACCCCTTATTAATGTGGGGAGCGGCCCTACTTTTGTTGGGCTACGGGATGGATCTGCTGGGTATAACACCTATAATTAAAAGAATAGCGACAACCTCTTTTACTTTGGCTTCAGGGGGGTGGGCCTTGTTGGTCTTAGCTTTGTTTTATTGGTGGATAGACATTAAGGACCACAAGAACAAATGGTTGAAGGTCTTTTCTGTCGTGGGGACCAATTCCATTTTTATTTATTTGTTTGCGGAAACAGTAGGATCCCAATGGTTCAGAGGTTTTGGTCTTATTTTTACCGAAGGAATCTTGGCTCCCTTAGGCGTACAGGAAGGATTAATATTGGTAATAAACTCCTTGTTTGTGCTCTTTATGTTTTGGTATATTACCTACTTTTTGGATCAGAAGAAGGTTTACTTTAAGATTTAGAGTTTCAATATCGAGGCCCTATTTGGCCGGAATCCCGTTATTTTAGAATATTGGCGTATTTGCCATGGTCATTTAACAGAACGGTAGCAGTTTTAATGGCTTCGTCATTTTGTAAATGGTAATCATAAAGGCCTTCCCTGTAGAAATAGCGTTTAAGAATTTCATCTTCCAAATTCTTTTGGATTTCCGCTTTGTATTTATCCAATGCCATAAGTTTGTTTTTATCCATCTCCAACAGCAGCGCTTTATATTGTTCCGTGACCTCATTGCCAAATATGGTACTGTCTTCTCCGGACATGGCCTCTTTTAGGGCTTTTTCCGCCTTGGTCTCAAAAGCAAAATCACTTTTGGAGATATAAGTTTTGAAAGAGTCAAAATCACTATCCTTGAAATGGAAGTCCAATACATTCTCTATCTTGTTATTATAATAGAAATCGGTGGCGAAGTCGAAAATAATATTGTCCGATAATAAAGCTTGGGTAAGTGTATTTGTTTTGGCAGCAGCAATTTCTATGTCTGGTAAAACACCACCACCATCTTGGACTTTTCGCCCATTTTTGGTTTTAAAATCCCTGAATTGGGTGTTTTTAACGGCATTTCCATTTTCATCCCTATTCCAATAATCCAAAGATTGTATACATCTTCCGGATGCTGTATAATATCTGGAGATAGTGACCTTTAATTGGGTACCATAAGTAAGTTTTAAAGGGCGTTGTACCAGTCCTTTTCCAAAACTTCTTGCACCCACAATAACGGCCCGGTCCAAATCCTGTAGACTTCCAGAAACAATTTCACTGGCCGAAGCACTTCTGCCATTAACCAATACTACCAAGGGTATTTCTGTATCTACGGGTTGTTTGGTAGTTTTATATTCCCTGTTGAACTTTTTGACCTTGGACTTGGTGGTTACCACAAGTTCTCCTTTTGGAATAAAAAGATTGGTTACATTAATGGCTTCGGTCAAAAGACCACCAGGATTATCCCTTAGGTCCAAAATAATTTTTTCGGCGCCATCGCTTTTCAAATTAAGGAGTGCCTCCTTGGTTTGTTCAGAAGCTTTTTTATTAAATTTGGACAAGACAATATAACCGGTGTTCCCTTTGATCATTTTGTAATAGGGAACGGCATCCACTTCTATAGATTCCCTGTTCACCGTTGTAGATTTGGTTTCTCCCTGTCTAAGGTAGGTAATGTCCACACTGGTGTTATTGGCCCCTTTTAAAAGTTCATCGGCGTCATCCGTAATGTCCGCAATGTTAATGTCACCGATCTTAATAATTTCATCCCCGGCCTTAAGGCCAGCCTTATCTGCTGGATAACCTTTGTAAGGTTCAACAATAACTATTTTATCCTTGTAGCTCCGTACCACCGCCCCAATACCTGAATATTCGCCCGCATTATTTATTTTAAAGGATTCAACGTCTTGCTCATTAAGGAATTTGGTATAGGGATCCAGCTCTTCCAACATATTCTTAATTGCCGTATCCATTAATTCCGCAGGATTGGTTTCATCCACATAGTTCATGTTCAGCTCTTTGAACAGGGTTGTAAAAATTTCGATCTGTTTGGCAATTTCAAAAAAATCGCCCTTAAAACTACTTCCTGCAATAAGTAGGGCAATGGCGATAATGGGAATAAGCACCCTTTTTTTTACTATCTCTTTCATCTGTTCACAAATTATTTGCCTGTTTTGGCAATTTCAACGACAAATTTCTGCATTAAAGGAATCATGGCAGCTGTTATTTTGGATTGCTTGGGCATCTCCTTACCAAGGTATAAAAACATAAACGCAAAGTTACCCTCTATGTTGTTAAAAATTAGGTGTTTGTTCAACCTATAGCTCTCCCGCATCAATCTCTTGATTCTATTTCTTTTTACGGCACTTTTAAAATTTCTTTTGGATGCTGTTACCCCCACTTTGCATTTGGAATTATCTTCAAAGCTGGTTTTTAGATAAACAAGTTTTATGGGATAATTGGTAATACCAATCCCTTCCGCAAACAACTGTTCAATTAGTTTTTTGCTCTTTAGTTTTTCTTTTTTTGGGAAGCTAAATGACATTTTGCTGTAAATGTAAAATAAAAACCACAGTTATTGGATATGACAATCACCATAGTTCAAAATCCATTTGGCCATTACCTACGGTTATGTTTTTTACAAAACTTTAAATAAGGGGTTTATGGGAGTATTACATGCTATAAAATTAGGGAAGGATCCCCCTTATTTTCGAGGTACATGTTCCACCTTGGTCCTATAGCCATAAAAAATCCGTTTAAAACAGCAATGGTATGCCATCTAAAACGGATTTAAACGTCTAATATTTTTTGGATCAATCCCAAAAGTTGCGTGTGAATTACAAAAAGATATAATCTACTACCTCAAGTTTGTGTCCTGTTCATTTTTTGCATCGCCCAAATGCGTAGCATTCATGAATACCATTAAAAATCAATAGACCAGCCGATGAATAAAAAACGACCAGGGCCGAATAACCAAGGTACGGTGTACCTTGGTTAGGAGGAGCCAGCTGTAGCCATGGCCAAGCTGATTTTAAATTTCTTTAAATCTACGCAATTTCCACAGCCGCGCCGTCCAGGCCGCTTTCACTATGGTGAAATGCTCTTTGGACGGCTACCTGAACCCAATGTGGAAACCACTTGATTTAATACGAAATCGAAGATTCACGAAAACCTATAAAAAACCTGTCTGCCGAAGGCAGGCAATAATAACCACTTAAGTAAATTGAAAATAGGCCGGTCCTTACGTTCCGTCAACCTTCATGTGGGGATAAGTCTTTTTCCATTATTAAAAACCAGAGATTTTAGGGACCACCTAGCGAAGAAGGGTCTTTTCTTCTGCCTGCCGGAAGGCAGGTTTGTTTAGCTCATGGCTGGTTATTTTGTAATAAGGTATTCATGAACCTCTTACGTCGGTTTCATTGGACAGGCAAAGAAATCGAAGATTCACGAAATCCGATAAAAAACAATAACACCCAATTGAGTAAAATGAAAGAATAATTTAATCATTGGTTCTACTAAATCGCACCTATTAATAAAAACTATTTATCAAAAAAAAAAACGACTGATCAAATTAATCCCTTTTTTTCATAAACACAACAATTGGTCATGATCTTATTTTTTATTAGTGAAACTCAATTTTGGGAAGTCAGTAGGATGCACTAAAAATTGCAAGTTGAACTAATCCCGCCTTTTTCGGCGGAATCTCGGTTCAATACCTGGACCCTAGGGTCGATTCCTATTATTGGGTTCAGGGCCTGCCTTTGTCGGCAGGCAGGCCTGTCCTGAAGTTTAATACCTTTTATTCCTGGGCTTGCCAAACATTGTTTTCCTCATTTATATCTGCCATTAGTTGGGATGGGTCCAATACAATGGCCTTAATGTTATTCAGCTCCTTATCCAAGATAAAATCGTAGTTGGAATGTGCCCAGGGCCAATCGAGCAATACGGTTCTTTTTAAATGGGGATATGGGTTTTCTTTTTCACCATACATCATACGCAAGGGCGCGTAAAATGTTTCTTGGGTACCATCATTGTAAAGCACCAAAATGTCTATGGGCATTGGCATAAGGCCAATACGCTCCATGCTTACCTTGGTTTTTTGTCCATCGGCCTCAACCGCCTTAATTCCATAATCTATGGTATTTGTCGTTTGGGTCCAATCTGTAAGGTACCAGTCCAATTCCATCCCGGAAACCTTTTCGGCGGTTCTTTTGATATCGTTAGGGGTAGGGTGTTTAAATTTAAAATCCTGATAATATTTTCTCAGGGTTTCCATTAGCTTATCCTGCCCTATGATATAGCCCAATTGTGATAGAAAGATAGCTCCTTTGCTATAGGCTGCAATCCCATAGGCAAAATTGAGTTCATATCTATCGGAATGGGTGGTTTGTGGCTGTTCCTTACCGGAAGCCACTAAATTGTAATAACCTTGATAGGAACTTGCAAAGGGATTTTCTTTTTTTTGATCCATGATCTGGTCCATACATAGACTGGAGATAAAAGAGGTAAAGCCTTCATCCATCCATTCGTGTTTGGATTCGTTGCTGGCCAGTACATGTTGAAACCAGGAATGCGCCATTTCATGTACCATAACACCTACTAGGCTTCCAAAGTTTCTACCACCGGTGATCAGTGTGCTCATGGCGTACTCCATACCACCATCGCCTCCTTGGATAACAGAGTATTGTTTATAGGGATAATCGCCTATATTGCTATTGAAGAATTGCATGGCTTCGGCCGTTTTAGGCTGAAGCTTTTTCCAATTTTCTATAATTTCCTTGTCGTTTTTGTAGAAAAAATGGAGCATAGGCCCATTTTCTACTTGGAGGGTATCGTGCAGGTAGTCCGGATCTGCAGCCCACATAAAATCGTGGACCATTGGAGCTTTAAAATGCCATGTAAGGGTTTTGCCCTTGGTCCTTTTTACTTTGGATCCCGGGGTTTCATAACCATGGCCTATTTCTTCGGGGTTCTGTAAATATCCTGTACCCCCAACCACATATTTTTTATCCAGGGTGAGCTTCACATCAAAATTGCCCCATACTCCATGAAATTCGCGGGCAATGTAAGGATCGGCATGCCAGCCTTCAAAATCGTATTCCGCCAATTTTGGGTACCACTGACTCATGGAGAGCGCTACTCCCTCACTACTGTTTCTACCGCTTCGCCTTATTTGTAAAGGTATTTGCCCGTTGAAGGTCATTTCAAAGGTGGATTTCCCACCAGCGGGAATAGGTTTATTTAAGTCGACCACCAAAATGGTACCTTCTTCCAAATAGGAAACGGCTTGGTTGTCCTGAGTTAGGGAAGTAACCCTAAGATATCCTATTTCTTCAGGGCTAAGACTTGCAATCCTGCTTTTCCCGTCTGCCATCATTCTACCGTCCGGGTCGGCAATACTTTGTAAACGCATGTCCATTTCACTGCCAGGTTGAAAGGCATTGAAAAAAAGATGATAGTACACTCTACTTAATTCATCGGGGGAGTTATTGGTATACACCAATTTTTGGGTTCCGCTGTATTGATATTTTTCAACGTCCACGTTTACGTCCATGGAATAATCCACATGCTGTTGCCAATAGGAAGTATTGTTTTGTGCTTCCATCTGTGCTGTTAAGCTTAGAACGGCAATCATTAAACCAAAAAAAAGTCCTTTGTTATGTTCCATACCTTTAATTTGTAGCATCTATTTATTACAGGTCAAGGGCAGCCAATGTTTAGAGGCTAACCCATGAGAAGTATTCCATTATAGTTTTATTTTCCCTCTGGATACGGCATCGGCCATAATTAAGGCATTATAGGCGTTGACCATTTTACCTGATTTAGAGATTTTTTGAAAATCCAATGCCATAGAAGAATCCCCGGAAACCACTACTTTGGATTTGGTGGTAAGCCCGGAATTCAACAAAATTGCCTTTACCTGGGAAGCTGATAATTTTGGATAAAAAGATCTAACAAGGGCAGCAACTCCTGCAACAGCCGGTGCGGCCATGGAAGTTCCTCCCTGAAAATCGTATTCGTTGTTGGGCATTGTGGAATAGATATCATCGCCAGGGGCAAAAATATCTACGTTTATAAGGCCATAATTAGAAAATGAGGCTACCATTTCAGAACCGTATTTACTTGTTAAAGCTCCTACAGTAATCACATTATCAGCCATTTCAGGACCGTTATTGATTTGATCGTTGGGGAAATTGGGGTTATTGGGGTCATCAAGATCTTCGCCCGAATTTCCTGCTGCATGCACAAAAAGAACATCATGGTCTGCTGCGTATTTAATGGCGTCATAAACCCATTCCGCGTTTGGCGAGTAGGCTTTTCCAAAACTTCCGTTAATAATTTTGGCCCCGTTGTCTACGGCATAACGTATGCCCAAAGCAATATCCTTATCGTATTCATCTCCATTGGGCACTGCCCTGATACTCATAATTTCTACATTGTCCGCAACCCCATTGGCTCCAAGTCCGTTGTTTCTTTTTGCTGCTATAATGCCCGCCACATGCGTTCCATGACTTTCATCATCAACCCTGTTTTTAGGATTACCGTTTCCGTAGCCCCTATCGTCAAAATTATAAGGATCATCCCCAACTATTTTTCTACCGTCAAAATCCACATTTAGATTATAGTTCAGTTGATCGGTAAAATGTTTTATACCATCCTTTAGTTCTGAAATTACTGCTGGAATAGTATCCTTTATGCTCAACATTTGCATTAGAATACTAACATTTCTCTGCATGGTCTCGTTATCCGATTTAATTTCGGTCAAGTCTTTTTGGGTATAGTTATCCTTTCCTAGGAGTTCCTTGACCTCTGCATCCGCATTTTGGACTGCTTGCAATATTTGTTCGTACTGCCCTTTGTTTTGAAGTGCTTTTTGGTAGTCTTTGTCCAGGTCGCTTTTGGCCTTGGCCTGAAGGGAGGCATCCCCTAATTTTTTGCCTACAATTCTTGCCATTTCCAATTGCTCATTATAGGACTCCCCTAAAAAGTTATAACCATGTATGTCATCTATATAGCCATTGTTGTCATCGTCTTTATTGTTTCCTGGAATTTCTCCCTTATTCACCCAAAGGACGTCTACCAAGTCCTCATGGGTAAGGTCCATTCCTGAATCCAATACCGCCACGACTACCTTTTCCCCTTTTTTATTCCTGATTATTTCGGTATAGGCCTTGTCTACACTCATTCCTGGAATGGTATCGGTAATTAAATCGGCATGTCCCCAATTCTTTTTTTCAGCATCGGTTAATTCCGATATTTTTAGGGGTAGGGTATCAATATTCTCAATTGGGGTGGAAACTAGGGCAGTACTACCACAGCCATAAAGTAAAATAGAGGCCGAGATGGCTAAAATAGATCTGTTCAATGTTAGTGTCATTATATTTACAGTGTTAGATTAAAATGTCTTATTAATTGGATTTCCAGGTAATTTTGCATGAAAGCTTGCTGTGCAGTCTTGACCTGCTATGTATGGGAGTCTACTATTGATCATATTATTCAAAAAGCTGGGCAAAGTTATGTATTTCTTTTAAACGTATTCCCTTTTCCGTAGTTTGAAGGGTACAGATTTGATTGTGGGCATCATGTTCCAAAAACAGATGGTAATTGTCTGTTACGGCTTTTTCCAAAAACTGGGCTTTTTCAGAAAGCGTTAATAGCGGCCTTGTATCATAACCCATAACATAGGGCAGAGGAATATGACCTGCGGTGGGCAGTAGGTCTGCCGCAAATACCAGGGTCTTGCCCTTATATGCAATATGGGGTATCATTTGTTTTTCCGTATGACCGTCCACAAATAAAATTCCAAAGTCCAATTCCGATTTTTCCATGAAAGTCTCTTTCGTTCTTTCAATAAATCTTAATTGACCACTTTCTTGCATGGGCATTAAGTTTTCCGACAGAAAGGATGCCTTTTCCCGTGGATTGGGTTTTGTGGCCCATTGCCAATGGTCCTCATTGGTCCAAAAGATGGCATTTTTAAAAGCAGGTTCATATCCGGTTCTATCCTTGTTCCATTGTATACTTCCCCCACAATGGTCAAAGTGTAAATGGGTCAGGAAAACATCTGTTATATCATCTCTGTGAAAGCCGTATTTTTTAAGGGATTTATCCAAAGAATGGTCCCCCCACCTATAGTAATAACCAAAGAACTTATCGGATTGTTTATTGCCCATTCCAGTATCTATCAAGGTAAGCCGATCGCCATTCTCGATCAATAGACACCTTGCGGCCATATCTATCATATTATTGGAATCTGCAGGATTGGTCCTGTTCCAGATAGATTTCGGTACCACACCGAACATGGCTCCTCCATCCAATTTAAAATTTCCAGATTCAATAGGGTATAATTTCATAGATAACCTAGCGTAAAGAAGGTGCAAATTAACAAAAGGACTAGGGATATTTCTTTAAACTTGATTTTATTAGAGGTTTTTTAACACTTTATCACCAATTTTTCTTTGCGTTTATCTGTTGGGGCTAATCTATTCTTTCCATGGGTTTTATAATGTCCATGTAATTTTCCGTTCCAATACAGACCTTATTGTATCCCCACTTCCAGCAAAAGGGTTAGGTGCTCTTAAATTGCCAGTAGGGGCAATAAGGCGAGACCCCGTAGGGTCCCTATCAATAGTTGGCTTTAAATGCAGGGGAACCCACGCGTTCTGCCAGAGTCCCTTAATCCTTGCGATCGCCAATGGTCGCAGTAGGTTATTCCTCCATAGAATTATTAAATTTTGTGAAAATCCGATGATCAATAACTAAAAGATGGTAGATCCCAAAGCAATGGGAGATTTTGAATTATTATGCCTTCCAGGCGGTTTTTTGTTGTAATCTTTAAAATGAATAGCCTTTTCTGTAACGGTAAAATGGGTATTTTTTAATAAGGAGCCAAGGTTTTTTTGCCTTAGATGGATTTTTTCTATATTAAAACTTATATTGCTTTAAATTTTTTTATGGTAGAACTAGCGGGAATAATTGTTCTTGGTATCATTGCACAGTGGGTGGCTTGGCGCTTTAAATTACCGGCCATTTTGCCTCTTATTATCATAGGTTTATTGGTAGGGCCTATTTCTACGTTGTTTACAGAGGACGGCACCAAACTAATAAGGCCTATATGGAATAAGACAGAGGGCTTGTTTCTAGGGGAGAGCCTTTATCATTTTGTTTCCCTGGCTATAGGTGTTATACTATTTGAGGGCGGACTTACCTTGAAACGTTCTGAGGTAACTAGAGTGGGTCCGGTTATTACCAAGTTGATAACCTTGGGTAGTGCAGTTACCTTTTTTTTAGCGGGGACAGCTGCGCATTTTATATTTAATTTGCCTTGGCAAATCTCTTTTTTGTTCTCGGCGCTCATAATTGTTACAGGTCCAACCGTAATTACCCCGATCCTTAGAAATATACCTTTGAAAAAAGATCTTTCGGCAGTATTGAAATGGGAGGGTATTTTGATTGATCCCATTGGTGCCCTTGTAGCTGTACTGGTCTTTGAGTTTATCAGTATTGGGGAAGGTCAAGGATATACCCAAACCGGACTTTTGGAGTTTGTAAAAGTATTGTTATTGGGCTTCACCTTTGGATTCTCTTTTGCCCATGCTTTAACCTTGGCTATCAAAAAGAATTACGTACCTCATTACTTGTTAAATGTGGTATCCTTGTCAGTGGTACTTTCGGTTTTTGTTATCTCCGAACTTTTTGCACATGAATCCGGGCTGCTCGCAGTGGTGGTTATGGGAATGGTCATGGGAAATACACAGTTGCCCAATATTAAGGAGCTGCTCTATTTTAAGGAGTCGCTAAGTATACTTTTAATATCTATGCTTTTCATTTTGCTGTCGGCAAGTATGAATTTACCCGAGCTGGAATTATTATACAGCCCTAATACCTTGATACTTTTTGCCATTGTTGTTTTTGTGGTTAGGCCTTTGGGGGTATTTTTGAGTACCATGGGTTCCAATCTTAATTTTAGGGAAAAATTATTTATTAGCTGGGTTGGCCCCAGGGGAATCGTTGCGGCAGGGATTGCCTCATTATTTGGTTCCAAATTAATTCTGCGGGGGGAACCTGGAGCGGAATATATTACACCCTTGGTCTTTATGATTGTATTGGGAACCGTACTTCTCAATGCATCCACAGCAAGGTTCATGGCCAAATTGCTCGGGGTGTTCTTGGAAAAGTCAGAAGGGATCCTCATCATAGGCGCCTCCAAGGTACCTAGACTGATAGCCAGTTATCTTAAGAAAAATAATAGGCATGTTGTTTTGATAGATAATAACCAAAACAATATCGAAAAGGCTAAAAACCTTGGTCTAGAGGCTTTTGTAGCGAACATTTATTCCGATACCCTGACGGACAACATAGAATTGAACGATGTGGGATACTTAATGGCATTGACGGGTAACTCGGACATCAACGAATACGCCATAGATACTTTCAAGAAGGAATTTGGGGAGCATGGTTCCTTTAGATTGGTGAATTCGGATGAAATGAACGATCCTGAAAACAATCCAATAGAAGGTCTTTTTTCTCATACGGATGACTTTATTACCTTGACCGAAGCTGCTAGAAGTAATCCGGTAATCCATGAAATGGAATTAAAGGGGAAGGAACATTATGAGGGCCTCATAGAAATTACCAAGGCAGATAAGGATATTGTTCCAATTTTTATCAAGACCTTGGATGGGGACCTAAAAATTATTTCTTCGTTTAGCAAAAATTTTGAAGATATTGAAGAAGGCTGTAAGTTGGTGTACCTTGGAAAGTTGTTGGAGGCAGATAAGTCCGATAAGAAACAGAAAAATTAAGTGGCTGGGGATAATCCAATGGAGTATTGCCAAAATGGCCTATCCTTGAATATTAGTCAATTAGTATCAATAGAAAGAATACTTATACGTTATAATCTAATCCATCTGAATTGAATCCACTTGTAGTTTTAGCCATTATTTCCATTTATTTTATTTTGTTAATGACCATTTCTTACTTCACCTCAAGAAATAGAAGTGATGAGTCTTATTTTACGGGCGACCGACAATCGCCTTGGTTTTTGGTGGCCTTTGGAATGGTGGGTGCCGGACTTTCGGGAGTTACCTTTGTATCCCTTCCGGGCATGGTAGGCAATAACAATTTCTATTTCTACCAATTTATCCTAGGCAACGTTGTGGGTTATCTTTTCATTACTTTTGTCCTGATTCCATTGTACTACAGATTAAAGTTGGTATCCATTTATGGCTACCTGGATCAGAGATATGGTGTAAAAACGTATAAGACAGGGTCGTTGTTCTTTTTGGTCTCCCAATCCTTTGGAGCGGCCCTTAGGTTGTTATTGGCCTCCAAAATTCTACAATTTGCATTATTTGATAAACTGAATATCCCCTTCCCCATAACGGTAATCATCATCTTATTTTTGGTTTGGTTGTATACCAATAAGTCGGGAATAAAGACCATTGTTTGGACCGATACCTTGCAGACGACCTTTCTGGTTATGGGAGCCGTAATTACGATCTATACCATAACCAATTCTTTAAACCTGTCGTTTTCAGGGGCTGTTCAGCAGGTTACTGAACACCGGTATTTTGAAGTATTTAATTGGGAAAATAAATCGAGCAATAATTTTTTCAAACAGTTTATTGCCGGTATACTTGTAGCCATCGCCATGATAGGATTGGATCAGAATATGATGCAAAAAACGTTGACCTGTAAGAATCAGTGGGACGCACAGAAGAACACTTTGACCTATAGTTTAATTTTGGCCATAACCCAATTCTTGTTTTTGGGATTGGGCGTCCTATTATATATTTATGCAGAGAATAATGGTATTAGTTTGGCCACGGGCGAGAACGGTGCACTTTTGGATACCGACAACCTGTTTCCCGATCTGGCCCTGAACCATCTCGGTGTTTTTGCGGGGGTTAGTTTTTTGTTGGGAATCATTGCGGCATCATTTTCCAGTGTGGATTCGTCCCTGACGGCCCTAACCACTTCATTTACCTATGATTTTCTAGATATCTCACATAAATCCAGTGCTGATAAAAAAAGACTTAAGAATTGGGTCCTACTGGGTTTTTCAGTGGTTCTGTTTTTAATAATTATGCTTTTTGCAAACAGTAGGGGAGATGTGGTATCACTTATATTCAAAGTGGCCGGGTATACCTATGGCCCGTTGCTGGGCCTGTATATGTTGGGAATGTTTACCAAGGTTTCCGTTAAGGATAAATGGGTACCCCTTATCTGTGTGTTGGCTCCGGTGCTTACTTATGTATTGAGTGTCTTCTTTGCCAAGACCTTTAATTTCGACTTTGGATTTATCAATATAGCTGTCAATGCCGGACTAACCGTTTTAGGTTTATTATTGGTAAAACGCAAGGGGGAAACCGTTTGATCTAAATAGGCAAGAAGCAGGAATATTTAAGAGAATCACAATCTGGGTCGATGTTCCAAAGAAGCCATACCCTTATTTTCCAATCGGGGATAGTTAACTAACTAAGTGGGATTGGAATGCAGCAACACTTGCCTGCCTATCGGTAGACAGGACTGCCTATCACTTTCGTTCAGACCTGCGTTCCATATTATAAGTAGTTTCTTTGCGATGCTTTATGGACCTGTCTTTGTCACGGACCAGCTTGCCCTGAGCTTCACTTTTTAATCGTTCAGCTTGAGTACGGCCATAAATGCCTGCTGGGGTATTTCCACGTTTCCAACCTGACGCATACGTTTTTTACCCTTCTTTTGTTTTTCCAATAATTTTCTCTTTCGGGAGATATCACCTCCATAACACTTGGCGGTTACATCCTTTCTCAAAGCCTTAATGGTTTCCCTAGAAATTATTTTGGCTCCGATGGCGGCTTGGATAGGAATATCAAATTGTTGTCTTGGAATCAATTCCCGCAATTTTTCGCACATTTTTTTACCAATATTGGCGGCGTTGTCGGCATGTATTAAAGCCGACAAGGCATCCACAGGTTGGGCGTTGAGCAGGATATCTACCCTTACCAACTTGGAGGTTCTCATTCCAATTGGAGTATAGTCAAAGGAGGCATATCCTTTGGAAACTGTTTTTAGCCTATCGTAAAAGTCGAACACAATCTCGGCCAGGGGCATATCAAAATTTAATTCTACCCTTTCTGTGGTCAAATAGGTTTGGTTCGTGATCTGCCCTCTTTTATCTATACATAGGGACATAACATTCCCTACAAAATCGGCTTTGGTAATAATCGTCGCCTTAATGTATGGTTCCTCTACATGATCTAAAGTTGATGGATCAGGTAGATCCGAAGGATTATTGACTATAATGGGAACTTCGGGATTTTTTCTGGTAAACGCATGGTAGCTAACGTTGGGCACGGTGGTGATTACCGTCATGTCAAACTCCCGCTCCAAACGTTCTTGGATGATTTCCATGTGCAACATTCCCAAGAAGCCGCAACGAAATCCAAACCCAAGGGCCGCACTGCTTTCTGGGGTAAATACCAAAGAAGCATCATTTAATTGCAATTTTTCCATGGAGGAACGGAGTTCCTCATAGTCTTCCGTATCAACCGGATAAATACCGGCAAAGACCATGGGCTTTACATCTTCAAACCCCCCTATAGGGTTCTTTGTAGGGCTCGCGGCGTCTGTAATGGTATCCCCTACTTTTACTTCCCTTGCATCTTTGATGCCTGTAATAAGATAACCAACATCCCCTGCTTTTATGCTTTGTTTGGGGTGTTGTACCAATTTTAAGGTACCCACTTCATCGGCAAAATAATTTTTATCTGTAGCTACAAACTTTATTTTTTGCCCTTTTTTTATTTCCCCGTTAATCACCCTGAAATAGGTTTCCACTCCCCTGAAAGGATTGTATACGGAATCGAATACCAAGGCCTGAAGGGATTCATCCGGATTGCCTTTGGGAGGAGGAATACGTTCTATAATCGCGGTCAAAATTTCTTGGATACCCAAACCGGATTTAGCACTGGCAGGGATAACATCTTCAGGTTTACAACCCAATAAATCCACTATATCGTCTGTAACTTCTTCCGGGTTGGCACTGGGCAGGTCTACTTTATTCAATACGGGAATAATCTCCAGATCGTTTTCCAAGGCCAAATAAAGATTGGAAATGGTCTGTGCTTGGATGCTCTGCGCTGCATCTACTACCAATAGGGCACCCTCACAAGCCGCTATGGAACGCGATACTTCATAGGAAAAATCCACGTGTCCCGGAGTATCTATAAGGTTGAGGATATATTTTTCGCCTTCATGCTCATAATCCATTTGAATGGCATGACTCTTAATGGTGATCCCACGCTCCCTTTCAAGATCCATACTGTCCAATAGCTGGTCTTGCTTTTCCCGTTCCGTTACCGAACCAGTAAAGTCCAACAATCTATCGGCCAAAGTACTCTTGCCGTGATCAATATGTGCAATAATGCAGAAATTCCGTATGTTTTTCATTTATGCTGAATTTACTCGGTCTTAAATTACCTGGTCAAAAATAATAATTGCATTAGGCAATTCAAGCTCCATTCTCTTTGATCGATACTCCAATAAAGCAACCTACAAACCAAAGCAACTGCAAAGATAGGCTTTATCCATGATTTTTAATGCAAAAATCTCCAATGCGGATTTTGTGCTTCAATGGGGTTTTAATCTGGTAGTTGATAAAAGGGAATTTCCAATGCCAAATTTTGAATTGGTAGATTTTTACTACAAATTTTGGAGAAACTATTGTGGGTGGTTAATAAAAAGTTAACTTTAAAAATTTTTATAACGTATATGCCACTGTTTGTGACAATGTTGAAGTTTTCAACCCTCTTCTTTCTCTTATTTTGCGTCCCTGTGATGGGTCAAGAATACAAGGTTTCAGGCCATGTTGAGCAAACAGATGGTGCCGAGGTCGCTTTTGCAAACATACTGCTTTTTAAAGTATCTGATACCAGTTTTTACAAAGGTGCCGCATCTGATGAAAAAGGTTTTTTTTCGTTGGATAATATAATCCACGGTCAATATTTGATTCGTGCCAGTTATATAGGGAGCCATTCCAATTATAAATTGATAGAGGTAAATTCCGATTTGGATATAGGTCCACTTTATATAGATGAAAAAGGTCAGGAATTGGATGAAGTGGTCCTAATCTCCCAAAAACCATCCTTGGAACAAAAGGTAGATCGTTTGATCTTTAATATTGAGAACACTGCGCTTTCAGATTCGGACTTATGGGATGTTCTAAAGAGTACACCTACCGTATTTGTTATGAACAATGAGATTAAGGTGAAAGGGGAAAGCGGGGTTCAAATAATGATCAACGATAAGAAAGTGAACCTTCCACCGGAGGATATCCTTAATCTGTTAAGTGGTACCTCGGCAAAAGGGGTCCAGTCCATAGAGGTGATAACCACGCCACCGGCAAAATATGATGCGGAAGGAGGTACCTTGATCAATATTAAAATGAAAAGGAATTTAATTGCTGGCTACAACGGAGCCGTATATAATAAATATAGTCAAGGGGTATTTCCAAGGCAAATGCTCGGAACCAGCCATTTTTTTAAGAGTAAGCAATTGGAAGCCTCCTTTAACTATAGTTATACACAAAATAAGATTTTGACAAATTTTACGGATATCACCAACTTTATGGAGGATGGGCAAATTAGGGATACTTGGACTTCAGATTTGGAGGTTATTTATAGAAGTAAGAAACACAATACCAGTGCTTTTTTGGATTATCTCATTAACGACAATAATACCGTCAGTTTTTCTACCGTTGCCACCTTTACCCCCTCCTATTTGACTAGGGATTTATCCGACACCAAAATACGGGACGCCAATGATGGCAGTTCTTCAGGTTTTTACACTGTTAATAATGGCAAATATGAATCGATCAACGCGGCATTCTATTTGGATTATAAACATAATTTGAACGACCAAGGCTCCAACCTGGCGGTGAATTTACATTACACCCATTATGATTATGATAAAAACCAGGAATTGGAAAGCGATTTTTACGATGGTAATATGGCAATAGTGGGGGAGAACGATTTTAACACCTTTAACCATCAGCATACCGATCTATACAGTGCACAGGCAGATTTTAATGCTCCTATTGGGGAGACTGCCAATTTTGAATCGGGCATAAAGTATGCCCTAATAGATTCTGAAAGTTATATTGCCCAAGAGGGTTTTGACCGGGACCAGGAAGGTATAGAGTCCACTGAGGAGGGTACATTTTTTTACGATGAGGAAATTCTTGCCGGCTACGCCAGTTTTGATGCAAAATGGAATAATTGGACTTTCAAATCTGGATTGAGAGCTGAATACACGGATACTAAAGGCGATTTCAGCCTGAGTACCGATAAGATTAAAAATCATTATTTGGAATTGTTCCCTACCGTATTTTTACAATTTAATCCTCATGTAAAACACAGGTTCGGGGGTAGTTACAAAAGAAGCATCATTAGGCCCAGCTACAATAAGATTAATCCTTTTCAAGTATTTCAAAGTAATAATTCCGTGGTGGAGGGCAATGTAAACCTACAGCCGTCCTTCAAGAATTCGGTGATACTCTCCTATACGTATGACAGGGATTACACCCTGGAGCTTTTTTATAGATATCACAGGAATATTATGCGTTTATTGACCTTTCAGGACAATGAAAGCAATCTCTTAAGATTTATTACGGATAATGTAGATAGGGAGTTGGCCTATGGGGTGGATTTTATTTATAGGAACGAGATATCAAATTCCTGGGACACCTATTTTCTTTCTTCTTACTACTATGGGGCAGAGCGATTTACCGATATTCAAACTCAACAAAGCTTGGACCAGGGACAATGGACGCTTTTAATACAATTAAATAACAACTTTACCCTGTTGGAAGATAGGTCTTTAACGGCTAGCCTCAATTACAGCTATGTTTCCCCTATCGTTATTGGGAATTCCAGACAGGAATACTACAATGAATGGGGCATATCCTTGAAAAAGAATATTTGGGAAAAAAAAGGAACCATAACAATGGGCCTTACCGATGTACTTAAACAGTTTAAACTAAAAAATACCCGGAAGTACGGTAACCAGGACAATACATCCATTTATAAACCGGACGGGAGGGTGTTTTCACTGGGATTTAGATATAATTTTGGTAATGTGAAGATCAGGGACAACCATAAATCCAAAGACACGGATGAAAGGAACAGGCTTTAAAAACCACCTACTAAGGCTCCACAAATCCCTAAACTGACCAACAAATACACTCCGGCCAATATAAATAATATCTTACTGGTTTTCTTCTTCTTCTTGGACCATAATATAAGGCCTATTACCAATAATAGAACGGCAGGACCGAACATAATCAAAAAAAGGATTGCCACTAGCCCGCCTAGGTTACCTACTTCAAAAAGAAGGGATAATATAATCATAACTGTAATTGAAGATTAAATATAGCATAAAATTGTATTGGACCCTGAAGAAAAAAGGGGTGGGATTATTTTTTCAAGATCAATATGTATGGCACAATTGATTTTATCCTAGCTTACGACCATAGGATTTTTTTAATGGTCGAATATTTTGATATTGGCTTATGGCCTGTGCTCCACTTCTTCTTTAAGTTCGTTGAGACGTTTTATTTTATCGTCCCGGTAGAAAAGGTTCATAGTTTCGAAGGGGATAATTTTATAATCTTTGTTAACGATATGCACACAAGACTTCTTAATGGCCCTAACGTCAAAATTATAGGCATCTATAAATTGCATGATGATAATTCTGAATAAATTGTCGTACCCCATATTGGGGGCATCTATTTCAGGTAGGCAGCACATGATGGACTTTAAATTTTCCGAAGCTTTTTCAACCGAGTTCCCGGTACTGAAAAGTTGAATCATTTTTTCATGTAACTGTTCGTCCTGTTCATAGATAATAGTATTCTTCCCACTATTTAGCAGGTCGTCCGGATTTATATACCTCGTTAAGGGAGTAACCTCTTCCCCAATCTTTAGGGCATACCCCATGACCAGGGCATCGGGGTTACAGGGAACGGGAATTAGGTCGTCCGGTTCAAAAATTGGGGATTGCTCCAAAATTTTGCGTCTAACCTCGGTCAGGGTAATCCTATTTTCATCAACTTGAAAATTCTCCAGCCTTCCCGCAATTTGGGTAGGCTGAAAGGTTACTCCCCGAACGCATTTTTGCTTAAGCGCAAAATCTATGGTTGCTCCCATTTCGTGGTCGTTTAAACCTTTCTGCAGGGTAACCACCAAGGTAGTGGAAAGGTTCAGGGCATTTAGATGTTGTAAGGCCTTTAAGCGGGTTTGTTTTAAATCGGCACCACGCAACGTCCTTAAAACCTGTTCATCCAGGGAATCGAACTGTAGATAAATTTCAAAATCGGGGGCGTAGGTAGCCAACCTTTCCGCAAAGGCAAAATCCTTGGCGATTTCAATGCCGTTGGTATTTACCATTAAATGTCTAATAGGTAAGGACTTGGCATAATCCAATATTTCAAAAAACTGTGGGTGTATGCTAGGTTCCCCGCCACTGATCTGCACTACATCGGGCTCGCCTTCGTTTATTACTATAACATCCAACATTTTTTTTATTTCCTCCAGTGTCCTATGCCTTCCATAGTGTGGCGAAGAGGAAGCGTAGCAGGTAGGGCAGCTGAGGTTGCAGCGGTCCGTAACTTCAACGACCGTAAGACAGGAGTGTTGCTCATGATCTGGACACAGTCCGCAATCATAAGGGCAACCATAATGGGTTTTGGTATTGAAAGTCTTTGGGTATTCCGAAGCCTTGTTGTAGTTGCGTATATTTTTGTAATAGTCAATATCATCGGCAATGATCACTTTTGATTTTCCATGCTCCCTACAATTTTTGAGCATATATACCTTTTCATCCTCAAAAATGATCTTGGCATCTACCCGCCTTAAACATTCGGGGCAAAGGCTTAGGGTAAAATCATAGTAGGTATAGTTTCTTGCGGGCATAGTTAATGGCTTCTCCAATGGATTTATAATAATACAACAAACAAAATAAGCATAAATATTGAATGCTGCTCAAGCCAAATAGGAAATAGCTATTGGGCTTTAAAAACTCCAACATAAACCTAAAAGAAAAATAGCCGATCATGAAAATTTTGAAATAGCTTCCATTTTTCATGGGTTGTGGGGATTGCTGCAGTTGCCTGATCAGAAAGAACAAACCAAGTAAAAAAACTATCTCATATAACGCAATGGGATGTCTGTAAAGTCCGTCCCCCAAATCCATACCAAAATAAAAACCAGTTTCTTTCCCAAAGGTAAATTCTTTGGTTCCTGCCAAAAGGCAACCCAACCGACCAATAGCGATCCCCAGGATTATGGGCAAAGTGAACAGGTCCCCGGAAGACTGTTTTTCTCCAATTAATTTTTTTACGAACTCCACACCCAACAACCCACCAAAGAGTCCGCCCATGATAGTTTTGTTGTTAAGGAGGGAAATTATGCCCTGGGAGTAGTGAAGGGGCGGATTTTCCAAAAAGGCCATAAGCCTTGAAAAAAAAAGGGCCCCGAATACGGCGCCGATGATAATGGACAACCGGTTATTGTTGGAGATGGTATCCGTTGTTCGCTTTCTTATATATAGATAATATCGGAAGCCAACAAAAAAAGCCAAATACTCCAACACTAGGTGTATATTGATCTTTATGCCAAACAAAATTGGCTCGAATGGCAAGGAAACAATTGGTAACATGAGGGCTAATTTACTTCATAATTAAATTTTCCTTCGATATAACGATCAAAATGTATCAAAAGTTAAACCGTATTTTGTGGTGCTGTTCAGCATTTAATTTATTCTTATCCCTTGAAATTTAGGATTATAGAATTTTTCAGTAATTTTGCAGTCCCAAAATTTAAAGGATAAATACTGTGCCTAAAATAGGAGACATTCAATTACCGGATTTCCCATTGTTGCTTGCACCAATGGAAGATGTTAGTGACCCCCCTTTTCGTGCTTTGTGCAAGGAGCAAGGAGCCGATGTGGTGTACACAGAATTTATTTCCTCTGAAGGCCTTATCCGGGATGCTGCCAAAAGCGTCATGAAGTTGGATATATATGAAAAGGAACGTCCGGTGGGGATCCAGATTTTCGGAGCCAACTTGGACTCCATGTTACAATCTGTGGAGATAGTGGAAAAATCCGGGCCGGATATTATCGACATCAATTTTGGGTGTCCTGTAAAAAAGGTGGTTAGTAAAGGTGCCGGGGCCGGTATCCTGAAAGATATAGATTTAATGGTATCCCTGACCAAGGCTATGGTAGCGCATACCAAGTTGCCCATTACCGTAAAAACGCGTTTGGGATGGGATTCCGATTCCATTAAAATAGTTGAGGTTGCGGAGCGATTACAGGATGTAGGTTGCAAGGCCATATCCATTCACGGTAGAACAAGGGTACAAATGTACAAAGGGGAAGCCGATTGGAGACCTATTGCGGAGGTAAAGAACAACCAGCGCATGCATATTCCGGTTTTTGGAAATGGTGACGTGGATACTCCGGAAATGGCTATGAAAATGCGGGATGAATACGGATTGGACGGGGCCATGATAGGTAGGGCCAGTATAGGATATCCCTGGTTCTTTAAGGAAGTAAAGCACTATTTTAAAACAGGGACCCATGCCGCACCACCTACCATGGAGGAGCGGGTTAATGCTGCCCGGCGTCATTTACAAATGGCCATAGATTGGAAAGGGGAGCAGCTGGGCGTTTTTGAAACCCGGAGGCACTATACCAATTATTTCAAGGGGATACCCAATTTTAAGGAGTACCGAATGAAGATGGTCACCAGTGATCATTCTGTAGATGTGTTTGAAGCTTTTGATGAGGTGATGGAAAAATTCGGCGACTTCGAATTTGTAGGTTAATGCGCAATTAATTTTTTGTTGATCCTACTGCTGGCAATCAGGGAGGCAATTATGCCCAGTACAAGAATGGTTGCCATTACAATAAATACATTGATCAAGCTATATTCCACTGGATAGGACAGGCTAGGGGTAATCTTTAACCATCCGAAGGCCAATTGGGACCATATTAACAAGGAACCCAAAAAAACACCTATAAGGCCTCCCAATCCTGTTACCAATATACCCTGTACAAAGTATATTTTTCGAAGTGCCTTTATGGTAGTACCCAAATTATATAAGGTCTTGGAGTTCTGCTGCTTGTCCAGAATCATCATGATGATGGCACCCACTACATTAAAAAGGGCAATTATAAGTACAAGGGTAAAAATGAGGTAAGTGGCCAGATTTTCTGTATTTAACATTCTGTACAGGGTGCTGTTCAATTCCCTACGGTTCTTTAGAACTACTTGACCTGGAAAAATAGCTTCAATTTGTCTTCTAAGTTCCGGGGTATTCGCATTTTCCTTTAACTTAAAGTTGATACCCGATATTTGGGTGCTATCTTTTTCCAGTAGGGCCTGTACCAATGGCAGATCTGCAAAAACATATTTACGATCCAATTCCTCTTCAATTTGGTAGATTCCACTGATGACCAAGTTGGTCTCATTATAGCTGTCCTTTAACAATCGTTGTCCTAATAAACCCTTTCCAGGTTTCGGAACTCGAATAACCAAGGGACTCCTAAAGTTGTTGATGCTCAATCCCAAAAGATTAACGACTCCCTGTCCTACAACCCCTTGCAATCTGTTGATGGCCCAATCTCCGTAAAAGTACAGGCTACTATCTATGGGGGTAGTTTTTAAAAAGGTAGAATCTATTCCCTTTATATAGGCAATATGGGCCTTTTGGTCGTGGGTGAGGTATACCTTTTCCTCAATTTCCTTGGAATAGGCTATTACGTCTTGCAGTTGTTGAAGTGCTTGGTCCTGGGATTCGGAAACGCCAAAGAATTTGCCTGTTATAGGTAGGGCCTTTAGATCCGGGTCTACCATGTTGGTATAGGAAAGGCTAAAGGTTTTTAATCCCGCAAAACCGGAAAGCACAATAAATAATGCGGCCGATCCGATAACGATGACCAGAAACGTAATAAAATTGATAATGTTTACGGCATTTTGGCTACTCTTGGAACGTAAGTACCGCTTTGCTATGTATAAAGGGAAGTTCAACCTTATGATTTTTTCCTTTTCTCCAACAGATCGGGATTTTTAACAGGATTTTCTTCGCCCTTAAGCGATTTTTCAATGCCATCTATATATTCCAGGGAATCATCCAAAAAGAATAACAGTTCGGGCACCCTTCTTAACTGATGCCTGGTACGTTGAGCCAGTTCGTGTTTAATCATTGGCTGATTGGATTTTATTCCTTCCAATAATTCCTTGCCCTTGGTGGCCGGAAAAATGCTCACATATATTTTGGCGATGGAAAGGTCTGAGGTGACCGACACTTTGGAGACCGAAATAAGTGTGCCTTTTAGTCCACCATCGGTTGCCGCACGTTGTAAAATATCCGCGATATCTTTTTGTATTACCCCGCCTATTTTCTTCTGTCGTTGTGTTTCCATAGGGCAAAAATACGATATATTTATATAGATTCTATGATTGTGAAGGGATTAGCTTTAGATTAAGGGGAATGTAGTATTTTTGGGAGAAAGGGAAGCGCTTTATTAGTGAAACTCAATTTTGGGAAGTCGGTAAGACGCACTTAAAATTGTAAGTTGAACTAATCCCGCCATTTTCGGCGGGATCTAGGTTCAATACCTCGACCCTAGGGTCGATTCCTATTATTGGGTTCAGGGCCTGCCTTTGTCGGCAGACAGGCCTGCCCTGAGGTTTAATACCTTTTATTGAATTTTATCAATGAATGGACGGGCAATATAAATAAATGGGAGTCCAGTATATTGGTATGGGCTAAATATGGTAAAAATGAACAAAATTGAACATTTGGGAATTGCGGTACATGATTTGGAAGCGTCCAACACCTTATTTGAGAAAATATTGGGGGTGCCACACTATAAAATTGAAGAGGTAGCTTCTGAGGGAGTAAAGACGTCCTTTTTTAAAGCAGGCCCCAATAAGATAGAACTGTTACAAGCAATAGATGACAATAGCCCTATTGCCAAGTTTTTGGAGAAGCGTGGGGAGGGGGTACACCACATTGCCTTTGCGGTGGAGGATATAGAAGCGGAAATTGAGCGTTTGATCTTAGAGGGATTTACGGTTTTAAATACAGTTCCCAAAAAGGGGGCGGACAATAAATTGGTGGTTTTTTTACATCCCAAGAGTACCAATGGGGTCCTGATAGAGCTATGTCAGGAAGATCCTTCATCAAAGAGGTGAGTAATGATACTTGTGGAGCTAGTGTATAGTAAAGCCCAATTAAGCTTGTAATTTTGTTTGCAGCGTTGAAAAATAAGTAGTAATATTGCACCCGCCTGCGGTTGGCAGGTCCGCAATTTGCGGATCCCGATTGCTTTTTCAAATAAGCGTATTTGAAGCTGGAAGCAAAAAAGGAAATGGTCCTATAGCTCAGTTGGTTAGAGCACCTGACTCATAATCAGGTGGTCCCTGGTTCGAGCCCAGGTGGGACCACATCAAGCAGAAAACCCACGCCCATAGCGTGGGTTTTTCATTTCTTGGAAGAAAGCTGGGCCTGTCCGAGGTTTCTAAAGGGAATGAAAAAAACGGTTCGCGTCAGCGAAGTGTGGTTTTCTATTTGCAAAAGTGGGCATTACTGGTCCACGTGCACTGCGAGCTAACCTAGGTGGGACCACTAGTAAAATCAAGCCTTCCCAGACGGGAGGGCTTTTTTGTTTTCAGATGGGTACAACATGTTTAAAACAATTCATTTTTCGATTTTGAATGTTGAATAAGGATTTATATGATAACCTCATTAAAATCTTTCTATACTTGATCCAATCCATCTTCTACTTTAATATTCAGGCTTCAATCTTTCTACAGTATTAATCGATTGGGATAAATTCAAAGAGTTAAAAATTTATATGGAGTTCAGTTCTATGTGTGAAGGCAATAGATAGTGAACTATCAATAGGAACAATATGTGTTTTCATAAGGGCTTAACCTTAAATCTATTAAAACATATTATTACTATTGGCGCAGTTTAGTTGGGAGATCTAAGGAGATCAACTTTACAATTACGCTGATTTCAGGAATTATGTCGAATTCAGTTGAAACCTGAAATTACACTGATATTATTGGCCAATAATGGTTTCTGACCCATAGTTTATAATAGCAAAATCGCCCCTACAAAAATAATATATTCTCATTTTTCGAGTAAAAAATCATTGGATTAACAAAATTAATCCACAACTAATCCAGGGCTAATCCAAAATTAACCCACAAACTAACCTTGCCCGGATATATTTACGGAAAATTAAATTTTTGAAAATACGATGTTGTTTTACAAAAATTACAACGATTGCCTAACCCTAATGTTTAAATGAAAAATATGAAAAGAAAATTAAATTTATTATTTGCCTTGTATTGTTGCTCGGTTGTTTTTCATTCCTGCGAGGATGAGGTTAATACAGCACCAAGGGAAATAAGTATGGGTTGTCTTGACACCCATTTGGAAACAATGGAGTCCCTTTTGGAAAACGCGACTATAGGTGATGAGGACGGAAGCTACCCGGAAGAAAATGCCTATGCGCTTCAAGAGGAAATTGAAAAGCTTCAGTTTGGTTATTCAAAAGGACTGGCTGGCCAATTTACCTTACAATTTGAAGCCGACAATTATTGTATTCAGGCCGAGAAGGCAATTGCGGAATTCCAGAATTCACTTCAATTTACATTACCTCCTGGCGAACCTGCAGAACTGATAGTATTTGGTATAGATGGAAAAGGACGTGTTGAGTTTGGTGCCGACCCCGCATTTGGAGGTGACGATGCTTTTTCGGTAGAGGCCTGGCTGAAATATGATAAAGGATTTTTTGAAAGCGGAATTGGAGATTTTATAGCAACGTTTGATGGGAGTACTCAGCCCATAGAAGGTTGGATGATCAATTTTTTGGGCGATAATTTACGTGCCACTATAGGAATGGGTCCTCAGGAATCAAGGGTATTGGAATTTGGAAGTAAGTATCCTCAAAATTATGGGGAGTGGAACCACCTTGTGATGGTTTACGATGCCAGTTTGGCTGAAGGCCAGCTAAAGATGTATATAAATGGGGAGCTTTTCTTTAGCAAAACCAACGACATTTTTAATGGTGCGGGGGAACTACAATCGTATCAACCAAATACCAAGAACTTTAATATGTGGGCCTTTCAGGAACCTACCGACAGAGGAAGGACCATGACCGGTTATATTAAAAAGTTCCGTTTTTGGAATACGGCCAAATCATTGGAAGATATAAAAGTTCTTATGAATTCGGACGTATCAGGTGCTGAAACCGACTTGGAGTGTGCGTGGGATTTTACCCAAGTGCCGGAAGATGATCAAAATATAGTGGATAAAACAGGGAATCACACTGCAAAGATTGTGGGTAGCTATAAATGGATGCCACTTAATGACTAACCCTTACGAATATTAAACGTGAATTTAATTATGAAAAAAAACAAAAAATACACAACACAGTTGATGTTGGTGGTGACCTTAGCTTTTTTATTCCTATCCACAGGGCAACTTAGGTCTCAAGATCAGAATACCGAGGTCCAAGTTACTGGCTTGGTGAAGGACCAGGAGGGCTTTCCCATTCCAGGGGCAAATGTTGTTATTGAGAATATGCGAAAAGGGGTGGTTACGGATTTTGATGGAAAATTTAGTATTAGTGTCCCAAAGGGAAGTGAACTGGCTATTACGTTTATTGGGATGGTACCCCAAAAGAGGGTCATTACAGAAGAGACCTTCTTGTCCATTATAATGCAAAATGATGAGGAGGTATTGGAAAATGTAGTGGTTATAGGATATGGCTCCGTAGAAAAAAAGGATCTGACAGGTTCTATAGAAACCATATCTTCCAATGATCTGGTAAGAGTAAACAATACCAATGTTACGGAGACCTTGAATGGTAAAGTAAGTGGTGTCTTGGTAACCAAATCCTCTAATAGGCCCGGTGCCAATATGAGCATGCAAATAAGGGGGATGAACTCTATCAACTCCTCCAACGAACCCTTATATGTAGTGGATGGGATTCCTTCCTATTCCGGTCTGAAATACCTAAGCCCCAATGACATTCAATCCATTGATGTATTAAAGGACGCATCCTCAACGGCCATTTATGGTTCTAGAGGGGCCAATGGCGTTGTTATAGTGACTACCAAAGGGGCCAATAAAAAGAAGGGCTTCTCATTGGAGTACAGTGGTTCGATGGGGGTGAAAACCCCTACGCGTATCCCGGATATGTTGGGGAATAAAGGCAACGGACTGGAGTACGTGGATTATAGGATTGCATTGTGGAAAAAGAAATATGGGGATGCCTCCCTTTCCAGGTCCGACTTTTTAACCGAAGACGAAAAACGGCGTATACGCAATGGCGAATATTATGATTGGCTGCGCGAGGTTTCTGATAATAGTATGGTTACCAACCACAGCATATATTCTAGTGGCGGCAACGAAAAAACTTCCTATTCCTTTGGTCTTGGATATTTAAAGGATGAAGGTATGGTAGGAAAAGAAGGCTTTGAACGTATTACAGCAAATATTGGATTGGAACACCGATTTTCGGATAAGATTACAACAGGATTAACCGCTTATATTTCCAATAATAATACCAATCATGGGGCAGCGGAAACCTTAATAAATGCCTATTTTATTCCACCCATCGTGAGTCCATACGATGAGAACGGGGAATATGCCTTTATTGTTCAACCCACATCCAGTAAAATAAATCCCTTTATTCAGAACGAGAACAACATCCGGGAAACGGAGGCTTTTTTTGCCAATTTTTCCGGATTTCTGGAAATTAAACCTATGAAAGGGCTTTCCCTAAAATCCCAGTTGGCTTACCAGTTTGATACGGATCTTTTTGGGGAATGGATTGGCACTTTCACCCAGCAAAAAAGTGGTGTAAATGAAAGCGAGGCGTATCGTAGGGAAGGCAGAAATAGAAATTTGGTATGGGATAATATCCTTACCTACAAAAAGGAATTTTTCAATGACCATAGGTTAGATGTTATTGGATTGTTCAGTATTCAAAAAGACACGCATCAGGGATCCGAAATGAGAGGCGATGGGCTGCCCTATGCATCTGATTGGCACGCCATCCAAACTGCGGACGAGATCCGTGATGTGAGTAGTTATTATTGGGAATCGGCACTTAATTCATATATGCTTCGAGCCAATTACTCCATGTGGGATAAGTATATATTGACCTTTACGGGCCGTTACGATGGAACCTCGAGACTCAAAAAGGGAAACCAGTGGGGTTTTATGCCCTCCCTGGCATTTGGTTGGCAAATGAAAAATGAGAATTTTTTGAAGAATGTTGACGCTATTAATTCCTTAAAACTACGTGTCAGTTATGGAAGGACCGGCAACAATAACATTGGGCATGATATAACGTGGACCAAATTGGATCTTTCCCGATATACTTTCGGGGATAGCGGCATTAACGGATTTGGACTTGGAGGGGCCAAAGGCAATGACGATCTGAAGTGGGAAATGACATCCGAACATAATGTCGGCTTGGATTTCGGATTTTTTAATAATCGTATTTCAGGGAGTATCGATGCTTACAGCCGTACTACGAAGGACCTAATTTTTAATAAGGCGGTTGGTTCCGTAAACGGGTTTAATTCTATATATGAAAATATTGGGACCACTACCAATAAGGGACTCGAGATAGGGCTAAATACCGTTAATATCTCCACTAAGGATTTTTATTGGAAAAGTAAATTATCATTTTCCTTGAACCGGAATAAAATAAAGGATCTGTACGGGGACAAAAAGGATGATTTGGGTAACCGTTGGTTTATAGGCCAGCCTATAAACGTAATCTACGATTTAAAGCAGATCGGGATATGGCAGGAATCCGAATCGGATGAAGCCGCTTTGTATGGTCAGAGCGTTGGGCATATAAAGGTTGAAGACGTTAATGGGGACTACAACTTGGACCAACAGGATTATCAAATCGTGGGATCACCCAACCCGGATTGGATGGCCGGAATGGTAAATACGTTTTCCTATAAGAATATTGATCTTTCTTTTGATATATACGCAAGGATCGGGGGGCTTTATAATGATAGTTTTGCCTATACCTTCACGGCCTGGGATAACGAGCATTGGAACAAGGCCGATGTAAATTATTGGACCCCTGTTAATCAAAGCAACGATTATCAAGAGGTGGGAGCCCAATCTTATAATACACAAGTGCTGGGTCAAGTTTCAGGAACATTTGTAAAGATTCAGAACATCACCTTGGGATATTCCTTAAATGATAAAATGAATAAATTTTTAGGGCTTAATAATGCAAGGATTTATGGATCTGTACAAAACCCTTTCACCTTTTCGGACTACATCGGTTCTGATCCAGAAATTATAGGGGAAGATTTAAATACCCAGCTTTCATTGTTCCCAATGACTTTTACCCTAGGTGTTAACCTCAACTTTTAATCGAATTCAGATATGATAAAAAATATAAGTCAACTCGTTTTTCTCACAGTATCGGTTTTTTTCTTGGTCAATTGTTCCGATAATTTGGATATTGATAATCCTTCGGCCATAACAGATGATTTCTACAACACCAAATCGGGCCAAGAAAAGCTTTTGGTAGATATGTATTCCAAGTATCGCTCTGTATTCAATACAGGTGAACTTCAATACTATGGCACTGATCTTTACATGGCCATCACGGAAAGTCCCAATGAAAGAATGTTCAATGGATACGATCCCTCCTTTAACTCTACTGCAGGAGTTGTGGGGCCATATTGGAACAATTTATATAAGATTGTTCAGGAGGGGAACATTTTACTTTCCCGAGCCAGTTTGGATACGGAGGGAATGACCATGGAAGAATTTAATGAAATAACGGGACAAGCTAGGATTTTAAGAGCTTTGGCCTATTATTATTTGGTGGAGACTTTTGGACCGGTGCCGCTCTATACCACGGAACAGAACACTGTAATTACGGAGGTGGAAAGGAATTCCGAAGCTGAAGTATATAGTTTTATGGTGAATGAGCTTTCCGAGGTGGTAGATCTGCTCCCATGGGAGGTAGAGGAACCTGGAAGGCTTGGAAAAGCTGCGGCCTTACAGTTATTGGGGAAAGTATACTTGACCCGTGCCTACAAGACTTTTGCCAATCCCTTGGATTTTGAACTGGCTGCCGAGCATTTGGATCGAATTATTGAGGATCCGGATTCCCCATATGAGTTGTTGGATTCCTATGCCAGTGTCTATGACGAAAACAACCAGAACAATGCTGAGGTGATCTGGGCCATACAATATGGGAAGGATAGAAATTATATTGGTGGGGGCAACCCACAACAGTCACTGTTTGGATTTAATATTGTAGCACTGGAGCCGGATTTATTTGATAGGGTACAATCCGATTATAGCTCCATGAGTCGTGGCTATTGGATAAACCCTAGGGTACATGAATTATTTGAGAATCCTTATGTTGACTCCCGTTATGATGCAACCTTCCAAAGAGAGTTTTACGTGAATAATCCAAATAGTGATGATTATGGCAAATTAGGTATTTATTTTCCTCGATGGAATGATGATTCCGGAAACACCAATGAGGCTATAAACTATTATGCTTTCAAAGAAGATGGTGATTACAAATGGTACCCTCAGTCCACAGCATTACCGATTCTTACAACGGCTGTGGATAGGATGCCGATCATAAAAAAGTTTAAGGATACCCAAATTGATTGGGGTGGTCCTGGTTCCAGGGAAGATGTGATCTTTAGATTGTCCGATACCTATTTGTTAAGTTCCGAAGCCAATTTGGGGGCTGGGAACCTTGATAAGACCTTAAACAGGATCAATACTTTAAGAAGACGTGCTGCGGTAACACCCTCGGAAAGGGACAACATGGAGGTATCATCGGTAGATATAGATTTTATTTTGGACGAACGGGCTAGGGAATTGATGGGAGAACACGATCGTTGGTTCGATTTAAAGCGTACCGGTAAATTGATCGATAGGGCCAAAGAGTACAATATTTTTGTTGAAAAATATAACAATATCGGGAATAATCACCTAGTTCGCCCTATTCCTCAGGATGAGATTAATAAAGTAGATGGACTTACTCAAAATACAGGTTACTAATTGATTTAAGACATAAAAAATGAAAAATACCATGAACAATATATTGATATTCTTATTCATGTCAACCTTGTCCTTTACGGGTTGCGATAATTATGAATCACCAAACCCCTTGGACTTTCAGAACGAAGAGGAGGAGGCTAGCCTTTATCTGGAACAATATGACCCCTTTAAAGATGAGGGGCAATACTGGCACCCAGAAATGACTGTTAAACCCAAAAAATATTGGAATTGCGTAGAAGTAATCCCAGTGGGAAGTAGAAATGAACTGGGACAGACGGAAAAAATAAGGGGTTTGCAATACCATCTATTATGTCAATCCTTGGCAGGCTTGACCAATAGGGCCGTAGAGCAAGGAAAAAGCGAGGTGGGGGTGTGGTTACATGACCATAGCGGAAAGGAATCCTATAAGGTTTCCAAGCAGGCTTTGGAAAATATGGGAATCAAAGAGCAAGGGATGCAAAGTGGTCTTGAATTGGCCCGTAACAATTATGGTCCAGATAATGGAGTAGCCCTACAGCTAAAAGATTTGTTCGACGGCTACGTACTCACCGATGTGGAAAATAATCCCGAAAGTAATATTGTAGCCTCCATAGCTTCCCATGTCCATAATTCCATTATTGTGGATGTAAGGGACAAGGAGTATTATGAAGAAGCAGGATATGAAATGACCTATGATGCTACCACTAAAACTACCCAAGATGCATGGAATGAATTTAAGGATAAATGTAATAATAAGGCCTTGGTCGTTATGCCTGTACAAACGGGGGAGTTGCGGGAGTTTGCCATAAAGAACAATCTGTTCGTAATCAACTTAAATAAAGAATTCAATAACCCGTCCGCAGGCCAAAATGTGGCATTGTTCGAAGAAGTATTGAATTGGCTGGAGCCCAATTCACCGGTATATGGTTGGGAACAGGGTGTGGGAGAGGATCAGTTTGTAGACAAGGTATCCCAAAGTGGCAATATCATGGTCCCCTCGGACTGGTCGTACAATACGAGTTTAACCTCAATTCTTTATAAGGAACGTCAAGCCGGGTTGGCAAAGGTTCTGAATCCACAATTTATAGATTTTGAGGAGGAAGGAAAGAAATATGTTTCCTATTATTTGTCCGATGGCGACAACATTCAGTGGATGATGAACGGATTTGATGGATCTGATTATTACACCCACCCTGAGGCAAATGAAATGAAAATGTCGTTTGGTCTGCCAGTAGATAATTTGTCTATGATGGCACCTTCAATGATGCAATCCCTTTTTGAAGGACAAGCATCAAAAACATCCGTGGTGCAAACTTTTGGGGGCGGATATACCTATGCCGACAACCTTGGTGAAACGGCTAATAGGGTCCAGGACCTAAAATACATATCCGAAGCTATGGCTTCCCATATGCGACAACATAGGGTTAAAGTATTGGCCTTGATTGCAAAAGACGTTCGGTCTACACAGTCGAAGGAGGCCTATCAGGCCTATGTGGATGCCAACGATCAATTGGAAGGTATTATAGCCGTACAATATTCACCATATGCCGGGGGGGAAGGTGATATTATTTGGGTGACCAATAGCAAAGGGTATGACATTCCCGTAGTTACCGTTAAATATTCCTTATGGAATTTTGGAGACCACAACAATGATCGGGAAGGAACTCCTACCTATATAGCCAATAAATTAAATTCGGAAACATCTGATAACCCATTTAGCCTGGTGTCTGTTCACGCGTGGAGTAAGTTTACGGACATTGGGAACTCCAATGACGAACTGGCCGAAAATGCCGGGGGCAATGTGGTAGGTCCAGGGGTGGCCAAACTAAATGCGGATAAGCTGGATGGGAACTTTAAGGTAGTGAATGTGGAGGAATTGATATGGCGGATAAGAATGCATTACCGTCCTGAACAAACTACCAAATGGTTAAAGGAAGTATTTTAAAATTTGTACCCAGTTTTGCAAATAGGAATCCATTTTACCATAGTACACTATTCTTTGAAATAGATGGAATTTTTTTGTAGATGAGGCACAATAAACTTATAGAGTTGAGTTGGTTATGAGTGGAGGGGCAAAGAATAGTGAATTCTTTGCCCTTTTTTAAGTATCATCGTACGTTACGTTTTGATTCGTACCAGTCCTTAAAAGAGGACAATTAAACAGAAAATTATGAAGTTAAGAAGATTGACTATGATATTGGGGCTTATATGTTCATGTACGGCCATGGCCCAGCCTAAAAAAAAAGATACCCCGGTATCTTATGTAGAATATGTAAATCCTTTAGTAGGGTCGGATTCTGAGTTCGCCCTTTCCAATGGAAATACCTACCCTGCAATTGCTACCCCTTGGGGAATGAATTTTTGGACTCCACAGACCGGAAAAATGGGTGATGGTTGGGGGTATACCTATGATGCACTTAAAATTAGAGGTTTTAAACAGACCCATCAGCCCAGTCCGTGGATCAATGATTATGCCGCGTTTTCACTTTTTCCGGAGACAGGGGAATTAAAGATTAATGAGGACGATAGGGCATCGTGGTATTCCCATAAGACGGAAATTAGCCAACCGCATTATTACAGGGCTTATTTAGCCGATTATGATGTTACTACCGAAATTACGCCTACAACAAGGGGTGCACAGTTCAGGTTTACTTTCCCGGAATCCAAAAGATCTCACATTTTGGTCGATGGATTTTTTAAAGGGTCTATGGTCAAGGTTATTCCAAGTGAGCGTAAAATAATCGGTTATTGCAGGAACAATAGTGGAGGGGTCCCAGAAAATTTCCACAATTATTTTGTTATTGTTTTTGATAAGGATTTCGAAGAGTTGATTACATGGGAAAAAGAAGAAGGAAAAGATAGTTCACCAAAAGTGTCCGAAGATCAAAAAGCGGAGGGTTACCATGTGGGTGCTGTCATTACGTTCAAGACCAGGGATGGTGAGAAGGTAACCGCTAAGGTGGCATCGTCATTTATTAGTCCCGCACAGGCCCAAATAAACCTAGATCGTGAAATAGGGGAAGATTCTTTTGACCTAACAAAGGCCAAGGCCGAAGCTTCCTGGAACAAAGAACTGGGTAGAATGGAAGTGGCGGGGGGAACCCTAGAACAGTATAGGACTTTTTATACGGCCCTATATCGAGTGCTATTGTTCCCAAGAAAATTTTATGAATTTAATGCCAATAATGAAATAGTTCATTATAGCCCTTATAATGGAAAGGTATTGCCTGGTTATATGTTCACCGATAATGGTTTTTGGGACACCTTTAGGGCAGTATTTCCCTTCTTCACCATTATGTACCCCGATTATTTAAGTAACGTTATGAAGGGTTTGGTAAATGCCTACAATGAAAGTGGCTGGTTACCGGAATGGGCAAGTCCAGGACATAGGGATTGTATGATAGGATCCAATTCGGCCATAAATATTGCCGATGCCTATCTAAGGGGGATTAGGGGTTATGATATAGAAACGTTGTATGAGGCGGTAGTGAAGAATTCGAATAGTAAAGGTCCTTTAAATTCCGTAGGTAGGTTTGGTGCAGAATTTTACAATGAGTTGGGCTATGTACCTTATGATGTTGGTGTAAATGAAAATGCCGCCAGAACTCTGGAATATGCCTTTGCCGATTGGAGCATTGCAAAATTGGGAGAAGCTTTAAGAAAGCCGAAGAAGGAGGTAGAATTGTTCAGGCAACGTTCTTTAAATTATAAAAATGTATTCGATCCAGAAATTGGATTTATGCGGGGCAAAAACAAAGATGGATCTTGGGCTACTAGCTATACGCCGGATAAATGGGGTGATGCCTTTACTGAAGGCGCTGCCTGGCATTGGACATGGTGCGTGTTTCACGATCCCTTAGGCTTAGCCCAAGAATTTGGAGGCCAAGAGAAAATGCGTTCGCGCTTGGATAGTGTATTTACTACTCCCCCAACATTTAATGAATCGTATTACGGGCAACAAATCCATGAAATAACAGAAATGTTAGTGGCGGATATGGGACAATACGCACATGGAAATCAGCCTATACAACATGCAATTTACTTGTATAATTGGTTAGGGCAACCTTGGAAAACACAAAAACATGTGCGAAATGTTATGGATAAATTGTACTCTTCGGCACCTGATGGCCTTTGTGGGGATGAGGACAACGGGCAAACCTCTGCCTGGTATGTGTTCTCAGCAGCAGGGTTTTATCCCGTAACTCCAGGTACCGGGCAATACGCCCTTGGTAGTCCGTTGTTTAAAAATGTGAAAATGCATTTGAGAAATGGAGAAACCTTTGAAATAAATGCCAGGGAGAACTCCAAGGAGAACATATATATTGATGTTATTCAGAGGAATAAAAAAATGTACAACAAAACTTATATCACCTATGACGATATCATGAAGGGCAGTAAATTTGAACTAATTATGAAATCGGAACCCAACTTAAAAAGGGGAACGGAAGAGAGTTCAAAACCCTATTCCCTATCCAAAGACAATTAAAATGGTAATTAAGGACTTTGCCTAAGTATATAATTGGGAATGCCGATTGGCTGTCCTTACTTTAAATCATCAGGGATGTTCTCGGTAACTTCATTAAAGGTATAAGGGAAATCGTCATCGAGTACTTTTTTGTACTCGATGACAAAATTATTGTAGTATTTCTTTGCCCTGTCTACAAGGCCTAATTTAATATAGGCATGAATTTTATAATAAAGGGACAACTCGTTCAATTGCTCTATATTACTAAGTATTTCGGTCAACTGAACCACTTTGGCATAATCATTTTCCTTGTGGAAATGTTTAATTTGATCAGGGATAACCTTTAGGACCTCGTGTTCAAAGTCGGTCTTTATTTGATCAAAGTACGGATGGTTAAAGGATTTTAGAAAGGTCCCTTTTTTGGATATGTACACAAGCCTTTCCATAGCCTTATCGTTACCTGCATTTTGGTTTAAGGCTTTTAAGCTTTTGATAAAATCAAAATAATCGCAATGAAAGTCCTTGTCAAATGAAATAGAAAACAAACCTTGGGTGAATACCACCTCCAAACCTTTCATATCCAGCAGGGTCTTTCGCAACTGGTTTATAGCTACATTCTTCGTATTCTTTACTTTCTTAGGCTCCTTTTCTGGCCACAGGATATTGTTGATTTCTTCGGAAACAATTCCCAAAGGAACTTTTTCCCAACTATGCAATAGGATGAGCACAAACAGCTGTCTTATTTTATTGCTAAACAAATAACTAATGTTTTTTCCATCGGGATCAAATACTGTAAATGGACCAAAGAGGGAGATGGAATTGTTGGCAATGCCGGTATATTGGGTGGATTGATCTACAGCAATGATAGTCCTTATTTGTTTTTCTTTTTCCCTTTTATTTTTGTTCCATCTTTTTATGATGTACCAAGAGAAAATGAGCATAAGGAAAATACCCGATAAAATGTAAGCCCATATATATTGGGTAGGGGTCTTTTCGGAGGTATATTTGGCAATCATTTTTTTGGAAACCGGGGGGTTGTTCAAGGAAAAGATATTGATGGTATTGGAACCATCAATAGAAAACTCCTGAACCGTACAATAAAATTCGTTTGTTTCATTATTAAAATAGAGATTGGCATTCGTCTTTATTCTTTCGGAAACAATAGGCACGGAGTCACCAAGTATTTCAAAATTACCGGTGTTAAGGTCATAACGATTCATTTGTAGGAAGGAATCTGGAATGTATTCGGAATAATTTAAGGTGTAAAAGGCGGTGGAATCGGAGGAAAGAACCATATTTCTGACGGAAGCCAAGTTTTGGTCCCGATTTATTTCCCATAGTTTTTTTATATTTCCTTTTTCAAAATCTACCTCGTAACAATCATAATAATAAGTCTTGCCTATACTTTGGTCACCGGACTCATTGCCTACCCCTCCAAATATTAAGACTTCCTCAGGACCGGTTTGAACCATTCCAGAGAAAAAACGAGGGGAAATGGTAGCTCCCTTTAAAGTTAGAGTATCCCATTTGTTGGTAGAAAGGTCAAATGTATTAAAAGTATTGTTTAGCCTTTGGTTTCCAAAACCACCGAATATGATAAAACGGTTATTGTTATGATCCCAAATTAAATTGTGGTGGTGTCTTTGCTGCGTGAGTTGGTGGCGGCTTAGTATTTTGGTATTTAGATTGTCTAGGTCAATACTCGCAATTGTAGCACTATCATTGGGAAGGTCGTTTACTTCATATACGATCAATTCGTTCGTTCCCGAATTTACAAAACTGGTACCTAGGTTCATGGGAACTGGAAATATGTCATTTAATGGACGTTTCCTGTTTAGATCCTTTCCATATTCATAATAGCCAATGGAATCTGAATTGATATAGATAAACCTTTGGTTGGTTTCATCAAAAGCCAAGGATGTGATTGATTTGGAACGGGTGGTGAATCTATGTTTCCAATGATAGGAATCATTAATGAGCCAATTAGGATGCAGTACGGTACCGTATCCTTTGCCATGGGCATCATAGACGGTATTCCCTTCACTTTCATGAAAGTTAAATTGATATGTGTTGGAACCTTCGGTGATGGATAGGTTTTTAATGGCCATTAAAGGAACATCTATTATACTACCGTGTTTTCCAAAAAATAAATTTGGGGTGATATTGGTTTTAAATTCATACCGGTCAGTGCTAAAGGTTTTATGGTCAACGGTTAGGATAATTTTTTTTGACGAGACATTGAACGTTAGGGAAATATTCATCCATTTTTTATTCCCAAGGGAGCTCTCCTGCAATGGTATCTTTAAAAGATTTTTAACCCCGTCCAAGTTAAAACTTAGTTGAAACGATTCTTCTGAACTGTTTAAGTAGGTGAGGGAGTACGAGGTTAACTGATTTTTATCGCCTATAGAAAGAATATATCCAAAACTATCACTGTCCAATATGGATAGATCAAAATTAACCTCAAAGGATTTGTTAAAATTAGGCTGGATGTTGGCGAATACATTGTATTCCGTTCTTTTGGCTATTAAACTGTCATTTGAATTAAATAAAAGTCCCTGGCAATTCCCTTTTAAAGGAAAGCATATAAGTAGAAGTAGTATTATCGGGACTCTAGACAGAGCAATGAATTTTAGGGGATTTAAACGCTAAAGTTAGTATTTTTTAGGTATCGGCCAATTTTCTTATCATCTCTGTTTTCTCTTTTTTTGATCCCATTATGCCTTATTAAATAGTGTAAAAATGGTTTTTAATCAATTTCCAATAGCTTCCATTTAGGCGGGATTTTCCAAAAGAATCCTTTGTTTGGTTTTAAGATAAAACCTGGGCGAGTAGTTTATACAGTCTAAGGTGCTACCCCAAACCTTTCCAATGAAACCTTGGTATACTGTCTTAAGGAGTCCCTGTTAAAGATCACAAAATAATACGATTGGGAAAGGCTACAATTTTAGTAAACCAAGGATTATAAGAAACTATGGCAAGATGATTTAAGGGCATGATTAGAACTACAATCTGGCAAACTAACTATAACTAACATTTAAAAAACACTTGGACATATGGTTTTTTTATAATTTAATTCTTCGGTTCAATTAAACCTTAATTATTATATTCCTCTTGTACATATACCAAATAAGAATAAAAATCAATAGTGTATTTATTATGGAATATGCAAAAGATGCATTATAAGGGTTGAATACTGAAGTAAGAACCTCATTAAACATCCACTCCTTAGGGCTGATTTTACTCCCATTAAATGTAATAAATTGATTTCTGGTTACTAACTGACCAAAAATTCCTGCTACAAAATAAGCAGTCAAAGCATTGGTGCCAAAAGCGATAAAAGGCTTAATCCCTTTTTGAAATTTTTGAACATCCAAAAACCAAAAGGATGTGGCGAAACAAATAACAGCTATGCCGGATGTAAATAACACATAGGATGATGTCCACAATCTTTTAATCATTGGAAATTCATAGCTAAATGCCCAGCCTAGCATTAGAAATGTACATCCAATTATAAACATCCAAATTAGCTTTACTTCAGTTGCAATATCTTTCCTTACAAGCAAATGGCTATTGAGAACACCAAATAATCCAGAAGCTATTGCAGGAATCGTAGTGAAAATGCCTGTAGAATCATATTGCCCCTGTCCATGGCTACCTATATATCCTTCCAATATTAGTCTATCAAACCAAGCCGAAAAATTATTGATGGGATCCAAGTTTGACGGTCCAATACCGGGAACAGGAACATACATCATTACAATATAATACCCTATAAGAATTCCTCCAAACCAAATTATTTGGCTTTTTTTACTAGCATATAAAAATAGAATCGAACAAAATAGGTATACCAATGCTATTCGCTGAAGCACACCAGGAATTCTAATTTCGTTAAAATTAAAATTAGGCAATAAGTTAAGAAACAATCCAAGGGAAAATATAATACATGCTCTTTTTATAGTTTTCTTTAGTAGGAGTTTTTTGGTTGCCCCCTTGGTTAAAGCCTTTCCAAAGGCAAGTGTAATAGATACTCCAACAATAAACAAAAAGAAAGGAAATATTAAATCGGTAATGGTACACCCTTCCCATTTAGCATGCGATAATTGGTAATACTTTATTTGCCAACTCCCCGGATCATTTACCAAGATCATTGCAGCAACTGTTACTCCTCTAAAAAAATCTAATGATGTTAGCCTCATATTTATTGTTCTGACACTGTGTTTGGTTTGACTATTACCACGCTATGGGTATATTGTTTATTTTAAATCAACCCAATGAAAAAAGACTTAAAACATTCCTTTTTTCATTTGTTTAAATGCATAATCACATGCTCTTGCCGTGAGTGCCATATACGTAAACGAAGGACTCATATACCCTGAAGAAGGCATACACGAACCATCGGTTACAAAAAGGTTGGGAACATCATGACATTGATTGTACTTATTGAGCACAGATGTTTTTGGATCATTCCCCATTCTCGCCGTTCCCATCTCATGTGTTGCATCGCCAACAATATGCGAACCTTCATACACCTTTATATTCTTCGCTCCCATAACCTCCAACATTTCAGCAATTTGGGATTTCATGTCTTTTCTCATTTTCATTTCATTTTCCTTAAATTCAGCTGAAATATTCAATAAAGGAATTCCCCATTTATCTTTTTTAGTAGCATCCAATTCTACCTTATTTTCAAAATAGGGCAAGCACTCTCCATACGCACTAAGCTTCACTTCCCAAGGACCTGGCTTTGTTAATTTTTCTTTGAATTCATCCCCAATACCTATTTGTGCAGGGTTCACTCCCTGTCTAGCTGCCATGGCAGAAACGCCGTAACTTCTTAGGAAATCCATTTCCTGCTTCACTACATTTCGAAAGGTGGGAATCGCTAAATTGGATGGTCGATGTCCTTTATATATTTTATCTTCATACCCTTCCAGAATTCCTTCTCCCCCAATATTTTTATGGTGTCCCATTAAATAATGTCCAAGTACTCCGCTGGAGTTGGCAAGCCCGTTTGGAAAACGAGCCGATTTGGAGTTAAGTAGAATTCCTGTTGAAGCTAAAGTTGAGGCACAGAGAAAAATGACTCTGGCATAGTACTCATTGGTTTCTCCTGTATTTGCATCTATCACCTTTAATCCGATGGCCTTATTTTTTTCGGCATCATATATAACAGACGCTACTATGGCATTTGATTTAAAGGTGAGTTTACCTGTTTCATAAGCAGCAGGCAGGGTAGAACTATTACTACTAAAATAAGCTCCAAAGGGGCAACCTGTATGGCACATATCCCTTGATTGGCATTGGGACCTACCTTTAAATTGCCCTGGCTTTATTTTGGTTAAATGCGCCATTCTAGTTGGTGTCAACCTTCTATCCGGATAATGCGATTCTAGGCGTTCTTTAATTACCTTTTCAGCGGTATTCATTTCAAAGGCAGGAAGAAAATCCCCATCTGGGTAATGGGGTATATTTTCTTTAGTACCGCAGATCCCTATAAATCTTTGAACATAATCATACCATGGCTTTATATCTTTATATCGGATCGGCCAGTCTACTCCATGCCCATCCTTAAGGTTTGCTCCAAATTCAAGATCACTCATTCGAAATGTGCCCCTACCCCAAATTAAACTTCTCCCACCTGTCTGATAACCTCTAAACCACCTAAAGGGCTTATCCGGCGGATTCAAGTAAGGGTGTTCTTTGTCATTGACAAAAAAATGTTTGCTCGATGAATCAAAATTGTACTTTTTACTTTGTATGGGATACTGCTCTTTATCCTTAAGCGAATCATGGCCATGATACTTGTATTCCCAAGGAGCCTTATAGGTTGTTGAATAATCTTCAATATGTTTCACATCCCGTCCCCTTTCAAGAACAAGAGTTTCAAATCCTTTCTCTGTAAACTCTTTGGCGGCCCATCCTCCAGTCATTCCTGAGCCAACAACCAAAGCATCATATGTATTTTTCTCTTTCATAGCTGTTACATCCTGTTTCCTATAGTTATTTTATCCTCCTTTTTAAGTTCTATTTCCCCTTGATAGGGACCTGGTACCGGATTATAATTAAGATTGTTCAACGCCCCCTCTTTCGTAGAAAAGTAAGTCTTTATGGTCAACACCTTAAATGAATAATAAAAAGGCACCAAATCTCCATATTCCTTGCTCATAATATCTTCATCAACTTGTTTTAAATAATCATGCTGTTCCTTTTCGGTAAGATTTAAAAAACTTTTCCCTGTATTTGATTTACATGTTTCATCAAATTGTATCAATCCTTTTAAAAACTTTTGTTGAACGTCTTTTTCAAATACATCCTTGAGCAATAGATCTATAAAATAATTAACCTTTACATCCGATGCACTTGGAGTTGTTGTTCTAGGTATTATTGTATCTGAAATTGTTTTTATCAAATCATTTTGATAATCATTCAACACCAATAACTTGTTGGTTTCCGAAACTTCCTCCTGACAGCTTTGCAAGGCTGTCAAAAGTGTTGGTGCTAAAAAAGCCGATTTTAACAACCATGATATATTAACCAATGCTTCTCTTCTTTCCATGTCTGTTTTCTATTAGTTACATCTTTGCCTTTTTGTGGGTATTGGCCTTATAAAATTTCCCATGTTCCCTGTAATTTAAGTTTGTTGTGTTTTAGTGCCATATTTTTCGTAACTGCCTAAAAAAATTGCTACCCTTTTAATTATAGAATTTCATTTTAACCATGTAAGTAATTTGGATATTGTGAGTTGGCTTTCATTCACATTAGTACTTATGACCATATTTTTTTCACCTCCTTTTTTCTTGTAAACTTCTAAAGGAAACTTAAGACTATTTTCAATGTTCAACATACTTGCCGGATGTCCGTCACCGGACATAGGATCAACTACCAGGACCTTACGCGGATACAACGAAGCCATTAAATCGGGCAAGTCATATTTTTCTATAGCGCCCGAAACGGTGTGCGGAATATAAGATGGGGCATACAGCTTTGTGGTAGCTATGTCTATATAACTAAGAAAAGGGTTGATCAGTGCGATTTTATCGATGTTGTTAGTGAAAGCAGCAGCATGAAGTAGTTCGCTACCTAGAGCGCCATTGGAAATGGCGGCAATGTTGGTGGCGTTTAATTCTTTTTCGGCAAAATGTAGGATTCTTAAAATATCTTCCGATCTAAGTCCTACAAAAGAATTAGCTGTTAGATTGGCAGCAAACCATTGGTTGTAAGAGACTTCTTTAATATAGGAATCCCCTTTTAAATAGCCAGGACCAAGCTCTCCAATTCCGGGTAAATCTGTTACCAAAACGGTGTACCCTTTGTCTAATATCCCGGAAACGATGCTGTCTTGTTGAACCGCGTGTTCTATTCCTTTTGTGTCAAAATACAGTACCACTTCATTTCTTATATTTTGTAGTGGTTTCAATAGGACTACAGGAAGCATGTATTCCCCGCTACCGGATACCAAATATTTTTCCAGTATACGGTTGCTTAGGTATCTTCCAGAAAAGATGACCTTTTTTAAATTGCTAGGTGCTTTAAACCCGGAGATTTGTTTCGCATCCGTTACAATTTTGTTGAGGTGTGCACTGTAATCGCTCCGTTTCTTTAATAGGGACGCTTCTTGTTTAGCAACCTTGGCTTTATTTAGTGAAAATATGGTTTCTTTATTAAAAGATGTATTTAGCTGACCGGTTTTGCTTATTTGAAGTTCTTTTACTGTGGGAACCTCAACTTCCATATCTACATTCGACCCTGGGTTATCCAACTCTTTCTGAAAAAAGGCATACATGGCTTCCCTGTTCTTTTTTGTTGATTGATGTATTGCATCATCTTCAATCATAGAAAGGTTTTGCGGTTTCCCTAAAGCGTCATACATAGTTTTGACCTCTTGAAAGGTTTCTCGTGTTCCCTGTATGCTGAAGAAATCGCGGGTGGTACTAATGATAAAGGTTGGTTTTGGGGCCCTTGCTTGAATGAAATCTGCATGGTCAAGTCCTTTGCCGACCATTTGATATAAATTTTGCTCGGCACATTGCGGGCCTCTTGATCGGTATAGGTATTCATAGCTTGTAATATAACATTCAGGCGCAGTGGCAAGGACCCTATCATCCAAAGCGCCTATATAGGCCGTTAGGTTGCCTCCACCAGACCTTCCGGTCATTCCCAGTCTATTGGGATCTACTTCTTTTCTAGTGAGGAGGTAATCGATGCCTCTAATAACGTCCCAAATAAAATAACTTGCAGTAGAATACCCGGAAATTATACATTGTGCGCCGGCATATGAGTGCTCATGGTCAGGAATTGGTAAAATGGATTGGTTAATTTGTTCATCCCAATATTCGTAGCGTTCGCCTTGTCCCATGGGGTCAATTGTAAATACCACGAACCCTTTTTTAACCAAATTGATAATAATATGCTGGTATATTTCTACCCTGAACCCTTCCCGTGAATGTCCGCAAGCATAAAAAATGGTCGGAGCATTTTTTTTAATGCCATCTGGGATGTACAGGGCACCTGTGATAAAGTTATTTGGAACCGATTCGTAGATGATTTTTTCAATTCTAAATCCATCTTTTTTTAAAACATCGGTTATCTGGACATTTAAGGGTGTTTTTTCTGGAAATGGCCCAGCGGCCTCCAACAGTTTGTTTTTTACGGTAGTTTGCCTTTCTAGCCAGTCTTCGGCTGTCTTTAGGTTGTTGGTTTCACTTTTGGTCTGTTCTAGCTGATCATACGCAATAGCGCTAAAGTGTTTGTATAGGGAATTTTCAATATCCGAATACGATTTCCAGTACTCAAAAAAGCTTACATCTTCTTGCGCACTTAGCTGTTGTGTTAGAAAGCAGAAAAGAAATAAGAATTTGATAGCGTATTTCATGGTCCGTAACTTTAATTGCATTAAAAGATGGTTCAATAGTTGAAAGTGTTAGGTGAACTACAAACAATGGGCAGGAGGTCTAGGGGGTGACCTGTTCCCATACTATACTTGTTTACTCTATTTTTGGCGACCCGTGCCAAACACTGGATCCAAATGTAGTTAAGTATACCTTTTCCGTATTATTTTCATCAATAATTACACGGTGGCCCCAATGAAAATCGTAATCTTTGAGCTTATTCCATGTTTTTCCATAATCATTGCTCCTATACGCACCTTGATTAAAGGTGTTGCAATAAATCCGCCCCGGATGATAAGGATCAACGGTTACGTCATAGACATATTGATGTTCATCAAAAATTTGCTTCCAAGTACCCCCACCGTCTTCGGATACCAAGATACCTCCGTCCAAATCCATTAATTCATTTCCACCAGTGGCATTGGCAAGTGACCCCCCAATTAGATCACTTAAATGAATATCTGACCAAGAGCCTACATAAAGCCTATTTGGGTTTTGGGGATCAAAAGTGAGTCCGTTGGGAAACTGAACCTTATCACCAAGGTCTAGGGCTTTCCAGGAATTTCCGCCATCTATAGATTTGTACAGATTCCCCATAAATACCTCCCTGCCCGCTTTTTCGTTCTTATGTTGGGGTATGGGTGAGGTAATTAAAAACAAAGTTCCATCGTCTTGTATTGTGAGTTCAAAGGCAGCCAAACTGCCCTCTATACCGTTGTTATGTAGCTTCCAAGTTTTTCCATCATCAATAGATTTATAGACCCCTTTGCCATAGGCCGCTATATAAAGTGTTCTATTGTTTGCAGGAGAATTTTTGTCCAATACAATGGAAGTTGTTGGCGTGTTAGGGCCAAGACCTTCTATAGTGGGTTTCCAAGTTTTACCCCCATCAACTGAAACTGCTACCCCTCCTTTATAATATTTTTCTTTCCATTTTGGGCTTCTTGTCATTTTTCCTCTCGGAAAATCGTGTAATCCAGACCACACAGACCAAACTTTATCCTTTACTTCCGGGTCAAAAGCCATCCAATAACAAGTGTTCTGCCATTCAATAGGGATGCCCTTGGTGGATCTATACCAACTTTTTCCCCCATCGTATGAATGGTGGAATCCTATATCCGTAAAGCTTATTGCTATATGATCCTGATCAAATGGATCGAAATGGACGCCATAACTTGTTGTAACATTAATACCTCGACTTGTAAAGCTTCCTTCTTTTTGCTTATTGCTATATATTTCGGTCCAAGTTTTACCTCCATCCACGGTTTTCATGGTGCGATACCAATCTGTAATTACAGCTACATCGGAATTGATAGGGGAAACGCCTACATCTATTAAAAGAATGAATTCTCCCCCGAAAGCTTCTTGAACCCATGCATCACTTAAGTTAGGTGCATCTTTTCCGTCCCTTACACCGTATTGTCCAATACCGCCACCTCCTTTCCATACCCAATTCCATGATTTACCTTTATCTTCAGACTTTAAAGTGCCATACCAGTGGGATAATCCATTGTCTTGTTTCTTCTCCTTATAGGACAAAGTAACCGCATAGACATTTTCGGCGTCGTTTTCGGAAGCGGATATACTTTTATAAGTTGGGGCTATAGATTGTGAATTGTTAAAGGTTGGATCTTGGTTTAGTTCCCAAGTAAGGCCTAGGTCATTGCTTGTCCATAAAGAAGTCTTGGCTACTGCATCTGGTCTACTGTCACTACCTGCATTGTTTTGTAAAGCATAGAAAATAAAATCTCCACTGTTTTTTATGTTGCCTCCAGTATAGGAAAAGGCCGGTTTCATTTCATTTGGGATTGGATAGGTGGTATGTTTCCAAGTACCTTTATCTATTTTAATGACGCTATTTGTTGTAAAAACATATACCGTATCCTTCAGATATTGCGCATTTGTGTATATGAATTTAATGTCATCATCCAGTGCTATCCTAGTCCAGTTTTCACCTTTATCCGTTGAATAGTAAAAAGCCTTGTTAATACTGAAATAAATATGGCCAGCATCTTTGGGGTCTGCTTTGATATTTTTTATTCGTATTCCTTTTCCACTATTGGCGTATAAGGAATTTTCTTTTGCTTTTATTGAATAATTGGCATGATCCCCAACAAAAATTTCCTCAATAATATCCTCTTTCTTTGGGAATATCATTTCCCATGTTTGTCCTCCATTTTCTGACCTATTTAAAGAGGATGCCCCGATATAGACCGTGTTCTCATCCAATGGATCATAGGCAAATGAAGAAGAACCATTTGGATAATTTATTTGTGAATAAGATTCTCCCCCATCCTTGGTTAAATAAGAGCCTGTCATATCACATCGTATAAGAAAATCGTCCGTACTCGAATATGAAAATGTAGGCATAAAAGTTGAACCTCCACCGCCGGGTCCCATATGGGTCCAGTTTTCAGAAGTCTCATTTCTTATGGTTTTATTTTTATCAACAGTAGAATCTATGCATGATATGAATACTGATTGTAATAAAAAAATACATGCTATTTTATGAATAAATCTCATATTTCTATTTTTATCTTATTTTAATTCGCCCTCTAAATAAATTGCGTTAGACGGCCAATTTCTATTTGTTGTTGAAATGGCCAATGTTTTTGTTGATCATAAAAACTAACGTTCAAACTAAAATGTGCATTAGGTCTATTCAATAACAACGGATTTACCTATGAGAATAAAGGTTGGTTATATGAATAGCCAACCTATATTCAACAAACAACTAACTATAACAAACAATACTAAACTATTCCTTATTTTAAGACTGCACATTGGCCACTATTTTCTGTTGTGGAATTGGAAAATCAACTCCCTACTCCACCAGTGTCCCCCCTCTGTATATTCGAACGTAATGGTCATTTTTTATGCTTTATAATACAATACCATATTTTAAAGCGGTTTATTTTTGAGGAACCTCCAATACCATAATTTGACTTAGGGATTCGCCTTCGCCCATCACAATATACCTACCGTCTTCCGAAGATGTAACAGTCTCTATATTAAAGGACCTCCAACTAATTCCCTGTTCAATGCCTGGTGCTACCATTGTAAATTTGGGGTTTCCAAAATCATAAAACCCAAAATCTGAATCGTACCTGAATAAATGGGCGTAACCCGGTGTGCCACCAGCAACGCCATATAATTTGCCATTTCTTCCAAAACTTAGGCCCTTTAAGCGATTCAAGGTAATTGGCTTACCTAGATTTTTTACCACACCTGTAACAGGATTCAACGTAAACAATTGTCCATCGCCGGAATTGCCTCCATAAAGAATACCCTCTTTGTCTTTTGCCCAAGAATCAACCCTCCCAAGTATGTTTCTTTTCCATACCACTGGCAACGTATCATCAAGTATCCTTAAAGTTTCGGTACTTGGATCGAAGGAGAATAGTTTGTTCATGGGGGCGCTGCCATAAATTTTCCCGTCATTGCCTTGTATTAAGCTTCTGGACAGATAGTCTTGAGGGCGTAGGTCATACGTTTTGTATTCGGTAAGATCAGATTCAGAAGGAATAATGCCCTCAAATATTTTGGTCTTACCACTTTCGGTATCATACACAAAGAAATGCCCCTTTGGATAACTGATTCCATAAATTTGTGTTCCAGCCGTATCACCGACCAAGGTAAATATGCCTTCACCCTTTACGGGAACACCAAGGTCTATTATTTTTAATGCGCCGTTTGAATTAATTGAGATTTGGAATAGATGGCCCCCGTTTGTATTATTTTCCTTTGAATTGGACATACTTCCGCAATACAGTAATCCATCCTTGCCTATACCAAAACCCGATTGAATACTTTCCTGGCCCGGTATCAAGCTACCCAGATCCTTAAAATCTACAGGTTCCCTTTGACTTAACGATGCAGAAAATAGGAAGGGGGAAAGTCCTTCATTGGCGGTTGTACCTCCAATTATATAATCTCCGTATACATGAAGGGATGTAATGGAATTTCTATAAATAGGCAGTCTTTTTAAGTCGGTATTTTCTAAGGAAAGCTCTATGGCAAAGCCATCCGGTCTTTTGTTTACTTGTGAGCGTATATGTAAGAAACAAAAGAGGGCCAATGCCAATAATGATACTCTTATTTTATTTTTCATTTAATAACGTATTTAGTATTTAAGATCCCTTGCAGGATTAAATTTGATCATAAAGGGAGTAGAGTTATGGTTATCGCCCTTTCTGCCGGCAAAGTATATATTGCCATCTTCATCGATCACATCGGCACCAGTGGCTTCATGTACTACCGAAGTAGGGTACTGGATCAATACTTTCCGTTCCCGTGTCTTAGGGTCAAATTCAATAAACAGCGTACTATTTTTAACAGCTTCAATGCCATGGCCACCTACAAAATAATAGAGCTTTCCGTTTTTGCCCATCGCTAGGTTTGGAACATAATAGTTCCATTTTTCCTTTCCTTTAGCATCGTAGACCCCACCTAAATCCTCCACTTTACCGAACCCGGTTTTTTGGGGGTGATAGGCTAATATTTTTCCGCCATAGGTTATTAAATAAACAATGTTGTTGGCAGTATCCTTTGCATAGGCAGTAATCCCCGTTATTATGGAATAGCCGGGTGTTCCGGGAAAGGAAGGCAGGCTTTCCTTCGCAAAAATGAGCTTTTCCTCGCTCTTCTCATATTTCACAAGCCGTTGCCTCCAATCTACATAGTAACAATTGCCCCAAGTATCGGTAAACAATACCCTAGGGACATGTCCCGACCCCAATCTGCCCAAATCCTTTAAATCGTTCTTATTTGCGTCATAGATGAGAAAATGAACTTGCGGAAAAGTGGTACCGTACAAATTCCCTGTTTCCATATCAATATCCAGGTCTTTGGTACTTTCATATTGCAAGCCCATACCCAAATTGGTCAGTTTATTATCGGCTGGATTCCATTTCATAAAATAGCCGCCTACATAGCCAAGGGGACCATCCATAAAATACAAATGCCTATAATCCCCTCCATCTGTAGAGAAATAAACAGTGCCTTCTTTATCAAATACTATTTTTGAATGAATTTTTCCCTGCCATTGAAACGGCCTTAAATTGGCCATATCTGCAATAAACCCGTTCAATTTCATTTCGTTGCGGGCAATATCATATTCATAGAGGCCAACTTTATTCAAATGATTGGTTACACCTATGTACACTTTGTTATATACGGGATTGTAACCAATATCTCCCCATGTTGAGTGGGCTTCTGGAAATTCAGGGTAACTGATAAACTCAGGATTGTTTTTTATTTGAGTTGATCGTTTTTGTCCATAGGCATCAAAAGCAACTACAAGCAAGAGAAATAAAAATATTACTTTCTGGTAGATGCTTGTGTATTCAAAATAAACAAACAATAATCCTTTTTTTCTTTTTTTCGTCATTTCCATTTTTTTAAACAAAAAATCAATTTATTTCTACGTTTCAAGTCTTTCTTGCATGCCGTTATTTATAAGTTAAAAACCAAGGCTTTCCTTATAGCTGCCAAACTATTTTCTAGCCTATGATTTATACCTTGTCATTGACAAATTTTTAATCCATATAGATTATATGCCCCATTGATGCCTTCGTTAAATTAGCTATAACCACAGGGTCTCCATGGCCTTTTTTTCTGATGTTTCCGTTAGTAGCCCCTGTTCGATTGAAACAATAAGGATAATGGACAAGCTTGGTTGGTTCCATTATTTATATTGTGTTCCGAAAATTGGTGAGAGACTTTTCTTGCTCTATCTTAACAAACATAGCCCTGCTGCATCCCATTGGGATAATTAGCCAAAAAAAACATTAAAAAGGTTTTAATCCTGGCATATTTGGGTGCAATAAAACAACCTTCAATAGGTCTTATTGCCAAGGGATTTAAATCCTAAAAGTTTAAAATCCGATGTACAATTTCTTGCGAAACCTAACACAATTGTTCCACTCACTTGAAAAATTGTCCATGTACTAAGAAGAGTGTACATCGGATTATTATATTTATATTTTTTAATTCTTATCCCACCACAGAGGCGTGGTTATTAAATCTGGGCCACCTAACAAATTGATAGCCTCATCGACAGCTTCGCCGTTCGACTGCTTTTCGTATAAGAGAAAAGGAACCCTTCTAATCCATTGGGTGGTTGGATCGGTAATTTCAATATTATCAGAATTAGCTACAGGATATAAAGGCAGTCCCCGGCTACGTCTGTATTCAGCCCATGCCTCTACACCATCGGGAAATAGAGCAATCCATTTTTGCATAAATATTTGCTGGAACTGAATGTCCTCATCGGTAGTATCGAACTTAACCGGTATATCACCTATAGGAGGTGATTGTAGAAAATCGTTTGGAGCTGCAGGAGTAGCGTTGCTGTTAATATATGATTCTATGACCGAAGCGTCCGTAACACCCCATTGCATTAATGAATTTTCGATTCCTTTTTCATACAATTCTTCGGGGGATCCTCCCATTTCCCATCCAAGCAAAGCACCTTCAGCCCTTAGAAAGTAAGCTTCGGCAGAAGACATTACATTCAATGGTGTAGAATAAAAATCATCTATGCCTCCTGAAGCCGGAGATGTCCAACGAGGGCCAACATGTGAATTTGAGTGGGCACTATTCATTTCATCCGACAATTGTTCCACACTTAATCCATTTCTTAGGCCTTCATATTCACCGGTATTAACCGATGGTAAAAAATACTCAGGAGTTCTTGGGTCATCATATCCTACCAAAGCAGATTCCATTGCAGCACTCATTCTGAATTCATTCCATTCAGACATTTGTGAAATCGGATTTATGTCAATGGTATTTTGCTGAATTAGTGCATCATCCTCTGGACTACTTTCAAGAACAGTGTTGGAAAAGGCTTCCTCCCCCTGAACTTTTGCCAATTCTGGATTGGTTTTGGAGATTCTTATTGCCAGTCTCAGTCTCAAGGTATTGGCAAACTTAATCCACTTATTAATATCCCCTTCATACATTAAGTCATAGGATCCAAAGGGTTTCAGGTCGCTTGGCAAAGCCTTTAACGCCCCTTCAGCCCTATCCAGTCTTTCAAAAAAGTCATTATAAATACTTTCTTGGCTGTCATATGGAATTGAGGTACTTGCCTCACCAGCTTTTGAATAGGGTATAGGCCCCCAGTAGTCAGTAACCCTATGAAACGAATAAACCCACCATATTTCAGCAAGTGCATGTTCAGCTGAGTTTTCTTCGGAATTATCCAAAATAGTCTGTAACTGTGGCATAACATCCACATATATTGGGTTAAATGCATTCCTAAGCCAATCCATCCTTATTACCAACCTATCCGTTGGGAAATAGGAAGTTACGTTGGAAAAATATTGTGCGTACTGAGCTGAAAATAAGTTTTCAGGAGTTTGTCCTCCAATAGGCACCCCAGTAAGCGCTTTTGAGAATAGAAAAGGCAACTCGGATGGGCCTACTGTGGCAATTGAGTTTACGTCCGTATTAATTTCAGTATAATCATCGGTGCAAGCGGTATGTATTATAATACTAACCGTAACCAAAAGGCACATTCTTAATTTTATTGTTATCTCTTTCATGATTATTCTTTTAAAATATTAGATTAAGATTAAAACCAAAACTCTGTGTTGATGGAATCGCACCATATTCGGTTCCATCCGCATATTTACCCATGTCAGGGTCAAACCACATCTTGCGTTTCCCTAATCCTGGAATATCCAATATAGAGCTGCCTCGATATATCCAAAATAAATTACGAGCTATAAGTGAAAATCTTGCTTTTTTTATAAATAAATTAGATGGCAACGGTATGTCATACCCTAATGATACTTCCCTTAGTCTAACGTTAGAGGCATCATAAGCAAAAAATTCTCCAACCCCTGAGCGTTTACCGGATACAGTTTGCCAAAATTGCTGGGAATAAATGGTTGTTGAAACGGGATTCCCATCCAAATCAACACCTCCTAGATTCCATCCTCCCTCTCTGTATTTTGCAGTTGCTTCGGTTATACCGCTGAAAGACAGGTTCTGTTCGGTATTTGAAACCATTACCCCTCCAAACTTACCGTCAACCAACATCCTCAAAGAAAAATCCTTGTATTTGAATGTGTTGGTTATCCCAAATATTTTATCTGGATTTGCGTTTCCTATTACTTCTGGATCGAGACCGGATTGACTGGTAATAAAAGGGAGTCCGTCATCGGTAACGATATAGTTGCCATTATCATCCCTTTGCCATTGATCCGCTATTAAATCATTATAGCTACCACCAATTTTTGCTTGAGGAACAGCTCCAAAATTACCAAAGCTTCCCAAGTAAATAGTATCAAGATCATCTGTTAAACTGATTACCTTGCTCCCGTTGAATGAAAAATTCAGATCAACTTCCCAACTGAAATCTTCAGAAAATATTGGAAAGCCGTTTAGTACCATTTCCAAACCTTCATTCTGAATATCCCCCGCATTAATATATCTTTGGGAATAGCCTGTAGCAACAGGAAGTGAAATCCTAATGAGTTGATTGATCGCGTTGCTCTTATAGTAGGCAAGAGAAATTCCAGCCCTGCTATTAAAGAATCTCGACTGTAATCCAGCTTCCCAGTTTTTTACAATCTCAGGTTTTAAATCTGGAAAAGGAAGAACATTGCTTCTACTCAAGTACCCATTACCTGCTCCTTGACTGTAATTATAGGAGGAAGAAAGCAGTCCAAACTGCCCACCATTACCAACCTCGGCATAGGTAACATAAGTTTTTAGGAATGATATGGATTCAGGTAGTTCTATCAAGTCGGATAAGACCCCTGAAAGTCCTGTAGAATAATATTGGAATGAGTGTGGAGCCGGAAGACGTGAATCCCAATCGTTTCTAAAACTGCCATTTAGAGTTATGGCATTATCTTTAAATGATAAATTGAGATCTCCAAAAACAGACTGAGTTTGTATTTGGGTTAATGTGGAATTAAACTGAGGATTGGTAGCAAAATTTAAACTGAATTTATTGGCTACATTTAAACCATCGGCTATATCATTTTTTACACCAAATTGTCTGTCTTGATATATGGCCCCAACAGAATAATCAACACTAAAATTTTTGCTTAATTTATTATTCCCTTGTAAGATTAAATCGAACCATTTTTGAATACCGGAAATACCTGATTCTCGATAATACCCGCCCTTATTTCTGGCGAATAAAACTGTTCCAACATTGGTCATTTGTTTTTCTTCCTCAAAGGACTTTGCCAAATTGGCTCTTCCTGTTACACTTAACCAATCGGTTACATCCAATTTAGCAGATATAAATCCCGATAGTTGATCTTTCTTCCCTTCAAGGATATCCCTATTTACGATCCAATATGGATTTTGATAGTTAGAGGCCAATGTTGATGGCCAGGGAGTAGGCATGTAAACACCAACATTATCCAATGCCTGATAGTTTCTGGCATCAGCATCACTAACATTTCTAGGTATTTGATAAATATTCATAACAGGCGTATTATTCGCCTCACCTGCTCTGGTTTTATTGTCAATGATCTGGGTTAGATAACTTACTTTTGAATCTAGCGTAATTTTATTTCCAATTTTATTTGATATCCTGAAATTAAAATTATGACTCGTCAAATTATTGGATGGAATAATACCCTGGACATCTTTTTTGGTGTATGACAAAAATGTTTGTGCTTTTTCCAAGCCACCAGAAACGCTTATGGAATTCGTGGAACTAATTCCATTATTAAAGAAGTCTTCTATATTATTGGGTTGAGCCGAATATTGTCTTGATTCACCCAAATAGTTTACGTATTCCTGACCTTCCATTTTAGCTCCCCAACTTTCTCCGGAAGCCGGATTTAAGAGACCGGCACTTCCTTGGCCATAAATATTTTGAACCATGGGTAATGCAAAAGGTGATTCAACAACAACGCTCGAATTTACATTTACGGACACATCGCCCCCCCTTGTCCCTTTCTTTGTGGTTATTATTATAGCTCCATTTCCAGCTTGACTACCATACAAAACACCTGCGGAAGCTCCGGGAAGGACACTTACCGACTCAATATCATCTGGATTAATGTTGGAAGTTGAATTGTTGTCGATGTTTGGAACCCCATCGACCACTATCAACGCGGAGTTGCTACCTGCAAGGGAACGGGAACCTCGGAGTATAATTTCGGAATCACTACCTACACCCCCTGCACTTTGTGTAATTTGTGCGTTGGCAATCTTGCCCTGAAAAGAGTTTATGAGATTATTTGGATCCCTAACACCGGTTAATTCAGAAGATTCAACACTTTGCGTGGTATAAGTTAGTGACTTTTTCTGTCTCCTTATCCCTAAGGCGGTAACGACCACCTCCTCCAAGCCTGAGGTAGTTTCTACTAAATTTATGGTAATGGTGGATTGCCCGCCAAGATTAACTTCTTTGGTTGCAAATCCAAGATAGGACACCACTAAAACGGCATTTTCATTGGCTACTGACATGGAAAAATTACCGTCGAAATCGGTGAGTGTACCATTGGTCGTCCCCTTTTCGATAATATTGGCACCTGGTAAAGGTTGTCCATCATCATCCAAAACAGATCCTGACACAGTGAAAGTCTGTATTTCCTCACTGGTGGACTCGGTAGCAATAATTACGATTTTATTGCCCTTAATATTTAACTCGAAATCTTTACCGGAAAAACAGGTTTCCAATAATTTATTGGCACGGATTATGCCTTTTTTAAGTTGTACTTTAGGCGTATCCTTAAATAGGTTTTCTTCATATATGAACGTGTATTCTGTTTGATTTCTTAATAAGTCGAATACCGCATCAATGGATACTACCTGATCCTTGTCAATATTAATTTTAGTATTCTGTGAGAAAATATCACTCGAAGTAAATCCAAAGGCAGTGGAACAAAGCAAAAATATGAATGTTCTCATAATGAACTTTAGTAGCTCTTTCCGCTGACGGAAAATAGTGTTAGTAAATTTAATTTTCATAAATTTGAGTATTAGTTGGTTAATATTATTAATCAATTGATGCAAAGAGGGGACAAAAGCACAGTACTGTCCAGGTATAAACTTTGTTCCCTTTCTTTATTTAATAGTAATCTTTTTGTTCTTTATTTCATAGGCATTTACGGAATTAGTAGTTAAGATACTGTTTAATATTTCTTCGATAGCTTCTTCTTTCTTCAATACGCCATTAAATTTCACGTATTTAAGCTCAGGTGTTGAAAACTCTATATCTACGTCATACCAGCGTGATAGGACCATGGCAATTTCTTGTAACGACTTGCTTTTAAAACTAAAAAGCCCCCTTCTCCATGCAATCTCTTGGCCTACATTTGTGGGGTTGATTATTATAGTATTATTCTTGAGGTCTAAATTGGATTGCTGATTGGGTTTTAGTACCTGAGTAGTTGTAGCAGTACTTACAGATACCATGCCCTCTACCAGGGTGGTATATATATTGGTTTCGTCTTTATAGGCTTTGACATTAAACTCGGTGCCCAGTACCTCTATCTCTTGGGATGCGTTTAAAACCTTAAATGATGCTCCTTTATGCTCCGTACTTGGAGATACCTCAAAATAGGCTTCACCATAGATTAATTCTACAATTCTAGTGGTTCCCTCTGCAAAGGCAACGGGATACTTTAACTGACTATCGGAGTTAAGCCAGACCAATGTTCCATCTGCCAATTTTATGTGAAATTGCCCCCCTCGTGGAATGGTTAGGTAATTGTATGCTATCTCAGTGGTTATTTTATTGGAGGAGTCATATACCAATTCCTCCCCATTGCTTTTTATATTTTCAGTTTGTATTGTTTTTCCTTTTTCCAAATCAATACTTGTACCATCTTCTAAAGTAAGGATGGCCTTGTCCGTTCCTGTTTGGATAATATTTACAACCTCTACCGCTGTCTTTGTTTTAGGGTCTAAAGTATCCGATCCACTATTGATTATTTCATTTTTGAAAAGATATCCAATGCCCAGAACCATAAGTATTACGGCAGCGTATTTTACAAAATTCCTGAATTTACGCATTTTAGCCGCTCTTTTTTCCCGCTCGATAAATTGTAGCAACTGTATCTTAGAATCATCCGTGCCAAATTTTTTCACATTCAAATCTATTACATGGTTGATTTTCACGTACTTTATAAACTCCTCCTTATTGGAAGGGTCTTCAATCCATTTGGAAAGCTGATCCAATTCAGAAAGGGAAGCTTGTCTTGTAAAGTATTTTGCGATTAGATTTTGGATCATTATTGACAACAGAAATTGAACTACATAATTAAAACGCAATAATTTTCTACAACCCTTGCTTTTTTACGAATTATTTTTCTTACTTGTCAAATATTTACAATTATTATTGCAATTCCTATATTATGAAAATGGATTTTATCAACGAAGTTATCTTAGTTCAGGGATTAAAAAAAGGTGACTCCAAAGCTTATACCTATTTGGTTGAAACATATCACCAAAGACTATGTACCTATGCATTTGGACTTATTGGGGATTATGATATTTCGGAAGATATCGTTCAGAATGTCTTTATAAAAATCTGGAAACAGCGAAAAAAGTTAAAGGACGACGTTGACCTAATAAATTATTTATATAAATCCGTATATAATGGGTTTGTTGACCAATACAGAAAGATAAGACCTGTTTTTTCATTGGAAAAAGTACATATCGATTCCCTTAGGGTGTTTGTCCAAGATGATTCGGAAAATTCTTTGGAGAGATTACTTGTTCAGGTGAAAATGGAAATCGAGAACCTACCTCCCAAGTGTAAGCAAGCATTTTTGTTGAGCAAGCAGGACGGACTTACCAATATTGAAATTGCTGAGTATTTGAATATTTCCAAGAAGTCCGTTGAAGGACATATTACAAAAGCATTTTCTATTTTACGTAAAAGCTTGGATGGTAAAATGAAAGGCGTTTTCCTACTTCTTTTTGGAATGGATTTAAAAAAGGAGGTCTAAACTCCTTAACCAATGGCTAGTATATAATTTGTAACCCGAAAATTTTCAAGCCAATAATACACGCACCACATTCAAGACAGCCCTATCCAACTCTTTTAATCAAGTCCATATCTATGGCCAATTTTGATATCCCATAAGATGCCTGGTAAGGTCGATAGCCCTTCCTTTTTGCTTTAAGCAGTTGGCAAAACTTTGACTGACTACCTAACTGCCAAAATGTTTATATATTCACACAAATTATAAAATCCTTTAATTTCCTCTTGTAGGCTTGATGGGTTTATGTTTTCCATTTGTAGCCGGATTAAACCCTCCTTTATTGGAATGGGGAATACCAATGGTTTTCCCAGGGAATTTCGTTATTGTGGGTAATATGTGGATTGACAGGAGTTAATTATATCCTAGTCCTTTGTATATTAAAACCATGATTTGGTACAAAAAGAGAAGGTTTAGGTTTTATTTAGTTCTTTTTTTGTGTTATGGGATTCAATAGTATTCCTTAAATTATTTAAAAATAGAATAGTGATCGTATTTAGTTATAGCCATATTGGCAAAAAAAAGAACAATGAGGATGCACTTCAATTTAATGAAAGGTGCCTGCTGATATGTGATGGTGTTGGAGGGGGTGTAAAAGGAGAATTGGCAAGTAAAGAAGTTTCGAATTATATTCTTCAAAACTTTGACAATGAGCCGTTAAATGAACCGAGCTTAATAGAATTGGCCCGGAAAGCTCAAAATCAATTGAATAACTTGGCATGTAACGAAGCTGGTTTGGATGGTATGGCGACAACCATAGCGGCAATTTTTTTGACAAAAACAGGACTTTTTACTATGCATGCCGGTGATAGTCGAGTGTTTTTTGTAAAACCTAGGAAGAAAAAATTTTGGCAAACCTGGGATCATTCCTTGGTATCATCCTTGGTTAGATCAGGTGAGATAACACGGGAACAGGCAAGGAAGCATCCGCTAAATAATCAAATTAATAAGGCATTCATAGCTAACTTGAAAAATAGTACCATTGAACCGGAGATACATCTTTTATCGGATTTAGAGGAGGGCGACATATGTTTTATATGTTCGGATGGGGTACTGGAAGCATTTTCGGACTATGAGCTTTTAAGTTTGCTAAGTGAAGATAATTTGGATTTGAAAGAAAAACTGGAACACATAAAGGAAAGGTGCAAAAAGGAGAGTAGGGATAATCATTCGGCTATAATTGCTGTATTTGAACAAAAGGACATAATTTTTTTCTCCCATTATCCAACAAATTGGTCTTTAATAGATTATATAGTCACAAGTTAAGTTTTAAAACCATTTTTTTTTATTTTGTCGAGCAAAATAAAAACAAGGAGTGGTTAGCAAGGGTACCTTATTAGAATTTGAGAACTTTCCCGATTTAGAATCTGAAGAAAGTATAAAAAGACAATGGGCGTTAAATAAAAATGCTTTTGTGGATAATGGCGAAAAACTAGTCTTTTTTTATCTTGAGGACAACAGGTTGGAAGATAGGATTAAACTTAGGGGTTTTTTAAGCTATTACAGAAATAACGAAAGGGAGCTTAACAAACAAAAAAATTTAAATAATCATGCCAGAATAGTTGTTACGGTTAGGGAGGCTTCTCTTTTTTATAATTTTTATGGATGGGAGGAAGATATTTCATTTTGTTACAATTTGGACAATGATCCTAGTGATGTAATGAAAAAATTGGTAAATAGGTTAATGTACTATCCTTTTGATAAAAATGCGCCTATAGAGAAAATGAAAATCAAATCAAAAGGAAGTTTTGATCTGGAATTCATTTCTGATATCTGTTATTGTGTGGCTTCACAAAATTATACGGAGATTCATTTGGCCAATGGAAAAAAAAGATTGGAAAGCAAGGCCATTGCGTTTATTGAAAAAAGATTGCGCAATGTTTCATGTATTCAAAAAGTGGGTAGATCCTATATGATCAATAGAAATAGAATTTTAAAGGTCGATGCAGAAAAAGTGTGGTTTACGGCAAACCATGGTTGTCCTTCACGAATAGTAAGTCTAGGGCCGGAGTATATAAAAAGAATCCGAAAATTTGTTTACTGGTACTGATATGAAATTTACTATAGGAAGAAATGGGGATAACAATTATATAGTTGACCACGATACTGTAAGTGGTAATCATGCTGAAATTCTTGTTTCCGATGATTTTAAAAACTTTACCCTGGTGGATCTTGAATCAACAAATGGCACCTATGTAAACGAAATAGAAATTGTATCAAAAAAGATTACGGCAAAGGATGTAATTCAGTTTGGAAGTCAAAGGGCAGACCAAGAGAACTTATTCGATCATCTATCAAAATATATAAAATCCCAAAGAACAGACTTTTCCCCTGAGTTTGGCCAGCTCCTTAAAATTGAAACTGCCTATAAAGCCAAACGAAGGAGCCTTAATAAGAATTATAAGCTCATTGCCATGTTGCCAAGACTGATCATAACGGTTTTGGTGGTGGTGGTAATTTACTTTTTTCCCAATATAAAATCGGAACTAAGGTATCCACTGATGATTGGGGCAACTTTTTTAGGAAGTACAATTTCAACCTTGGGCATTTCAGAAAGAAAAAAAGAAGAACTTTTGGACAAACTGAAAACTGAGTTTCAGCTAAGTTTTGTATGCCCTAAATGCGGTTCCGAGTTATCGGGCAAGGAGGGTATTTTCTGGAAAGAAAAAAAAGCCTGTAGAAATAAACAGTGTAATGCCACTTGGCAAATTAAATCATAATTATGAAAGATCTTATCTATGAAATAGAAGTTGATGAACCTTCTATTATTGAGGAGCTTCATGTAAGTGAAAACAATTTCATTGAATTGGACTATAGTTATTTGGATGAAGAGATTGAAGAGGAGGTTGACATGGATGCTGAAGTTGAAGATTCTCTTTATGATGATGAAATAGACGAGGGGAATGCAACAGGAACGGACGATAATGACGATGACAACTACGAGGACGATAATGAGGACCTAGAATTTTAAATATGCAGCATACGTGTAAATCTTGTGGGACTAGGGTTAAAATTCCGGAGGAGTGGATTCTAATAGGGCTGGATCAAAGAATAAAATGTCAGGTATGCGGTAATCGGGTCAATCTCAAAATAAAAGAATTCGTCGATAAAAAAAATGCTTCGACGGCTAAGGGTAAAACCCCAAAAGGCACCGTTATTATAGCCCCACAAAACGAAACAAACACAAGATACCGCCTCTCCATTACCGATAGGAATACAAATAAAACCCTTGCCATATTGGAAATCGATACCCACAAAACCTATATTGTAGGCAGAAGCGTACAAAAAATAAATCTGATGGACCAAAGCGCTGAGCCTATCATAATACCTACCGAATTTGATCCAGCAGTTTCCCGAGTACATTTTGAACTAAAATTCAGATCCATAAACGGTAGGTCAAAAATTGTGATCAAAGATTTAAATAGCCTGCATAAAACCCATTTGTTGAGGGATGGAAAATCCCAAACCGTGGAGGCTCAGGAACAGGTTTTTGTGGATATATCGGATACCATAAAAATAGGGCAGAATACTTTAATTGGTTTTTCAAAGAGCGACTTTTAGTCTTTGATATATCAAAAAGCCGATTTCATGTAAGAAAAGAATGGCTATAGCATTTGTGATACTAGTTTTAAATCAAAATAAGTCAATGAGCAAAGAAAATATAAAATTAAAGGTGAACCCCAACCAACGCAAAAAACTCACTTTTAGAGTTACGCCGGAAGGAGCCCAGTTATTGAAAAATGGTCAAATGCCTTTGACGGCATTGGCAGGATTGTTAGGAGGAATAGGAGGTGTTAAGGGTGTTGAATATGCCAATGATAGATTTGCGGAAAGGGATGATTCGTCAGGTAGTGATGATATTGAGGATGCCGATATTGAAGAAGATTCCAATGACCTATGCGAATATGAAGTGCCCACCTCTGTTGAGTTTTCGGAAAGTGTAACAGATGAAATGTCCTTTAATCAAGCTTTTCAAACGGCAAGGGAAGAATTGGGACAAGGAGGTTTTTTTACATGGAGAGGGCAACATTATAATACCTATAATAAAGAGGAATGGGATTCATTTTCTGAGGAGGATAAAAAGGAATTTTTCAAAATGTTCCAGGAGAATACTGATTTTGAAAACGGAAAGGATAACACCCATGAAGATACTATAGTACCAGATCACGGGGGGAGTGAACCGGATCCCAACAGGAACCAGGAAAAAGAACAGGAAGGCGATGAGGGAAATGAAAGCAGTGAAATCGAAGAAGTAACCTTGGAGGAAATTGGTTCGGATGAAGAAATTATAGAGGGCTTAAATGATGGGGAAGCGTACACGGAAGAAGATAATTATGGAGAAGATATTACATAGAGCAATGGATTGGAAAAGATTGTTTCCCTTATTTCTTTTAATGCTTACGGTCTGCGTTTCATGTACATCAACAAAGAAATTAACCGTTGGGGAAGAATTTAAAATTGTTTTGGAGGGTGAAGGTGATGGTGGATTTTCTTGGCAATTTGTGGAAAATCCGGAAATCGTATTAACCGATTCTTTAAAAATAGACAAGGAAAAGGAAAATGGCCTTTCTGAATACTCCAAAGTTTTTGTTCTAAAAAGTCTTAAATCGGGTTCATATATTTTACAGTTTAAAAAAATAAGAAGTTTTGATCCCGATTTAATTTTAGAGGGTCACTTAAAAGAAATAACAGTCAACATTAAGAAATAGATAAAATGAAAAAAGTAATTATTGGTTTACTTTGTTTAATGTTCTTTCAGATTATAGTATCCCAAAACAAAGGTACTGGCTTAATTCCCTTAACCCCTGAGGAAATGTTAAAAATCCAGGAGGTCCACAGTGAATTTATTGGAGCAGGGGATTTGTTATACGACAAATTATCAAGTTCCTACGGGGATGAGAATCAAGAACGTTTTGACTTGCGTTCGGTAAACGGAATATCCGAAGTTAAGGATCAATTCGAATGTGGGTCTTGCTGGGCTTTTTCCACCTTGGCAGCGATGGAATCGAGCAACCTGCTAATTAATCAAAAACAAATAGATCTAAGTGAACAGCAATTGGTCAATTGTATAGGACAAAGCAAAGGTTGTAATGGAGGTTACCCTGAAATGGCATTACAAGAGCTACTAAAAAGTGATAAGGGAGTAGTAAGTGAAAAGGAAATACCTTACCAAAATAAAAAAGGGTATTGTGCCATTGCCCAAAATTCACCTGTAAAAGTTTCCAATTGGGGACAATTGGATGATAATGCCTCCATAACTGAAATTAAGAGGGCTATTGTAAAACACGGCGCCGTCATAGCTGCTTTGAACGCCAGTAGTACCGCTTTTCAGTCTTACAATAGTAAATCCGGAATATTACAGGATAAAAATACAGGAAAGGTGAGTCATGCCGTGGTCCTGGCGGGCTGGGACGATACCAAACAAGCTTGGCTCATAAAAAACTCTTGGGGAATAAAATGGGGGCAAGAGGGCTATGGCTGGGTAAAATATGGTAAACAGGACCTTAAACGTTTTTCATGGGTAGATGTTACACGGTTGGATGATAGTTATCAGTTGCCACAATTTACGGAAGCTGATAAGTATACATTAAATATATCAAGTGTGTTGGGATCAATCCAAGATTATCAAATCCTTGGCTTATTTATAGATAGCGGTAAAAAAGTTTATAGATATGGCATGAACAAAAAAAATGTCAAGTACAATAATAAGGTGAAATTAACTCCAGGAGCACACAAAATTGTGGTTGTTACCTATTCGAAAGTTTCCAAGGATGGTAAAAAATCTACGATTTTGGGGGAAAGTGTGGCCAAAACAGTTGTGATGAACGCAGATAAATCGTTTAAATTATCGTACAAGAAACGTATAAAAAATCCAAATGTCTTTTTAATTGAATTGGAGGAGGTAAAAGTAAAGCGGTAAGGGATTCTTATAAGAAACCATTGGATTAGCGCAACTTTTCCTTCCAAACTAAGAATAACCAACTAATAACCAGTTAAGTGACCAGACAAGAGTTTCATAATAGATATAAATACAATAACAAAGACCATAAAATTGGTGGCGGCGCTTTTGGTACGGTGTATAAGGCGTATGATTGCACTTTGGATAGGGAGGTGGCCATAAAGGTACAGGAGATACAGGAAATTGAGGGCAAAGAGTTTTCCCTTCAGTTGGAGTACGACGCTATAAAGGCATTGGAAGATCATCCAAATATTGCCAATTATGAAAGTGTATATAGGTATGCGGACGGTCCGGGCCTTTATGATTATGCCATTATGCAGTTTTATCCCTTGGGGAACCTTTCATCTTATCTGAAAAACAATACTATTGGCAATGGGGAAAGGAATAAAATTTTGGTTCAGATTTTACAAGGTATAGCCTACCTACATCATAATAGAGTGGTACATAGGGATATTAAACCTGGGAATATTTTGGTAGTGAACCGGCCCGGGGTAGGAATAATTCCCAAAATAACTGATTTTGGACTGAGCAAGTTAGCGGAAATCCAGAATGATTATTCACAATTTCAAAATAGTTTTGCAGGAGGTACTGTGGAGTATAGCTCCCCTGAGCAACTTAAGGGACTTTCCCTAAAATTCAATACGGATTTATGGAGTTTTGGCATTATCATATTCGAAGTTTTTACTGGCAGAACTCTTTTTGATGTAGACGGATATGGTGCTGGCAGTGCAGGGAAGCAGGGTGAAATTATGCAGCAAATATTTAAGAAAGACTTACTTGAAGATATAAAATTGCTTCCGCAAGATTGGCAACCAATTGCCAGAATTTGTTTGGAAAGGGATCCAGAAAAAAGACCCTCTACGGGTAGGGAACTGTTGAAAAAATTGCCGAAAGAATTCTATAAGCTAGAGGAAGATTCCTTTCTAAGGGCAGAAAGCGCATTAAAATCCAGTAGGCAGGAATTATATGGCCATATGGGCGATTGCAATGAGGTTACCACGATTTTAAAAAATGAGGTGGCGATTGATGATAAGCCAACGGTAGTTAACCTCAATAATCAAGAAGTATCAGATAAACCCATACAGGAAAGTCCAAAGCCCATTGGGAAAACTAGATCCAAGACCAATAAACCAATAGTTATTGCTGCTATTGCTTTAGTTTGTATTGGCTTATCGGCATTCCTAATTTTCAGGTTTTTAGGGGGTAGTCATGTACCTAAATTTTCTGCAATGGTACAATTGGAGGGTAAGACAGGTTATATTGATTCCCAAGGAAACTCAATTTTGGAGCCAACTTACAAAGGTGGGTTAAATTTTAAGGAAGGTGTGGCCCCTGTTAATACCGAAATTGGATGGAATTATATTGACATTGACGGAAATTTGACGATAAAAGGCGATTTTGATCTGGCTACTCCGTTCTCCGATGGTTTTGCTTTGGTGAAAAATAACGAAGGGTGGTTCTTTATAAATAAAGACGGTGAAAATGCCTTTAATCAATTTTATAAAGGTGCTAAGTTATTTGGCGACGGTCTTGCTCCCATTAGAACAAGTGAAGGATGGAGTTTTATAGATAAAGATGGAAACATTGCTTTTTCTGGTATATATGACGATGTAAATTCTTTTTCGAATGGTTTGGCAGGGGTTAAAAAACAGGGAAAATGGGGCTTTATCGATATAACTGGAGAACAAGTGATTAATTTTAATTACTTAGGAGTAGAAAATTATTCTGAAGGATTGTTTGGGGTATTAATTGGTGAGAATAAATGGCAATTTATGGACAAGTTTGAAAATGTAGCCTTTGATGATTTTTTTGACCAAGTGGAAATATTCTCTGAGGGTTGGGCAGCGGTAAAAAAAGGTAATAAATGGGGGTTTATTGACAAAAACGGAAAATTGAAAATCGATTTTAAATATGAAAATACAGGGAATTTTATTAATGGGATTGCACCGGTAAAATTAAACTCCAAATGGATTTATATAGATAAAAACAATAAGCAAATCATAGAACAAAGTTATGACCGAGTAGAAGATTTTGAACTCGTTAATTGAATTGAAAAAATTATTGCATTATAAATTAAAACACCAAATGAAAATGAAAACACAAACTTTAAAAATGAAGAACACCATACTTTTTCTTATTGTCATATTGAGTATTTCGTCAGGGATATCCCAAAATTCCAAAAATAAGAAAACAACCATTGGCCTTACAACTTTTGAGGCCTTGGACGAAAAAAATTACAGGGAAGCGGAATTGCTGACAGAAACGGTCAAGGAGCTTTTTGTAGAATCCAAAAGGTACATCCCATTGGATAGGACCACCTATGCCGAAACGGCCAAGTATAAGGAAATAGAGGTACAAAAGAATGTTAGTTTTATAAATGGGGTAGTAGCCAAACAAGGACTTCAAAAGGGAGCAAAGTACTTAATTGGGGGTAAATTAACGGCTGTTGAATATGCGGATATGAAAAACGGTATCGATTGTAAACTTAGTTTTAGTATAAATATATCCAGTGTGGAGACAGGCGAGTTAATGGCTTCAGAAACATTTACTCCGGGACCTATATCAATTTCAGCAGATGGTATTGACGAAATTAGCGCTATGTCGACTCAAATAAACCTGTTAAGAAATAAAATAGGGAACTTCATTATTGCCAACACGCCCTTTTCAGTAGAGATAATTCAATTGGAAAAAACGAAGAAAGGGGCCAATATTCTTATTAACGTAGGGGTGGATGAAGGTGTTGAAAAAGGAAACAGGTTTGCAATTTATAAGGTTTCCAGTATTGCTGGGCTTACCCGTAAACAAGAAATCATTAAGTTTTCCATAGACGAAGTCCAGGGGGGTATTTCAGTTGGTGGCATCAAAAAGAATATGGTAGATGAGTTGGATCAATTGATTAATGATCCAAATGTGGAGCTTAGTTGTGAAGAAATAGAATGCAAAATATGTTTTAATAAATTCAAAATATAATGAAGAACAAATTTACCATTATAGCATTATTAGTTGTTCTTGTTGTACAAGCACAAAAATCCAATGAGCGATTGGTTCTGCCAAGTATTATGATTATGCCTGGGGAGAAGGCCTATAAGAATATTATAGATAATAAAATACCATTTAATTTAAAGGCAGGAATGGCTACCGTTAATGATGCTTTTAAAAATTTCGGTTTTGACACTAGGGATTTTGAAGCGGCATTCAACAAACTCATGCGAGATGGCAAGTTGGACGATTGCAGTCAGTGCGACCTAACAGAAATGTTATTTGAAGATGCGGTTGCTGATGTATTGGTAGAATTGGAGTTTGAATACGTAACAACAGCACACGGAAATAAAGTAACAGTGATCGTGGAAGCAATTCACTTCTCTTCTGCAACATCCTGGGCCAGTGAAGTATGTGAGTCAAATTATTTTAACACGACCGATATTACAGCCCTGACAAAGTCGGCCATTAATCAAATAGCTTATGAAGATAAGAAGGGGAATGATGTTTCGTATATAGAACATTTTATGCAGGAAATAGTGGATTATTTGGAAAAGTGCAGTGAGAACGGGGCTATTGCCGATATCAGATTTACTATAAGTGGAGATTCGGATTGCAATATGGACTGCAAATTACCGCAGGCCGACAATACTAGGTTAAAGTACGTCTTGGAAGATTGGATAGAGGAAACATCCAAGGATGGGTACTACAAGATTAAGAGCCAAAGTGAAAACCAACTAATTGTAGAGGAATACCGCTATGAGTGTAATTCAAGAACAAGTAAGATAGAAAGAAAACTTTCCAGATTTTTGGATGAATTGGAATTGGATTTTAAGGTAAAAACAAGTAGGGCCACACTTTATGTGGAACTGTACTAAATAAATGGATATGAAGAAATTTATCGTTTTGGCATTATGCTTATTGGGGCCAACAATATACGCCCAAAATGACGATTTGGGCCAAATTAAACTGGCTGTCGTAACCCCTGACTTTCTACTGGAGGACTTAACCTTAAGTCATGTTTCCAAAATTCGGACCAAGATTCAAAGTATGGTCTCCAATTATGGGATGTCCGGGACCGACTATATTAACGACTTTGTAATTTATCCCAAGTTTGAAATTTATGCCCAGGATATCATTCCCGGAACGTACGGGGATATCCATTCCATGGAGGCAGAACTGACCCTTTTGGTGGTCGATGCAAAAACAAAGAGCTTATTGGCAGCAGCTTTTCCAATAAAACTTAAGGGAGAATCTAGAAGAAGTAGGGATGATGCCATTACAAAAAGTATAGGCCGTATTAAAACTAGTGGACAGGATATTGAAAAATTTATGGATGTTATAAAACAAAAAATTATGGATTACTACCAGTCCAATTGTAATAGAATATATAATGAGGCCAATGCTAAGCTGAACAATGGTTTGGTTGCAGATGCCATTAATTTATTATTGACCGTTCCCAACAGCCTATCAGGTGAATGCTATGATAGGATACAGTCTAAGCTTGTTGAGGCTTATATAGCTTATAGTAACTTTAAATGTAAATCATTGATAACGGAGGCCAAGACTGCCATTGGTAAAAATGAGTTGGATTATGCCAGAGGATTATTGGCACAAATAAGTCAAAATTCAAGCTGCTATTCCGAAGCGCAAAGCCTAATGAAAGGAATTGAAACGAATAAAAACAGTGAAAATTCTGAGAAGAACCAAGATGCCGAAGTTAAATTAGAGAAACGAAAAGAAACGGTACTTAAAAAGGCACAAAGGGAGGTGGCCCAAAAAGACGATAAGGAACAGCTTTGTGATCTGGGTATTGGAGTAGATTGTAATTGATAGGTTATCTCAATTTTAAAAAAAAGAACCTTTTTGGTTCTTTTTTTTTGACACCAAAAGTTAGGTTTTATAAACTAATTAAAGTCAGTAAAGCGCAGTGTGAAGTCTCCCGCCTTCGCACTACCTGTCCGCCAGACAGGCCCATCGGTAGCTTAGGACTTTGTAAATAAATAAACTAGAGTGCTTATATAGGCTAGTATTAGCAAAATTAGCGTAAAAAACAGTAGTTGAAATTTGATTTTTTTCGATTGGATTTCTTCTTGGGAAAGTAGTTTGGAAAAATTGGAAAAATCCTTTAAATGGTTACCTCTGTACCAATATACAAGATATCCTTTTTTATGCAATATTCTTTTCATGGTATACACTAAAATGACTATAAGTGCACCAACGATAATTAAAAGTTCAATAGGAAGGTTCTTCATGCTTCTGTATTACAATAAGGGTTTGTGAATGTTTATATATACTAAAATAACCATTTGAAATATAATTAAAAAGCTAATTGATTGTGTGGATTTAGTTTTAATGAACAATCAATTAAATAAAACTTAAAAATGATGAGAACAGTATTGATCACCATGGTGATAACAATGATTGCCATGAACAGTATTTGGGCAAGAAAAGGTGTTTTTGGGAAAATGGAATCCATTGAGGAAATTCAGGAATTGGATGTGTCTGGCCCAAAGGGAGAAGACCTTTATTTGGCTTACAGAACTTCTAGCAGGTTTTTTATAGCAGGTCTTTATTTTAAAGATCATGGTTATGTTCTTGGTATAAGGGGCCAGTATAATTCATATTATCCACTGGATACCACACGTATTGCGCAACTTCAAGAAGCAGGGCAATTGCCAAATCCAATGCCGGCGTATGATATTCCTTGGAAGGAATATGCTTTTGGCTATTCGGGCTGGTTAATTTTACCGTTACTTTTTTGGAGATTGTTGCTCTTTTTTAAAAACTTGGGGGACGATACTACGGACAGGAAAAACCTAAATGATATTCCGGAATGGAATTATAATATGGGACTAAAGAACTATAACCCTAAAAAAGGACGGCCAGATTATAAAAGTGCCTTTATATTATTTAAAAAGGCTGCCGAGCAAGGTCATATAGAAGCATTATATAATACCGGGATAATGTTGTGCAAAGGTCAGGGAATAGAACAAGATCTGGCTCTTGGTTATAAATATCTTGCCATGGCGGAACAAAAAGGCCATAGGGAGTCGGCTATTGTAATAAAAAAACTTCAGGAATTAAATTAAAATAGAACTAGTGAAAATAGAATTAAAACACATAATCGCACATTACGAAGCATTTATTCCTCTGTTGGATCTTATAAAACAAAATAATGGAACGGCAATGCTCATAGGTGGAGCTGTAATAGATGGTATTAATAAAATTGAAATTAAGGATGTAGATATTGAGGTTTACGGCCTGCAGTACGAAGAAATCCACAAGCTGCTGGCACAGCTAAATTTATCTTCAAATATAGTTGGTAAGGCTTTTGGCGTTTTAAAAACAGTGATTCAAGATATAGAAATAGATTTGTCCGTGCCCAGACGTGAAAATAAGGTAGGTATAGGGCATAAGGGTTTTGAGGTAGAATTGGATATGGCTATGACCCCACTAGAAGCAGGTAGACGTAGGGATCTCACTATAAATAGTATGTACATAAACATGCATAATGGAGAATTGGTAGACCCATTTAATGGCTTGGATGACCTGCAGAACGGAATCCTTAGGGCAACAGATTATAAAACGTTTGTAGAAGATCCATTGCGGGTATTGCGAATAATGCAATTGTTGCCCAGAAAAGGCACTAGCGTTGAAAAGGAGACCATTGCGTTGTGCCAGAAAATGACTGATGAATTTTATGAACTTCCTGCAGAACGCGTATTTTCGGAGTGGGAAAAATTATTGTTGAAAGCGGATAAACCTTCAATGGGATTGCAATTTTTGAGAGATTGTGGTTGGTTAAAACACTTTCCGGAGCTCAATGATTTAATAGGATGCCCTCAAAATCCAATTTGGCACCCGGAGGGAGATGTATGGGTACATACTTGTATGGTAATTGACCAAGCAGCTAAACTAAGGGACCAATTGCCCAATAGTGATTGGCGTCTCGCTTTTATGTTCGGGGCATTGTTGCACGATGTGGGAAAACCATCTACAACTACTCCAGATTTAAGGGCATACGGGCACGATGCTGCAGGAGTTCCAATTGCTGAGGCTTTTATGAAGCGCATGACCAATAATAAAAGTTTAATAAAAAAAGTAATCACTATTGTTGGGCTTCATATGAGGCCTGGGCAATTATTCAATTCAGGTGCTAAAGAACCAGCTTGGAAAAGATTACATAATAAATGTAGACTTGATGTTTTGGGGTGGCAGAGTAAGGCAGATTCTGCCGGAAGAACAGGTAGGAACGTATTAAGTGATAAGCATGAAACTTCTGAGATGTGTTTCCAATTGTTTCAGAAATTTGGTGAAGAGGAAATCGCACCTTTGGTCCAAGGAAAAGATTTGATCGTGCTTGGGTTAAGACCATCCAAAGAATTTGGAATAATTTTAGCGAAAAGCTATGAACTACAACTGGAGGGGGAGAAAAAAGAAGCAATACTCTTAAAAATAAAGAATAACACTATTTAGATTGCCATATACATTCTATAAGAAGCGCAAAAGGGTGCTTTTTTACAGTAGAACAATTGCCCAACCTTAATCGAATACCTTAAAGAAAGAGTCCACATTTATGGGCTCTTTTTTGTTTCCTATACTAAATACTTGGTTTTATACAACAAAAAAGTATGGAGGCGCCAACTGAAAATATATTTGAGCCATCAAATAATATTAACAACATTCCAAAACTTGAAACCATGAAAAATTTTAAAAACCCATTGGCCCTTTTATTAGTATTTACGATCCTATTCGTTAGCTGTGACAACAAGAAGCAGAAAGAATTGGCCAGGCAAAAGAATTATGAAATAGGAATATTGCAATCCAAACTTATGGATTACCAATCTTATCGCAATTTATTGGATTCGGAGTTGATCAATCAACAGGCAAAATTAACAGACCATAGTCGCTCTAAATTTCAATTGGAATCCAAGTTAGCGGATTACGAAAATAGGGTTATGGCCTACCTAATGGATCATAAAATGGCGGTGGCCTGTATAGTTGGGGGTTTGGGTGGTGCCACTGTTTCTTTTGATACCACAAGTGAGTTGTCCAGAGAGGTAAAGGACGTAGCAGGTGCGGTAACGGCGATCAGTGCCATTTACGCCATTTTAAACTACTCCGAAGTTTCAGAGGTAGCCGACGTTTTGGTTCAGGCAGATAGCCATGTAAAAAACATAAAGAAGGAGATTGGAAAAGTAAATGCGTTAATTAAGAACACCAAGTATGCTCTTGGCGACAAAGAGAGGAAGTTGATTGCTTTGAAGAAGAACATGGTTGCTACAAGAACCAGAATAGAGCAATTAAATATTTAAGATTCAATTCCTTGTTTTCTATTAAAACCCCAACCTGTATTTAAATGAAATCAATTATTCTATATTCAGATTCTTCCACAACTACTTCGGTCCAATTTTTTGAATCGGGCCAAGTTTTAATTTGCAATGAGGAACTGGCGGGAACATATCTTCTTAGGGTGCCTAAGGAGGAAAAGCAAGATTTTTTTTATATTTTGTTTGAGGCATGGATCAATAATAAAAAAACCTACTTTCTTGTTTTTATAACTAGAAGATTTGGACTAAAGTTTCCTGAAAATCTAACAGATGATAAAATCAATGATAATATGATTCTTTGTTTAAAGAAATTGTTTTTAAACCGATTGGAAGACCCCTTTGAGGAAATTAAATCCTTTCTATTTAAAAAAGAAATTAAGTTTGGTTCAGAATATTGGACATCTCGCTGATTTTCGTAATCTGTTGAACTTAAGTATTTTATTAATATACTGATGCTGAATAGGTCATGTGTTTTCATTTGATCAATCAAAATGGAAAGCCCTTCATTAAACTTACAACAACACAAAAATGAAAAAACTATTTCTTGATGATGTAAGAACTTTATCGATGGTTTACCCAAATGACTTAGAATCGGAATGGGACATTGTTCGAAACTACCAAGATTTCGTGGCATATATTAAAAGAAACGGCTTACCGCCCTTCATTAGTTTTGATAATGATTTAGGGCTGGACCAAGAAGGTCGTGTAGCTCCGGATGGTTATGCGGCCTCAAAATGGTTGGTATATGAATCTGGATTGGATTTAAGGGGGTTAAGGTATCACGTGCACTCTGCAAATCCGGTGGCTGCAGAGCAAATTAGGGGATTATTGGATAATTATTTAAAATATCTGAAGGGTCAATAGGGAAGGCTACAATTGGGACGGAAGATAGGTTAAGCATTTGTTTTCAAGATGCTTTTTGGTCGTTTCCTATTCCCGGATTAAAGGAAGTTCATAATGTTCGCCACCGTTATCAAAGGGGCGTTGGTACCATTTTGAAATCCATTTAATATATCAAAACCCCTATTCCATACACTAAATACTTTTTCTCCTGACAGTTCAAAATACATTTGGTTTAAATCTAAAAAAAACCAAAACCATGTATTTTAAAAACATCACCACAGCAATTTTTTTCATAGCCCAAATTATATGGGCAAGTCCAAAGCCTTGTGGCTGCTCGGAAAGCAATTCGGAATCCTTTTTCACCAACGGTTGGTCTATTGTAGAGAATGGGTATTCCAATTCATTTAAAAGGGTATTAGAGAACAATTACGGCATAAAGGTCCACAAGGATTATGAAATAACTGGCCTTAGACGTCACCATCTGGAATTTTATGACTACGGGTGGCTGTATGAGTTTACCGTTCTTGACCGAGGAACACAAAAAAAGATATATGTACTTAATGCGAATATGCAATCGGTAATGCTAACAGATGCCAAAAAGATTGCTGGGTTTCTTTTAACAAACCAACCAGACCTTAGCACCGATAAGGGTCTCCTGGAATATTGGGCTATGCTGACCTATATGGCAGAATTGGACAACGATCCAATACATGTACTATTCTCAAATGAAGATCTCAACTCGTCTTGTTCAACTAATAATGTAAGTGTCCCAAGAGTGATCTACAAAGATGGGCATATGGCCAGAATACAAGCCTTGGTCAATATAGAAGGGCAGGTATTCTCGGCGATTTATGATTTGGATTTTAAAATAATGAACATTGTAATGAAAGATGCTATTCCGATCATCCCCGGCAATTCCAATACGGGTTGCAGGTCTTCATATAACAAAAGCGAGGTTTCATACAGTGAATGGAATCCAAATAGGAAATCCCAGGTATTTTTACCTCAGAAATAAAACATAAACCACTAAATACAGGCAAAATGAAATCACTTATCTACATTATCGGCATCCTATTAATAACAATATCCGGGAACAAAACAAAGAGTACTTATTTTAATTCTACGGTTTTGGTAGACGGTGTTGAAGAAACCACTTTTGGTAAGGTGGTATCAGTCACGGAGAAACCAAAAATGATACTTTTCTATAGCTCGCAAAATTGTGGTCCCTGTTTGGAGCAGATTGCAAATATGAAACCCCATCTTAGCGAATTGGATAAAAAATATCAGTTGATATTTATAGACAGTTGGACCATTGGCAAGGCCAAAAAGCATCAAAGTAGACAATTCGCCTTTGATTTTTACAAAGAACACCTCAAGACCAATACCTCACATTTCTTATTGGATCCTGAAGACGAGCTATTGGCCTCTTTTCAAGAAAAGGAAAGTCTTAAAGGTGCCTTGCCCTTTTTCGTGGTACAGGACAAAGTAGGTTTGGAGGTCTATCAGCAACTTGGCCGAACAAATTTTAACGAGGCACCTGTTTATGCCAGTCTTTTTTAAAAAAAGGATCATTCGTTCACTAAGCAGGTATGGTATAGGGTATTCGGACGTATGGTATACAGTTGTCCGGTAGAAAGTGATAGTCCCGAGGTAACACGAGAAAATTAATAGGGGCCCAGGGAGGATCTGGATGATTTTTTGATGGGGATATCCTATAAATGATAAACTAGGCCAGGGACATTTAAATTATGGTAAATATGAAAGATATACTATTGAAGGTTCCATTTTTAATACTAATGGGAACCTGTTTGCTAATAATTGGTTTTGGAGCCTATAAACAAAGCAATCTAATAGAAAGGCAACTGGCCATTTTCCAAAACAGCCATGAATCGGAATTTAGATTTTATGAACAATTGATCCTATTTTCTTGTAACTCAAAAAAGGAGTTAACTTATTTAATGAATACCGAGAGTTTTTATCGCTTGGATAAACCCGTTGGGAACTACAAGGAATTAGGGAAGACTTTAGCAAAAATTTATAGGCAGAGTTTAAAAATACAACCTTATTCAATGGAGACAAGAAATTTGACTAATGAACTGCAATTAACATTACAGAATGGCGTGAATGCTTCATACGAATTAGCCAAATTGGTCACAGGTCCGAAAACTATAAAACAGGGGGATGTGATGGTAGAGAGCATTCAATACTATAATTTTTTCACCTTGCTGCCTTCCAGTGCCTTGTTCCTTAAAGAGGATCAGAAAAGATTTAAAGACCTGGCCGAAGTACTAATGGAAGTGAGTAGTAAAATAGCAGGGTTTAGGGATTTGACCAACACTATTGAAGGAGGGATAGCCAAAGATGCCAATAAGTTCATTATAAAGCTTGGACATTCCTTTAATAATCCATTAAATAACATTTTGGTAAGTGCAAAAAAGAAAGAACTGGGCTTGCTACGGCTAAAGGAAATAATCACAACGAGCCAAATTTTTGAGAGAGATCCGGAAGGTTCCTGTGATATTGTAAAGCCTGGTGATGATTCCCGGAGTGGTTTGAAATTGGAATCTGCCTATAAAAGAGCGGTCAGGCTCCAGGAGTTTAATTGACCAGACCAGAGACCTTTATTAGGGTTTTATGAATCAAAACGGCGCTTTCATATATTGGTTTTCTTTGAGTTTGGCTTGCCTAGCTACCTTTATTTCACAATTAAAACCTAGATAATTATGAAAACTAGAACATGTACAAACTGTCAAGGAAGAGGGATAGAAACCGATTATAACACACGGATTGAGTCAACCAAAAATAGCTTTACCTACGGTAATAGGCCATGTGTTGTATGCTCGGGAGCTGGGGTCATATATGACTATAGCCCAGACCCGGAGGTAGCCAAAAAATCGGTTTCAAAGGAGGTTCCGGTAAAATCGAATTCCACAAAGACATCGAACGCCAACAAATCATCCGGGAATGATTTTAGCATGAACGATTTTTTTATGCTGCTTGGATTTATTATTGGGGGAATTACGGCCTATCAGTATACCACAAATTGGATTGCTATAGGGGTAACAGCCTTAATTTCTGGCTTCATTTTAAGAATTACCTATAAACTGATCTTTGTTATTTTAATTATCCTTGCAGTGGTATATTTCTACAACCAGTAGCGTATTACTTTTGTAAAAAAAATTATTTCTCTTCAAATAACGGAGGATGACCTTTGGCCGCTATGTTTGGCCAATGGGTAACTAAAAAAACAAGGGAATAGGATGGGCCCAACACTACAAATCAATAGTGTTGGGCTTTTGTTATTTAAGAATGTTATTGAAAAGTAGTGTTGTTATAAAATGCACAAGTGTAAAAGGGCCCTACTTTTTTTGGGAGTGACCCTTTCCTATAACAAAATGCCTGTTTCATACAGTAATAAACGCCCTTTCCTTAAAACGGACATAATATTGGATTATCAATAACATTTAAAACATTTATTATGAAAAAATCAATGGTATTTATGGCCCTGGTGGCCACAATGGTATTTACAAGCTGTACACCTGATACGGTACGGGATTCAGCAGAGGCTTTTAACAGTTTGGAGTGTCTAAACAAATTACTCAAGTTAAGTGAAAACGAAGATGATTTAAGCTGTTCGGAATTGGTGTCGGCATTACAGGGTCTCAAGAAATCCTGTGGTGATGAAGATGGGGATATACAAGAAGCCATAGACGTAATTATAGCCAATTGTGAAGATTAAATCAATTTGTAATAATTAAAAGAAGAGAACAATGAAAACGAATTTTTTAAGGATAGTTGCCCTCACTGCAATTCTTGCTTTTGCAAGTTGCTCAAAGGAAGAGGATTCGGCAGATATGGGTTTTGATGGATCCTTAACCTCTATTGAAGATTTTTATACACCAGAATTGGTAAGGGCTTTGGATTCTTTGGGTTTTGAAATGAACCTAGGCAATAAACCACCAAAAATAGAAGGGACATATCATGTAAAGCCTATGCTCCTTAAGTCTAGCTCGGTGCCGGGCGATATTGTAGGCTCACAATTTAATAACTACGAGGTGACTTTTTCCAATCAGGATAATGGAAAATTGACCATTGATTATTTTGGAGATCAAGGTGTAGAAATAGATGAAGGCTTTGGTTCATTTATATCCGGGGAGAACGATAAATTTTCGGTATTCCTAATAACAACCTCAGACATTGGCTCCTATACGGCCGATTCTGCTATTTCCCTATCGGGAAGAATAGTGGAGGGCGGAATTGAAAATATCCAAATGGCATTTGTAATGCTGGATAATAAGGAAAATGAAGGAGGGGTGTTTATAGGCAACAATACGGGAAGGATTGTTTACGACTCCGATTACTTTTCTGAAAAGGTCGAAAATACAAAGGAATTAAATTCAATGGAAAGCTACGGGGCATCCATGATGCAGATTAAAGTACAATAACAAAAACAATTTAAAAAATAAAACAAATGAAAGCTTTAAACAAAAAAACAACCACAATGAAAAAATCAATTATATATATCGCCATTGCTTTATTGGCTGGTCCAATGGTCATGGCCCAAGAATTTAATGTTGGTACCAATGTTATAAATGGGGGTATCGGTTTTGGAGGCAGATATGGAAATTACACGACCTCATCCCAAAGTCCTGGGTTCAGTATAAGTTATGAAAGAGGTATTTGGGATGTTCCAGGGCCAGGCGTCGTGAGTTTAGGGGGGTATGTAGGTACTAAAACCTACAAGTACAATTATTTGGGGGGAAATGACAAATGGTCCTATACCATTATTGGGGTTCGAGGGGCTTACCATTATACGGGACTGAATGTTGACAAACTTGATGTATATGGCGGTCTCATGGCTACGTATAATTTTCTGTCCTATAGTGGCGCGGGGAGTTATGGTGGCGGATTGGGTGCAACGGCATTCGCTGGAGGGCGGTGGTATTTTTCCAAAAACCTTGCAGTCTTTGCAGAGCTAGGCTATGGAGTTGCCTATTTAACTGTTGGCGCATCGATTAGAATATAGTTTTTTTAAAAAGGAATATACCTTATTGCCTTTTACAAATAATTATGGAGTAGTATGTAAACGGGTCCAACACAAAATGGTTGGACCCGTTCTGCAATTGTAATTTGGGTGTAAAGCTTTATTAAGGAATCGATAGGGAAATGTACCTTGTACTTAATGAAGGCATTGAAAGTGGTGTTGGTAATAAAATCGTTACCGGAAATCATGTAAGAATTGGAAAGACGTATGCGTAGATGGCAATTTCCGTATATTTAAATATTTAATAAGTCATTGATTTAGAATAAATAAGAGGTGTAATGAATTTTATAATCCCTTGGGGAGCAATGGGGATGGGTGTATCCATAGGGTCATAGATTGGCATCTTACGTTTAAACATATAAAGACTTACCATATATGAAGACCAATTTAGACCATAGGAATTTTTATCACTTTGCCATCTTTATTATTGGGCTTCATATTGTCCTTTCCATAGTCCATATTGTCGTAAGCTCCCTTTTGGGCCCCTCGATCTTCTATTTTAACGATTATTTTGTTCCTTGGTTCATCTTGGTCATGATAAGCGCAGTGGCGCTTCATTTGGTGTTGATTTGGTATTACCGGATAAAAAACTACAAGTTTGCCTTATTGGCCATTATGATTTCCCTTGTGGCCACTTTGGGGTATAGCCTTTTTATTTATCTGGCTTTGACCAATAGGTTTTTGCAAAATATGGTTACCGGGGCTTATGTTGTGGTGCTTTTCGTAGGTGCTATATATTCGATATGTCTTTTCGCCTCCAAGACGAAACATAGACCTTGGCTGTATTGGGCAGGCCTCAGTGGGTTTTTAGTGCAGTGTATTTTGATATGGATGTATCTCTGGGCGATGAACACCAAGAATGTTACCATTCTAAGGGGCATTGAAATGGCCTTACCTTGGATATCGGTGGTAGGAAGCGGATCACTGTTTTTCTATAGCCTGAATTTTAAAGTTGAGCTTAAATCCATGGAAACAAAGGACATTCCTAGTCCTTCCAAACTATTGACCGTAACAAGTAACGGGATTGGGGTAATTTCGGCAATCGCTATTTTTCTGGTTTTGAATCAAGGAATCAAAGGGTATGCGTGGCAAAAAGGGAAAACGGCAAGATCTATGAAAATGGCAGAACTTTTTGAGGCCGGAATTTACGTGAACAAGCAAAATGACACACTAAAATACCGTTTATTAAAGCCCAAGGATTACGATGGTAATAAAGAGTACCCCTTAGTGGTAAACCTGCATCATGGGGGTGGAATGGGGAGCGACAATCTAATTCAATTGGACGCAGCCGATCCGTCCAAGCTATTATCGACCCCTGAAAACAGGGAAAAATATCCGGCTTTTATTTTAGTGCCCCAATGTCCCAAGAACTCTAGTTTTAGGGTGCTTCCAGAGCATCAGGGCATTGCTGGGCTAATTTTTGAGGCTATGGAGTCCTTGGAGGAGGAGTATAATATAGACGAAAAGCGCCGCTACGTTATGGGGGTTTCCCTTGGAGGTTATGGTACCTGGCATTTTATTGGTTCCCGACCAGACCTGTTTGCAGCGGCCATACCCATCTGCGGGGGAGGTGATGCGGATATGGCCGGTAATATGGTCAATGTACCTATTTGGGCATTTCATGGTGAAAATGACAAAACTGTTCCTGTACACTTGACAAGGGACGTGATCAAGGCTGTTAGGGCTGCTGGGGGAAGTCCCAAGTACACTGAGTATTCCGCTGGCCATGATATTTGGAACAGGGTGCATACCACTCCTGGATTGCTGGAGTGGCTTTTTGCGCAAAAAAAGGATTGAGGACTTATGTCCCTTAGTGAAAGTGTTTAGAATAAATGGTTAACAAACAGGTATAAATAAAATTAAGATAAACGCATAATTCTTATAATCTCTTTAATTTTATATTAGCCTATAGATAGTCAAACCTGTGTTGATTTACTTCTTGGACAAATATCCCAGATTTAGGATCCAACTTTTACCTCAGCTACAGGATGGTTCAATAAAAAAGCCAATCCACTGCCTCCTTTTCCCCTTCTTCAATAAATCCAACATCGCGGGAGGTAATAATTTGTCCTGCATCGATAAAGCCCAATAGTAAGACCCTTCCTTTTTCCAAAGAGAACAAATGCTCCCCAATACCGAATTCGTAGGTATGGATATTGACCCTTGGTAAGTTTGTCAATTTCATGGCATTGGCCAATACTACTTCGGCTTCACCCTGCATATTACCCGCGGCATTGGTTTCAAGGCTTGGGGGCAATAAAAATCGCTTCAGATCAGTGTTAAAATAGCCGACCACGAGTTTGACAGGCTTGGTGGTTTTGAAACGGAGTTGTGTTCCGTTTTCGATCTGTTCCTTGGCCATGAACCCCAAACCTGTTAAATTCTTGAGTTCAGGAGCCAATTTATGTATTTGGGAAATTTCGTCAACATAGGCACTTTTACCAGACTGTACCTTAAATGATTTGGGTTTTGTTCCCAAAAATTCAACAGTGGCAGTCTGCCACGGGGTAACGATTTCTTTTTTTACCTGTCCATTATCAGAGGCCTTCAGACGATTTAAATTGCGTTTAAAATTTGATAGCTCACGCTGGTAATGGGGCAACATTTCTTCCCACGTTTTGTTCTTGCCATTATCCCCTCCTATAGGGATCCTTCGCTGGGCGGTCTGCATACTGTTCGCATATAGGTAATGGTCTTTTGTCAACTCTACAAGTTCTTCGTAATGTTCTATACTTTTTATTAAATGGGGTAAGGCAGTGTCCAGGTCGGTAAGTTTATTTGAATAACTATAGCGCAACACCGAAATAGCTGCTTTTACTTTTTCCGAGAAGAAATTTGCAAATGCGCGGTAGGCGTAAATATCATTTTTTAAGCGCTCGAATTCCTTTAGGTTCAAAGATACATGGGATGAGGCCTTTTCGATGGCTTGGACAGCAATTTCCCCATGCTTCGTGATTTCGTTGATTATTTGTAGAGGAGTTTCTCCTTCATGGGGTAGACCCTTCCATTCTTTTTCGGCATACTGCAAGAGGATTTCCCCTACAGGTCCACAGGACTCATAAAACCCAGGATAAACCCTCCATTTATATGGATTTACCAATTGACTTTCGAACATGCCCAATAAGAGGGTTTGTCTATTGCCCTCGGTGATTCCGAATCGCCGTAGGGTTTTTGGTGCTATCTCTCCCGATTCCTCGTAGGCAGTGACTATCTGGCCCCCCGCATCCAAATCGCTTCCATATTTATATGCCAATTGTTGGGCCCAATATTCGGTCTCCTTTTGTTTGTCCCTATCGGCTTTCCAGGCGTACCGTGCCCAAGCCTTGTACCAAATCCAATCCCGATCTATCTGTAAAAGTCGGGGTCCTGTTTTATCTGCCGTATAAGGCCAGTCCCAATATGATGCCTGAGGATACAAGTGTAAAGCGTTGGCACCATGAACGTTGTGCATGGCCTGAACACTTTTCTGTATAAAATCGGGAGAACCATATCTAAAAGGCTCCAAATTGGCCAAAATATGCACATTTGAAATATGAATGGATCCCAAAGAACTTAAATTTTTATGTATTTCAGACCAAGGGCCTCTTGGTTCATAAGTTGTTAACGATTCCCCATTGTATTTATGTGTGGTATATAGATTTTTATATATTGGAAGAGCATGCTCCATGACCAAAGGGGCATCTGTATCATGGGCACGTAAAATAATAGGGGGTTCGTCCGTTCTTCCCGAAGCCTTTAACCCGTCTTTGACTCCAGGTATAATGGTCTGGGTGAACCATTCTATGTCGTTTTCCTTACCGCTCATTGCCTCTCCCAAAGCTACCAAGAGACCTACATTTGGATATTTCTCAATAAAAGCTGCTACAGATTTCCGGGTATAATCGGCTATAACTGGAATTATTGGCCGTTGCCTATCTTGTGTCTTAATTTGATGATGTTCCGCAAAGGGCTTGGAAACAATAATATTATAAAACATTTGAATGACCCATATACCCCTTTTGTCAGCCTCTTCGGACAGGAATCGAAATATCTCTTCGTTCTTTTTAAAGGTTTCGTCACTTACTTCCACGGCATAGGGATAATCTTCCAGTTTTACCAGTGATGCAAATGGATGTCCATTCCATAAATAAAGGGAATTTAGGCGGTTTTCTACCATCATATCCAAATAGTCCACCCATAATTCCTTGTCATAAAACCAAGGAAAATTTTCAGGTGTATAGGGATATTCGTAGACCGTCCTACCAGGTAGGTATTCGGGTTTTTGAAGACCTATACAGGTACCCCTTAGTACCATTTCTGGCCTGTCCGAAAAATCAATGCCAGTGGGAATTGTTTCTTCCTCTTCTATTCGGGAAATTAGTTCTAGAATACCGTACATGGCGCCAGACGAATCAGTACCTTCAATATAAATTCTATTATCTTTTGAGCTTATCCTGAAACCTTCCTTTATCGATTTTTTTTCTGGAGCTTCTTCGTTCCGTGGATTGTTGCCATTTCTTTCCTCCTTGATAATAATGACCTGGTTGGTTACGTCATCCGTTATAGACTTTGATTCGGTAACGATGTAATCGTTTGCCTTTAGGAATGTTACAAGTTTGGTGGTTCCCCAAACAATTCGAGGAGAGGTTGACTCGCTAACCACTGTTATTCTCTTTTCGTTTGAACAGGACGCTAAAAGACAAAGCGCCGATAAAATAAGGTATCTCATATTTTTATTCATTTTCTGTAATCTCCATTTTTTTCATTTATCATTCCAAGCTTATATTTTAATTGGGTTTCCCTTAAATACCTCATCAAGTTAGTTTTAAAGGGCTATTTTTTTGCACGTTCCCAACATTCCTGTACTATTTCCTTATACAGCAAAGCCTGTTGCCAACGATCTCCTTCCTCTATTAATTTCCCATGGTGTTCAACGGTTCTGGCATAAAAAATATCGGAACGAAGTAATTCCACGGCAAAACATAAATAGTCTCCCGGGCCAGCCGATTTTAGAAAACCTTGAAAAGAACGCATCCACATTTCTTTAAAATGAGCTACAAAACTTTGGTTTTTATAAGGATCAATATTTACTTGTATACTACCGGGATTTCCTATCCGACCATGAAGAAATCTGACGCGTTCAAATACAGGTGATATAAATGATAGCTTCTCCTCGAAATTGCCATAAACCATTTCTTGACCGGTATACCAATGTGAAAAATCGCCATTAAACCTGATTTCGGGAAAACGCTTTACCAACTCAACAGTTCTGAACATATCTTGGGTAACTGTTGCCCGATGTGTTTCAATATAAATAGGAAAATTGAACTTTTGGGAACTATTTAAAATATACTCTACCAATAAATCAGTCTGTTTGTCCGACTCCAATCCCCAACCTAAATGTATAGTCGCACAATTATAGTCCTGACTTTTCCATTGTGGTATTAAATGATCTAGATCCCCAACTTCATTTACCCTTGCGTGGGCGGTTAAACCCAGGCCAAGTTCTTGGCAAAGTTCGGGTACACCATCTTGAATGCCCTGGAAGCCAGCTTTGGCAATGGCTTCATGTTTCTGCCGGTCTCCACCCCGAGGTCCTGTTGAAAATTCTGGGAGACCATCACAGTTCCCAAAGTTAATATCTATTCGTAAGGCCGGAGCATTTGCAGTACCGTCATTGGTATTCATTATCATATATAGGTTCGTTTTAAATTTAAAATAAATACTAATCTGTTGTATTAATTTTAGTCGCTTGGACTATGATTAAATTCCTTAATAAACTATGGTGCATTGTTTCTAAATGAAAAGTATATGTTCTATTTTTTTCAACAATTCAATTTGCCATTACTTTACCGAAAAATCAAAATACAGCACCATATGTTTACTACGAAGGCGCCAGTCATCAAAAGTTCCATAGTCAAAGAAAATGTTTTTCTGGCCTGATGGGCCCAAGCGTTCCGGTTGGTTTGTTTTGCTGCCAATGGCCGGAATAGCCTGCATGAATGAAATATCTCCCTCTGGAAATGAAGGTGATGTACGGGCTTCATATACGCTTTGCGGGTATTGGGGTGTAAACAAACGTAGAAAAACGTCTTCTGTGGATGTGGCAACTAAAAAGTCCTGTTCTTTAGTTTTGATTTTTGCCCAATATAAATTTGAATGATACCCTTTAAACTCAGGATAGATTAGAGGCGAAACTCCTGTTATGGTATTATTGTAGTCTTTTTGATGCCAGCCAAAAGATGCACCCTGCAATCGGTTTTTCCAAACTCTATAGGGCCCTTTACCTACCCACTCTACACCCGTCACTAGATTTTCAGGGTAATCGAAATCAACACCCATGAAATCGAAATCAACATCATATTCTTCAGGTTTGTAATATAGCTCAAGCTTTGCCCAACCTGATGGAAAGAAGGTCCATGTAAATTCTTTCATTCTGGATGCTTTTTCAAAAGAAGCGACCAATTTTATATTCCCATCTTGTTTTATTGTTTCCAAGGACTTAAAAATCACTTTTCCAGCACTTAGATGAGGTCCATTATTAAAAGGGATTTCCCCTATTGTATTCCTTACTTCCCTGAGTAATCCGTCTTTCTTTCCAATTTGATATTTAATACCTCCGGCTTCGATAGTGATAATTTCTTCAGTTTCAGATAAGGCCATCGTTCCGGTCTTCCCAGGATTGGCCATCAATTCGGCAATGGTTTCCTCCGGAATTTTAATTGGCCAACTCCAAGTATAAACTTCTGTGCCAAATTTATCTTTTGCCGTGATATACAAAGCGTCGTTTTGAAACCAATTAGGAGGAAGTTCCAGCTGTAATTCTCCAATGCGCCCTGGTTCTATATCTGGAGAAACGGCCGTTCCGGTGATAGTATTCAAGCCTGTATTCTTATTGGGCAGGGGTAATTGGACTAGTTTCCAGGAAAAAGTTAATTCGTTCAAGTTGGTATAAAAATATTGGTTTTCAACCTGAAAGCTTCCATTGAAAGTTTCGGTTATATCCAGATCCTGAAATTGAATAGGTGCCCAAATCTCCTTTATGGCAAAATAACTGCCTTCCTTCTCATGAAACGGTCCTAGAATTCCATCGGCAGCCGAACCCTTGTATGTGTCAAGTTCCCCGGTATCGGTACGTTTAACACCTTCGTCTGCAAACACCCAAAGAAATCCCCCTGAAGCCTGTGGTTTTTCCCAGATCAAATCCCAGAAATCACGTAATCCAGCTCCGCTTCCACCATCGTACATTCCATGTAGAAATTCTGTGGGAAAAACTACTTCATGGCCTTGCCAGTATGTTCCCACGCCATAATTATAAGGACGGTAGTGTTCATTGGACATCCCGTTGAAGGTTTGCCAAGGGTGCACCACCTTGCGTTTTTGGATATCGTATTTGGGAAAAATTGTGTCCAACTCGTAATTATGACCGCCTTCGTTACCATTGTTCCATAATATTATAGATGGATGGTTTACATCTCGAGTGACCATGGCCTTGACCAATTTATGTCCTATGTCCGTATCATAGGAATTGTGCCAGCCGGCCAATTCATTTAGCACAAACAAGCCAAGGGAATCAGCAACATCCAAAAAGTGGGTATCTGGAGGGTAATGCGACATTCGAACCGCATTCATATTCATACTTTTAATTAATTTTACATCTTCAATACTTCGTTTTTTGCTCGAGGTCCTGCCTGCCGTAGGCCAAAAGGTATGTCTATTGACCCCTTTGAACTTAATTTTTACCCCATTTACATATATGCCGTCGCGCTCACGAAGTTCAACAGTTCGGAAGCCGAACCGTTCGAAGACTTCATGGACTACTTTTTTGTTCGATAATAGTTGAAATCTTACTTTATACAATTGCGGTTGCTCTGGATTCCAAGGCTTGATTTCAGTAAAGGTTGAATGGACCTGTACTTTGTTTTTCCCTTTGTTAATTTTTGCAGAAAACGGTTTCCCAATTTTCTTATTGGATAACGTAAACACTTGTGCCTCAACACTTAGTTGGGGTTTTGGCCCGTCTAAATAAATTTCCGCGGTAAAACTACCATTTGCCTTTGCATTAATGGCGGTTCTGTTTATGTTGGTCACCGGCTTCATTTGCAAATAAACTGGTCGGAAAATCCCTCCAAAAATCCAAAAGTCAGCATAACGTTCTGCACGGTTAACGGATTCATTTTCGGAATGCTTTGCTACCTTAACTTCCAGTAAATTATATTCTTCCCCAAAATTCACCTGATCCGAAATATCATATGAAAACCTATAAAAAGCACCTTGATGAATTGGACCGGCGAGTTTGTTGTTAATTTTAACCTGGGTATCGGTCATGGAACCTTCAAAGACAATTTCTACTTTTTGATTTTGCCATGAGGAAGGAACTTTAAATTCATATTTGTAAAAGCCAATTTCCTTACCTCTTTCCTCGTCCTTGGCATGACCATAATTATAGCTACCAAATCCAAATTGCTCCCAATTGGAAGGGACAGGTATTGTAGTCCATTCCCCACTATTTCTTCCCTCGGAGACTTGAAACTGCCAGGTCTTTTCGTCCTGGTAGCCTTTTCCAGATAGGTATATTCTTTCTGTTTCTGCGGTTTGGCAGAAAACAATTGAATTGAAAAAAACTAAAATAATAGTTAAGTAAATGGTAATACGCATATTATTTAAATGCTTTATACTTGATTTGATAATCATAACCCGGATCTATATCTATTTGATATTTATACTTATCCAAATACTTTATTTTACCGCGGTTAGTCGATGGTGTGACCCTACTGCGAAATATCAAATTTCCCCGACCTTCAACTGAGCTTACCCTAATCTCCCGCTCGGTACAGCTTACAGAAATTTCTCCTTTTGGAGTTGGCACCTTGCCCTCTATCCACTTTAAACCACCCAAGTGTGGTTCTATCACATACTTATTGTATCCGGGAGCGGTGGGTTTCACACCGAGATAGTATTTTCCAAAAAGATAGATGGGACTTGCGCCCCAGGCATGACAAAGGCTCTTACCATAAGGTCTGCCGTACATCGCCAGATGTTCGGAACCTTGTTCCGAGGGATCATATTTTTCCCAAAATGAAGTGGCCCCTAATTTAAGCATATCGCCCCAATAGGAACGAACCTCATCGAGCACCAATTTATGTTCGCCCATGGCACAAAGAGCCTCCAGTTCATAAAACCGCATATATGGGGTAGTTATTTGCTGAATATCGTCATTTAACAACACCTCTTCCTTTACACCCTTTTTTTGGGCCTCCGTAAAATAATCGAAGAAAATTCCGAACATATTGGCGTAGCGTGTAACATTGTCCAAAACTTTGCCGGCTACCCTTTGGTGCATCAGGGCTTTTTTTTCGTCCGACCAAAAAACATCAAAAAGTTTCGTTCGTAATTCTTCGGCCAAGGCAGTATACTCTTTTTCACCAGCTTGGTCACCTGCAATTCCTGCACATAGGGCTATGGCTTCCAAACTTCTGGCGAAGAGCAATTGCTCAAAACTTACCTCGCCAGTTTTGCCCAGGCCATCGGCCCAATCAATAAAGACCCAATCCCCGGGAAGTGGTGACAGCATACCATTTTCATTGCGGCGTTCAAGGCAGAAATCCATGAGGCTTTGCATTCGTGGATAAAAATTCTTAATAAAATCCTCATCACCTGTGTAGAGGTAATAATCGTAGATTCCCACAAACCAATAAAGGGAATAATCCATAATGGTATTAATGTGGGCCGTAACGGGTTCCTTCCCACGAAGGGCCAAAAGAGTTCTCCGTACAGTTGGGGAATCGAAGAATAAATAATAGTTCATAAGATAACTTTGGTGAGCGTCCCCTGACCAGACCCAACGGTCACGCTTAATGCCATCCAAAAAAAATTCACGAGTATTCAAATGCAGGGTATATGCCGAAACTTCCCATATTTTATTCAGCAGTGTGTCCGATGATTTGAATTCTCCCCTATAGTCAACGGGTAAATATTCGTAAAGCATTGAAATGGAATCGTACCGTACGGTGGCATCGGACTGTACTTGTACATAGCGAAAGGCCTTTGAACCCTCAACGGTGTATTCGGAGGTTTGTCTACCATCAAGTTTTAGATAATCGAGCGTTTCACATTTTAAGGAATCTATGGCCTCTTCTTTGGATTCACCATAATACAAAGCTACTTTTCCTTTTCCCTGTAGTCCATGAAATCTTATATAACCAAAGGTTTCCTTGCCAAAATCGACCAAATGTCCTGTTCCTACGGATTCCGATTTTTTGGCATACCAAGGTTCTGTAGGAAGTTTAAATTCCGACGGTTTGTTAGGGGGAGCATTAAAGTTCCAAATTCCTACCGGAATCCAAGGTGTTCCCGATTGGTGGGGCATTCCATTTTCGTCGATCCATAGTTTGTCTTCGTGGGTGGCCATCCAAGTGTTGTCCGATTTTAAATTAGTACCGTTGACAAAAATGGCCGGAACCGTTTCTTGATTAAATACCCTAAAGACAATTTTGTGTTTACCTGCAGCAAGGGTGAACCTTTGTGGTTGGCCTTGTACTAGAACATCATCTATCAATAGCATAAATGAACCTTCTGTATAAACACTTACCTCATCGGCCTCTGGCAATTCCAATTCTTTTTGAAAGGTGACCAAGGGGTATGGACTGTAATATTGCCATAGGGGTGGGAGTACAGCTTCACGTTCGGTACGTCTGGCCTGCATTTTATTGCTTAGCCATATTTCATAATCACCAGGATACCATATCCAAGTAGCCTCATGTTTTTTTTCTTGGGCAACCAAATTGTAAGAACCCAAAAATCCAGAGCTGATCAATGAAATTAAAAGGATGATATAAATTTTATAATGCATTGGGTGCCACATTTATATGGGGTATTTTCCAGTATGTTTAAGACATGTTTTTAATTTCCTCATTCTTTCAGAGGCTGTTTTATAACTAAATTTTTGTTTTATTCAATAATCTAATGACCATTGAAAATAATGTACATCGCAACCATCACGATAATCAACATGATCCATAGAATTTTAACTTTTCTCTTCATTTTGGGCAAAACCCCATAATCCAAGGTATTCGATTTTAAAGAACTTGATTTATCAAGAAGGGAAATAACTACGATAAGTATGGATAGGAACACAAAAATATAAAAAGACAGTAGTAGGAAATGTGGCCAAAAACCGTACACTTCGTTGGGGAATACCCAAAGGTACAACCCACCTATTCCTAGACTTAATATTGTTCCGAACAATAATATGGCATTGGCTGCACGGGTGGTCGTCTTTGGCCATAATACCCCAAACAGGAATACTACGGACATTGGTGGGGCTATAAACCCAAGGACCGATTGAAAAACATCGAACAGGTTGAGGCCCTTGATACTGTTGATTGCCATGGTAATACCAATAGCTATTACGGCTCCTGAAATCGTTGCTAGTCGGCCAATTGAAACAATCTTCTTTTGTGTGGCCTGTGGCCTGAATTTTTTCACATAAATATCCATAGTAAATACGGTACTCAGTGCATTAAGGGCCGAATCTATAGTACTCACCAAGGCGGCTATAAGTATGGCCATGACCAGACCGATCATCCCGGTAGGGAACAAATTGGTGACCATGGTCATATAGGCCTCATCGGGGTCAGTCAAATCAGGGAAAAGAATCAGGCACATGATTCCGGGCAAAATGAAAAGTACGACATCCAATATTTTTAACCATCCCGTGAAATTAGCTCCCAATTGGCCTTCACTAATATTTTTTGCGCCCAAGACGGATTGAACCATTGATTGATCCGTACACCAAAACCAAACGCCCATGACGGGATATCCCAATACAATGGCTATCCAAGGATAATTGGCATCATCAGCGGGTAGCAATAGGTTCCAAAACCCGGCTGGTGTTTTGTCTATTAAAACTCCTACTCCACCAACAGCGTTAAGACCTACCAAAGTTAGGGCAAGTGATACTGCAATTAGCAATACCATTTGAAATACATTGGTATAAGCTATAGCTTTTAGCCCCCCAGCAATGGTAAAAAAGCTTGCGATAATCAGGAGGACAATTACAGAGAAGACCATGGGCAGATCCAAAATCTGTTGGATCAATATACCTCCTGCAAATAATGTAAGGGACAACCAACTTATTAGAATAGTTACTATAGTGTACCACGCCAGAATGTTTTGTGTACTGTCACCAAATCGCTTTCCCATGAACTCAGGTAAGGTCTGTACCTTTGACCCCATATACCTTGGAGCAAAAACCACTGCCAACAAGAAAATAAAGATAAAGGCATACCATGCAAAATTGCCGGCCACAATCCCTGTTGTATAACCAATACTGGCGGAGGCAATCAACATGGAAGGGCCAACATTGGTTCCCCACATTGTAAATCCTATGCTGGGCCAACCCAATGAATTACCCGCTAAAAACAAGTTTTCATCAACAGCCCTTTTTTTTCTAAAACTTACCCAATATCCAATACCAATTAAAGTAAATAGATAAAGTCCTACAACCATAAAATCTAATGGCTTGAGTAATTCGTGAATCTCCATGTAATTTGCATTTTTTAATAGCCGTAGGGGACGAAAGATTTAAAAATTGTACCCTGCCAATAAATTAAACCGATAATTCCTTATTTCTTTCACCATCTTCCACAAAAGGTTCTGCCCAATATAAGGGTGATCCGTCTTTCTTTAAAATAGGTTCGGGAGAATATTGTAGCAACAAAACCCGTCTTGCCTTGTTGGTACGGTTTGGACCGCTTTTATGAAAACAAGTGCTTGAAAATAGTGCCACATCTCCTGCATTTAGAATGGCCGGCACCCCTGGATTATCCCCAAAGTAACCTACTTTGTCGTTCGTTTCCGTATCGAGTTTATGATCTATACGGTCTTTAACTCCAGCGTCTTTGTATGGTAACAGGTATACCGTACCATTCTCTTCGGTTACATCGTCTAAGGGACACCAAATGGAAAGGTATTGACAATGGTCGAAATCAAGGTAGCCTGAATCTTGGTGCCAGGAGAATCTAGTTCTCTTGTCCGCACCCTTAACTACAAATTGCTCCAAGAAGAGATATACATTATCACCTAATATTTTTCTTGTAATTTCCTCTAATGTCTCACTAAATATGAGGTCTTGCATGGCCTGACTTTCCTTATACCGAAGGGCGATGAAATATCGCCTACCTTTGTGGTTTATCTCATCCATTTCAACCCCCTTGCGTCCCATTTCTTCATCTTTTTCGAGCATGAATTTTTGGCAATCTTTTCGCAAACGTTCAATTAGTGCCTGAGGAATTATATTCTTTAAGATACAGAACCCATCTTCCTTGTAATTTTTTAATTGTTCCTCTGATAATATTGTTTTCATTTTTTTGAATTTTAATAATTGATTTAATGTTTGATTATTTAATTTATGCTACTTTACTTATTTCCGAATTTCAGGATTCCAAATGTCCCATATCCCATTAAAACCATCATTTATGGTAATCTTAATGGACTTGGCCATATCCATTTCCCCAGTGTGGGCTATGGAGAATGGATACCATGGTAGTACTGTCCCCTTTTTGACCCATACCGGCATTTCTTCCAAGGGAATTTGGATATCTTTTAACCAACACGGACCTGTTTTGTTTTCACCAGTGAAAAAATTGACCCAATCCCCATCGGGTAAGTAAATATCCCTCTGGTTGCTGGATGCCATAACCGGGGCGACCAGGAAACTGTCTCCAAAATAGTATTGGTCATCTATATGCCAACACATTTTATCCTGTGGATGGTGTAAGGTCAGGGCCCGCAAAACTGGAAATCCGGTCGAGGTTGTTTTTTTGCTTTGTTCCCATATATAGGGTATTAAGGCATATCTCAATTTCCACCATTTCTTAATGGCGCCCGCGATATTTGGGTAGTGGTATGGTTCGCGTTTAGAGGTGCCATGATATCTTATATGGGAGGTAAAAACACCAAATTGTGTCCATCGTAAATATAAGTCGTCCGGCACTATAGAGTTCATGAAGTTGGGCACCCCATGAAAACCTGGCACATCATGGCTCCAAAAACCAAATCCTGAAAGTCCAAGATGGAGCCCCCCCTTCAAAGACCCGGCCATACCGTCCCATGAGGCTGCAGCATCACCACCCCAGTGTATAGGATAGCGCTGGCAACCCGCCCAACCTGCTCTGGCCCAAATTAGGGCCTCGCCTGTCATTTCTTCTGTTACTTCAAAAGCAGCCCTTTGATACAAAAGAGCGTAAAGATTGACCAAATTCTCTGAGGACAGCCCCTTATACTTTGCTTCCATGTGGATTTCTTCCCCAAAATCAGTCTTTATGCATGCAACCCCTAATTTCAAGAGGTCTCTCAATAGATTTTTGTACCATTCAACTGCTTCGGGATTGGTGAAATCGATAGTGCCAGCATAATCCAATGTGCTGAAATTGGAACCACTCTGTCGCTCGGACTTTGGCATGACGGCCATAAATAGATTATCCTTGGCTTCCTTGAACTGTTCGGCTTCGGCACCGATGTAGGGCATTTGCCACAGGCTTAACTTGAACCCCTTATCTGCAAGATTTTTAACGAATCTTTTTGGATTTGGAAAACGTTCTTGATTGAATTTCCATTCGCAAAGCCAGTCGGTTTTGAACCATCCCGTATCTAGATGTATTACATCACAGGGATAATCTTCGGTCCTTAATCGATCTGTTATACTGGTTACCTCTTCCTCTGAAAAATAAGTCATCCGGCTCATCCATACACCAAAGCTCCATAGCGGAGGCAGACTAGGAAAGCCTGTAAGACAACGATATTGATATAAAATTCGTTCGGGACTTTTGTCGGCCATTAGGAAAAGATCTAAGGTGTCTGACTTTATACAACCTATTACCGATCTACTGGAGAAGTCGGCAACCGAAAGTTTAGTATGGGAAGAGGTGTGCATGAATAAGCCGTAACCCTTACTGGAAAGGTAAAAGGGGACATTTTTGTAGGCTCTTCTATTGTTCACACCTTGTCCATCCCGATTTCTTAATTCAATGGTTTGTCCGGCAAGATCCAATTTCCGGAAGCGCTCCCCTGTACCGGTAAACTTTTCATCGGCCGCAGCCTGAACAGAGAATACTACCTTTTCGGGACGTTCCTGTTTCTCTATTAGAGCAAGACCCAACGCATCCATTCTACCTGGAAAGAACTGATCAAAGGCACTAAGTTCAATTTTCGTTTCACCATCTGGATAAAAAAGAATCTGAAAACTATTTTGGGGTGGTGGAAGTAGGTCGCTCCAATGATCTATTTCGGGATCCTGTAGCAAAATCACAGCTCTAACCCTATCTTGACTATCGCGTATTATCCAACGATCTGTTAACACTTCGTATTTCAAAGAGGAAGCTGTGACTGAATCGTCAAAATACAGCATTGGGGAATTCAAAAATACACCTTCTCCAAAATCGAGCCCCATTCTTAAAATACCGCTATTATAGCATCTGAGAATCAGTTTGTGGTTTTTGAGGCTTACGTTCATTTCCGGTTCCATTTCCATTATTGGCTTTTGAAGCCTAAATGGAAGTGTTAAGACAATGTCCGTTCCTGATTGTTCAATATGTACAGGTCGCTCTGCCCTCCATAGTCTTTGAGCATTATCGGAACTCCCGTTTGTTGGATCGAAATCCAAGAAATCATAAAGATGAAAATCAGTTCTATTCATAATATTCGGATGCATTATATATCTTGAAAGGGTTTAGCTCTTATAAGCGCTCTTCTTGCTTTTCGGTTATTTTATTGAAAAACACCCATGTTTCGTTACGTTTGGTACCTTTAATCCCTGTCTGATATTTAGCCATCAACGCATTCCATTCGTCCATCCTTGGATTATTCTCACTTGTTTTGGGGTTCAATTCTTCCAGGTTTTTTCCCTTGGGAATACTGATTGCCAAAAGCAATTGTTTTCCATTTCTAAATACCAGAAGTTGTTGAAAATCGGCATTACAAAAACCATTGGCTACTTCTGGCCATTTTTCAAATTGTGTGCTGTGGTACTTCATATATTCTTCTTGTAATATAGGATCCTGCACCAATTGTGCAGTGAGTAGAATATGCTCCCATTCCGTGGCCAACACAGTGTCCGGACAGTTTTTAGATTTCATGAAACTGTAGAAAGGAGTTTCATAAACTTTTAATCGAGCTTTTGGATAGGCCTGGAACAACTGTGCTTTTAGATCTTCCACATTACTAATTTGGCCATATATTACCCAATGTTTTTTCCATTTGTAAACTTCTACCTTATTGGTACCGGTCTTATTTATAATAAATTGAATTTTTTCGATATCGAAGGAGCGACCCATTAATTCGATAGCAGAAAATTTGGCGGCATTCTTCTGTATATTGTTTATAATGTTCTGATCTTTAAATATGGAACCCACGGTGTTTTGTAAATATATTTGGGAAGGTTTGTTTTTTTCATGTGCACCAAAAAGGGACATTGACCATATGATTAAATAGGCGGATAAAAGCAATTTTATTTTAACAATATGTTTTTTCATATGGGATTTTGGTAATTAACTAGAAAATAGACAGTTGTGTACTTTTCTTTTCTGTTATACTAATTTTTTCTTATAAGTTTAAACTTTAGCTTTGGCGCATATTTGTACTGTGACCGATTTTGTCATTTCCGATCTCTATAATCAGAGTATAAGATTGAATATTGGGAATAATTTTTGTATCAATGAAATATATCCCTCTCTTTAAATTCTTTAGGGTGAATGTAGATTCTTTCAGGTTCCGTAATTGGAATAATATCTGCAAATTCCTTCTCAATGCCTGAATTATTGATAATCTCCAATGCTTCTCCCGAGAAATCATCTTCTCTAAAGGAGTGGGTGGCTTCAATGATATTATTGGTACCATTATTCATTAGCAAATTATTTTTTACATAGTTCTGCCGGGCAATAATGTCATGGCACCTTTTTGTCCAAAGATGCAACCACATCCATTTGTAGCTAGGATTGCCCACCACGTTTCGGGTAATGGTCCAATAGGCAGATCCATCATCAGGGTAAATACTGCGGGGCCCGTTGAAAATGTAATTGCCTTCAATGGTCGAATTTGGTTGTTCCCCTAGTACATAAATAATGCCTCCATCGTCCAATACCTGATGCGTGTTTCCAGCTTTATTGAACCTTATGTGATTGTTTCCGGCAACGGTAGAGGGAGGAATTTCTGCATTGCCCCACCACCAACCACAAGTAATGGCGCCATATGGGGTAAAGGCAATGTCATTATGCTCAATGTTCACATTAGAAACGAAAAATGAGGTAATGCTCTCCACCTGCCTAAAATCTAGACTAACGTTTCTGATGTAATTATTGGAAACTGAAATCTTTTCACAAAGTCCCTCTATCCCTGGCCCATAGAGGTCTCCATCCCCTATCTTATAATGTTGTGGATGACCAATGTTAACAGCATTTCCCAACATATTATTAAAGTAGTTCCCTATCACTTCACTGTTTTTCACATCGTTGACCAGGTTAATGGCTATGGCAGAACCAATATTTTCAAATCTATTTCGAAAGAATCCGATATGCTCGGCATTTTTAATTTCCACGGCCCCAGTGGGCACGTCGGTGCTATTGTATTCGGTAGGATGCCAGTTGCCTCCGGGAACATATTTTACGGCCAACCCTAGACTTTGGATTCCAGCAAAACCATGGGAACCTGCAACCGTCATCAATGGCCAGTCGTCATGCGAAAAGGTAATTCCTTCGAACCTAATATTTTTGGCTTTAGATTTTGTAGAAGACCCTTTTATTTTTATTAGCCCTTCCGATGTCGGTGCAATTACCTCAACTTTTGACATGTCTTCGCCAGAGTTGTAATAGTATAGTGTTTTGGAAGTCTTGTCAAAGTAAAATTCCCCAGGGTTATCCAATAACTCCATGGCATTTCTGATGATAAAATTCTTTTTATAGTTGATTTTTCCGGCCCAGGCCATATTAGTGGCAATGGCTCCATATGGTTGTTGTAATTTGATTACCGTGGTATCTCCAAATTTTTCTATTTCCCTTGCACAGAGTATTTTCTCTGTCCATATATTAAATTGTACAAGTTCAATGTCATCGGGATTATTATAGTTGCCCACGGCGGAGGAAGCAAATTTTATACCGTCTATGCCCAATCCGGAACCAAAGGTCCAATCCTCATTTCCGGTTATCCCAAAAGTTCCCCAATCACCTAAGCCAGGAAGTGGAACCTCTGTTCCGGCCATTCGCATACGTACTCCGTTAACAAAAAGGGAGCGTAATTTGGTTGTGCGATCTAAAGGGGCTTTATATAAATTTCCATCTACTTTTTCCCAGCCCGTCACCTTGGTTCCCCCGCTTAATAGGGGTGTGGTATTCTTATAAGCCCTGAAAATAACGTTGAATCCATTTTTCCCTGAATGTTTTTCAGTCAAAAGGATTGGATCCGAAATTCGATGGGTACCGTTATGTAGATACACTATTATATCAGACTTCATCTTTTTACTGATTTTGGTCACGGCATCAACTCCTTGCTGCAGTGTTTTAAAAGGTTTTTCAAGGGAACCATCACCCTTATCGGTAACTGACGGATTTACGTGTATTTCCTGTTGTGATCGCACTGTGAAAACAACGGAAATCAGTAATAAAGTCAATAAAAGAGTGTTTTTCATTTCTTACATTTTAAATGTTCCTATTCCTATTTTTTTATTTACAGCAGGCATTGGGATTATTGAGCAACGCCCAATAATCGAACAAAATCATTGTTAGCAGCTATCAAAAGGCCTTTCTTGGGGTTTTTGTTTTTTCCTATGATAATCGATTTCATTTTTTTTACATCACCGGGAATATGTAATCCTGAAGTATAATTCTTTATGGGTTCGAAATTCCCAGATCCATCTCCTTTCAAAAACAAGCCAGTTCCTGCATCATTGCGCGGAGTTTCCACTTCGGAATTAAATAGGTTTCCTGCTATAACCAGGTCATTTAATCCATCTCCATCAAAGTCGTCATAAAGGGAGCCAAAAACTGAAGACACCTGAGCCTCCAAGGGCATTTTTTTAAGTTCAAAACCATCACTTTTGTTTATAAGAATACTGTTTGAAAATGTATGGGCAAGGTAATGTGTTGCTTTCTCCAACGATTGTCTATCGTATACGTCTTCTAAGGTCGCCGTGGCAAAGGAAGTGTAATCTTTGAATTTTTTCTTTAAGGAAGGTATTTGCTGGGTAGAACATTCCTTGCCCCTTAAAGGGAAAAGTGTATCATTTTGATAAAAACTTAGCACTATGTCAAGCTCCCCATTGTTATCGAAATCACTGGAATATAGATTGAATGGAGCCCTTGGCTTTGCTTTGTATTTATAATTTTCCCCTAGGTTGCCCAAAACATAGTCCAATACCCCATCATTGTTTATATCGGCCTCTGAAATGGAAAACCACCAACCATTACTTTTTTCCAGAATTGGGTCACCTTCTACTTTAACAAGTTTGCCCGCCTTGTTCTGAAATACAGTAATAGGCATCCATTCTCCTACGAGAATCAAATCCTGCGTTCCGTCATTATTCTGATCGGACCACAAAGCGTCTGTAACCATACCTGGATATTCCAGCTCAGGTCCATGGGTAGATGTTATATCCTTAAAATTACCATTTACATTTTCGAGCAAGTAACTACGGCCAGACCGTGGATATTGCCCTGGTAGCAAACGGCCTCCAACAAATAGGTCCAAATCGCCATCTTTATCAAAATCATTGGCTTTTACGACACCTCCACTGGAAGTCATAATGGGCAATGCCGTTTTTGACCTACTTAACTGGCCCTTCCCGTCATTGAGATACAACCGATCTTGGTAATACATATCGCCTATGGGCATTTCATTGCCACCACTTACCACATAGAGATCTTGGTCGCCATCGTTGTCGGCATCAAAAAAAAGGGCATCTATATCCTCTTGAAATTTGTCATCAACCATTGCTTTTTGGTACAACTTGCTAAAGGTCTCATCGTTGTTTTGAAGATATATGGCCCCTTCATAACCCTTGGCACCGCCTATAAAGAAATCTTGTAATCCATCATTATTAATATCACCTACGGCTAGGGCGGGTCCAAAAGTGGACATTTTGTGCGGTAGAAGAACTTCTCTTTCAAAATCATCAAATCCGTTTTCCATATGCTCATGTACTATTCCGCTTTCCACAGTTCTATCAAAAAAGATAGTATTGTTATCTGTTGTTTGTTTGGGAGTGGGCATTATTGCATCTTGGTAATCCAAAACTACCAACTGGTCTGATTCAAGGTTCCTTAGTTCTGATATTTTGCCATCTGGCCAATTCACCTGTAAAAGATCTATTTTGGCATTTTTGCCCAGTCCAAAATGTAGATTGTGATCAATACTCGATTGATAGCCACGAGTAACCTGTTGCTCCAAGAATTGTTTACCGTCAGCCGATTGTAGCATTACTTTTGCACCAATAGCATTTAAATTTTGGTGTTTGCCTTTCAATTGGACCGTTAAATATCGATTATCGGTCAATTTAGAAGCATTATTTTTGTAAATATGAGCCACCTCGTCAATATTATTGACAATTAAATCCATATCGCCGTCATTGTCCAAATCGGCATAGGCGGCCCCATTGGAATAGGAGGGTAACTGTACGCCCCACAGGTCGTTCATCTTTTCAAAATGAAGACCATTGGTATTTTTATAAACTGGGTTTACCGCTATTTCCGGTGGTATGAAGCCAAGGATTTCCTTGACCAAGGTTGGTATGTCTGGCTGAATTTTATTCATTTCAGTTTGAATCCTTTCCTTTCTATAGTTGTCGTAATCCTTATTGTTTGTATTTTTTCTTATACCGTTGGTTACAAATAAGTCCTTATATCCATCATTATCGAGATCAACAAATAGGGGTGCCCAACTCCAATCGGTACTTGACAAACCTGCCATTGGTGCAATATCCGAAAAGGTTCCGTTGCCATTGTTGAGCTGAAGTGTATTGCGCATGTACTGATAATGTCCTCCTACCCTGGTCAATACTTCAAAGGCTTTTGGGTTCATGGAGGCCATATTCGTTTTGCTACCAAAATTGGTTGAAGATTTCATATCTACCACAAAAAGGTCTTGCCACCCGTCATTGTCTATATCAGCCATATCCACGCCCATTGAAGAGGAGGAGATATGGTTCATGGCTTGTAATGCATCTTCTTTTAACTTGCCGTCGCCCAAATTTCGATATAAAAAATCGCGACCCAAAAAATCGTTGCATACGTAAATATCGGGTATTCCATTATTGCTCAAATCACCAACAGCAATACCAAGGCCATCTCCCAACACGGACTGATCGATGCCTAGGGATGCTCCTATCTCTGTATAATATCCATCATCATTTCTATACAGCTTGTCCGCAGTGTCAGTATCGTTTTCATACGCAGCTATTGGTTTGGAAAGTTCCCTAACGGGGTCCACTGCATGATTAAGCAAGTACATATCAAGGTCACCATCCTGATCGTAATCAAAAAATGAGGACTGAATGGAGTTGGCACTATCATTTAATCCATATTCCTTGGCTTTCTCTGTAAATGTATGGTCACCATTGTTTACATATAAAAGGTTGGTTCTAAGTTGCGGTTGCAACCTTCCCGATCGGCATAGGTAGATATCTAAAAATCCATCTTGATTTATATCAACCATGGTAACACCCGTTTTCCAACCTGGAATAGAATCCAATCCTGAGCCATTGGTGATGTCCTTAAATTTAAAATTCCCTTGATTTAAATATAATTTGCCAGATTTTTGATTCGAACTTAAATAGATATCAATAAGTCCATCGTTATCAATATCACCAACTGCCACTCCACCACCATTATAAAAATTAGTATAAGTAAGAACATTATCGTGATCGCTATACCCTTCTTTTATATCGTTTGAAAAGAAAATGCCCGTTTCGTTCGCATCAATCAGTTCAAGTAAAGTGGTTGCACCTTGATTAGGGCCACTGCAGGCATTGATTAATAATATGCTTGGCACCAAAAGGTAAAGAACTAAATTTTTATTTGATCTAATTATCATAGCAATCATTCAATTTTACTAGTCGTTACAAGCGGAAAACTAAGTGTGGATTTTTAATAATCCATTAGTGTTTTACGCTTTTCTTGTAAAAGGAGGGCATACAACTTTATTAGGGCATCCCCTCCAACTAAAACCAAATAGACTGTTTAATTATCCGGATATCCAGGGTTTTGCTCTAAATTTGGATTAAGCGCAACTTGCAAAGCTGGAATTGGATACACCCATCTATAGTCTTCGGACACAGCTTTTTTCTCGGTCCAAGTCCCGCTTAGGAACGTACCAAAACGTATTTGGTCTGTTCTTCTAATGGCATCCCATTGCATTTCACGTCCCCTTTCAGCTAAAATATCATCTAAAGTTATCGATACTAGTGGCGTGGCATTTCGCTTATCCCTTAATTCGTTGATAATATCCAAAGCCGAATCGCTACTGGACCCTCCCCTTAAGATAGCTTCTGCTTTCATTAAGACAACATCGCCTAGACGCAGAAAAACAAACTTGGTGTCCGCATCAGGGGAATTTTTCATCATTTTAAAGCCTTCGTTGGGGTCTGCTCCAAGCAACTTTACATTTTTCTGGTAATCGATCCCTGATAGTTCTTCTCCATTTTTTTTGTACTGTTTTCCAACTAAAATACCCTGAGGAATTAGAACCGACTCATCCGCGGGGTCAAAGTCTGCCTCATTGAATACATATCCACTGGTACCAGGACCTTTACCCAATCTATCATCATCCGACTCATATAAATCGTACAATTCAGGGGTAATGGAAAACCCGTTCCAGCCACCTTGGTTAGATGACAAATAGGGTTGCCACAATTTTGACATATTATCTATTGAAACGAAAATATTCTCCGTACCCTCTCCACGCCAATTGACAAAGTAATCATCGTCCAGTGCATAACCTGAGTTTATAATTTTATCGGCATTGGCTATTACGTTGTTCATATCTTCAACATTGAACGAAAAAGTACCAGGTCCTTCAGACTCATAGACCGCTTTGTTTAAAGCAATTCGTGCCTGCAACGCATATACGGCTTCTTTAGTTGCGAAGTCGTGATTTGATGGTCCCAAACTTGGCAAATCGGCAACAGCTTCGTTCAAGTCTTGGATTACGAATTGCAAGGCTTCTTTTCTTGTATAAACTTTTGGGTCAATGGTAACGGGTTCATCAACCTGTCTTACGGGCACCACTCCAAAAAAGTCTAACAATTGCCACATGGCGAAAGCCCTAAGAAATTTTGCTTCCGCTACCTGAAGGTTGGAACCGCCATAAAAAATTACTTCAGAGGCGTTGAAAATATTTCGGTTCAGGCGTGACCAAACCGAATTTAGGTCTTCTTGGTTTGGAGTCCATTCATGTGTGTGAATTTGAATAAACCTACCGCCATTTGCCCAGTCGCCAGTGGTTCTTATGGGAGTAATCATCAAATCGGATGGCATATTCTGCAAACCGCTAGATTGCTCATAGGTATTGTAGTTTCCGGCAAAGCTCCTATATAGGGCATTTAATATTTCTGTAGGATTGCCACCTTCCTCTTCGGGTATAATGGAATCAACATTATCAATCTCTAGATTGGTACAGCCAATAAAAAAGATACTGGCCACTATAGATGTGCTTAAAAATAATCCTGTTTTTATATTTAGAATTTTCATACAATTTTTGTTTGGGTTAGAAACTTACATTAACACCTAAAAGAAAGGTCCTGGCTCTGGGATAAGAAGTATAGTCGATGCCCGCAGATGGCACCCCGTTATCGCTTCTGTTTGTATTTACTTCAGGATCTTGTCCGCTATAACCGGTAATTACGAATAAATTCTGTCCGGTGAGCGATAATCTTACGGCCGAGAACGGAGAATTCTCATTGATATTAACTTTATAACCTAAGGTAACATCCTGTAATCGGACAAAATCGGCCTTTTCCAAGTATCTTGTAGAGACATTTACGGAACTAGTATTTCGTTCTTCACCAGTAAGTACTTCCAGAGGGGCGTTTCTACCACTTGATACGGCCGGGGCATGAAAGAAACTATTGGCTGTATTGCTATAAATAGAATGTCCAAATTGTCCGGCAAAAAAGATGTTAAGGTCAAAGTTTTTATAACGCAAAGTATTTGTCAGGGCCGCCGTGGCAGTGGGTAAGGGTTTATCACCCGTGAAACCGGTATCTCCATAAATAGCATTGCCATCTGAGTCGAAGCCTTCAAAACTTGGTAGGTAAAAGGCATAGAGCGGATGTCCGTTCTGGATTCTTTCTACATTTATCCCTGATAAACCTTGACCTTTAATGCTGCCGGTCTCTAAAAATCCAAAATCAAAGTTTTCAACGGTATTTTCGTTAAAGGAGGCGTTACCGGCAATGGTCCAACCAAAATCATCATTCTGGATAGCGTCATAGGTCAAATCAAATTCAATTCCCTTATTTATAACATCGGCGTCGAGATTTCTCCAAACAAATGCTTGAGGGGCCGGTTCGGCAGCACTCAACTGGACAAGCATATCCGTTGTGGTCTTATTGTAATAATCAATACTCCCTCTCAGGCGGTTGTCCAGAAATCCAAATTCCAAACCAATGCTTGTTTGTTGGGTCTCCTCCCATTTAAGACCTTGGTTCTCAAAAGTTACTGTGGCCAAGCCGCCAGGGATAACTACTCCGTCTTGAACATTAAACGAAGGGGAACCATACCTTTGTCGCCTTGTGTAAAGGTCATGGGCAATATCTTGGTTTCCAGTATTTCCCCATCCTGCCCTTAGGCTCAGATTTGAGAAAAAATCCGGGATAAAATCCTCTTGTGAAAGTTTCCATTTAAAAGCTAGGGAAGGAAAAGTACCATAGGCATAATCGCTACCAAATCTTGTGGACCCATCAATTCTTACTGTAGAAGTAAGGTAGTATTTTTGTTTATATGTTAAATTAATTCTTGTGAAATAGGATTGAAGTTCGTCAATCGTTTTGAAAGTGTTGGAAACCGCGGTTAAATTTGCAGCTGTCATATTGTTAAGCATTAAATCTAGATCTGTTACCCTGAAATCTGCAGCGGTCATTGAATTTCCGGATGATTGAAACTTCTGATAGGAATATCCCAATACTGCATTAAGGTCAAGACCTATATCTTTAAAATCATGTTTTACCGTAAAGTAGTTTTCCCATAATAGGTTGTCTATTTCAATACTATTTATCGCAGCTCTACCATTATCTTCCTCCGCATTGACAACGGCAGCCACCAATTCACTTGAAAAGGCCGACTTTCTTGTGGACATGGACCTATCGATACCATATACGGTTTTGAATGAAAGCCACTCAAATAATTCTGCATCCGCACTAAAACTTCCCAAGAACTTTAAAGTATTGGAGAAATCTCTGGATAATTCAAGAAAAGCAACAGGATTTGGATTGTCCCGGGAAGGTTGATAAAGGGTGCCATCGGGATTATAAACCGGTCTGGTCGGATTGGTTTTCAAAGCACCCGCCAATAAGTCTCCTTGGTGATCTGCACTATCGGTTATTGGCACATTATCGTCATGAATGTTGGAAATAGTCAGCTGTGTGGATATTTCCAAGCGATCGTTCAAAATCTTTTTATTGCCATTAAACCTTCCTGTCATTCTTTCAAGGCCATTTTCTTTAATTATGCCTTGCTGATCCGAATGACTAAAAGAAAAACGATAGTTGCCAGATTGGTTGCCTCCACCATAGGACAATTCATGGTTCTGTGATATGGCCGTTCTTAAGATTTCATCTTGCCAATCGGTTTCGGCACCTTGATCAATATTTGGATCCGAACCACCTACCAATGAATAACCGGTTAAAAATTCTTGTGCATTTCCCACATCATATTTCTTGGTAATTTCACTCATTCCGATCGAATAGGCATAGTTCAAACTACCTTTTCCACTTCCCTTTTTCGTGGTTATTATTACAACTCCGTTTGCACCCCTAGATCCATATATGGCCGTAGCCGAGGCATCTTTCAAAATATCGATACTCGCAATATCATTCGGATTCATAAAATTCAAAGGGTTTTTTGGAGCCGTGCCCCCGGTACCTGGTACGTTTCCTCCATCAGATATATTGTCCCCTGAAATGGGAACCCCATCTATAACGAATAAAGGTTGGTTACCACTTCTTATAGAACCTGTACCCCTTACCCGTATATTTATACCGCTGCCGGGTTCACCACTACTACTGGTAATTTGCACACCGGCCGATTTACCTTGAATTAATTGTTCCGGGGAGGAAATTACCCCCCCATTAAAGTCTTCTGCCTTAATAGAGGAAACCGCTCCAGTTGCATCACTTGCCTTAACTCCGCCATAACCAATGAGCACTACCTCGTCCAATCCGGTAGCATTTTCTTGAAGTACTACGTTTATGGTACTTTGCCCATTAAGTGGCACTTCCTTACTGTCGAAGCCAATATAGGAAATTGCTAAAATTGCATTTTTATCCAAAATGGTAATAGAAAAGTTGCCGTTAAAATCGGAGGTTACTCCGTTGGTGCTACCTTTTTCAATAATACTTGCTCCAGGGAGGGGAACTCCGGTTTCGTCCACAATTGTACCAGTAACGGTAAATCCTTGTTCAAAAACCGATTCTTTGAGATCGAATTTAGGGTGTGCGGCCGAAATCGATTGGATGGCAAGCACTGTGCCCATGAAAAGACTGTAAAGGAATTTCATTTTCATCTAGTTTGTTATTTGGTTAATTGGTTATTATTTTTTACCGATTCGTGACGGCTTTCCGCAGACAATTACATGATGTAAGTGTTACGGTTTAAACATATGGCTAAAATTACGAACTCAGCAAAATAAAGGTTGTATTTTTAAACATTGGTCGATTCTATAAACATTTTTTTGACTATTTTTAGCTTTGGCAATGAGTTTGGTAACTCAAGGCATGCGATTTCAAACGTACTCATTATGGAAAAAACAGAATTGCAAAGGACAGTGAATACCAAAAGTAAAACTGGAAATTTTGGAGTTTGGTGGCACAAGGCCAATCCTGGCCCATTAAAAAATATTCCATATATAAATCAATTTGGAAGCATGAGATTCACCAAGGTTCAAATGGATGAAAATATGAAACCCCATTTGAACGATGGTATCGAAATACATTATGTAACAAGTGGAAAATACGATTGGGTAGTAGAGAGAAACAATATTGAACTATTACCTGACGATTTATCGATTACGGCACCTTGGCATTGGAATGGTAGTCCTACTGGAAAAATGGTTATTGGACACTTCAATTGGCTTATCATAAAACCTTTGGAGTTTAGTCCGGACAAACAATTGAATTTGGGCTCATGGACAAAATTGTCAAAGAGTTTTCAGAAAAGCCTAGGTAAGTTGATAGCGGACGAACACAACGTTGTTCTTCACAAGGCAAAGGACTTTAGGAAATATTTCGAGGCCCTTAACGCTGAGCTTTCCACCCAAAAGGAAGGATATACAATTATGGTTGGAAATATTGTTGAGAACCTGCTAATTGACCTGCATCGTCATTTGTCCCTAAGAAGTCAGAAAATTGAGGAAGATGATAATTTTATATCACAGCTGATACAAAAGGTAATGGATGATCTAAACAAAAAGTGGATAATTGAAGACCTTGCCCATCATTTTGGTATGGGTAAAACTAAATTTACCTATAAGGTTAAGCGCCTTACCGGATATCCCCCAAACAGCTTTATAATCAATCTGAAAATAGAGAAGGCCATTAAACTTATTACGGAGGCAAATGGTATGTCTCTTACCAATATTGCTTATACCTGTGGTTTCTCCTCGCTGCAACATTTCACTTCTTCTTTTACCCAGCGTACAGGAATGTGTCCAAGCAAATTTAACGACTATGAATTTACCTAAAATTTCATTGGAATGAAATGCTACTAGTTCAAAATTCCACCTATACTTGTACCCAAGGATTACGATGGTAATAAGGAGTACTCCTTAGTGGTAAACCTGCATCATGGGGGTGGAATGGGGAGCGACAATCTAATTCAATTGGACGTAGCCGATCCGTCCAAGCTATTATCGACCCCTGAAAACAGGGAAAAATATCCGGCTTTTATTTTAGTGCCCCAATGTCCCAAGAACTCTAGTTTTAGGGTGCTTCCAGAGCATCAGGGCATTGCTGGGCTAATTTTTGAGGCTATGGAGTCCTTGGAGGAGGAGTATAATATAGACGAAAAGCGCCGCTACGTTATGGGGGTTTCCCTTGGAGGTTATGGTACCTGGCATTTTATTGGTTCCCGACCAGACCTGTTTGCAGCGGCCATACCCATCTGCGGGGGAGGTGATGCGGATATGGCCGGTAATATGGTCAATGTACCTATTTGGGCATTTCATGGTGAAAATGACAAAACTGTTCCTGTACACTTGACAAGGGACGTGATCAAGGCTGTTAGGGCTGCTGGGGGAAGTCCCAAGTACACCGAGTATTCCGCGGGCCATGATATTTGGAACAGGGTGCATACCACTCCTGGATTGCTGGAGTGGCTTTTTGCGCAAAAAAAACCAATATCCCCTTTCCATAAATCTTGAAACGTATGAGGACGGTTCGGTATCTCCAATGTCGAGGTTATTATTGCGAAAAATTCGTCAGCGTATTCGTGACAAATAGATTTTATAAAATTTAATTTAATAGAGAGTATGCATTTATTCAAACAGATCCTTAGTGTTTTATTGCTATTGTTTTCAATACCAACTTGGTCACAAAATTTACAGAATCCAAATATAATCATCATTTACACCGATGACCAAGGTTATGGTGATGTGGGGGCACTTAACCCTAATGCTAAATTTAGAACTCCCAATATGGATAAATTGGCCAATGGGGGAATTGTTTTTACAGACGGACATAGTAGTGATGCGGTCTGTACCCCCTCCAGATATTCCTTGTTAACAGGGCGATACAGTTGGAGGACATCTCTAAAAAAAGGCGTTCTTGGTGCTGACGGCCCTTGTTTGATAGAAAAGGATAGGATGACCATTGCCTCCTTATTAAGGGATAATGGATATAAGACCGCTATGATAGGAAAGTGGCATCTACAGATGGAATTTCAAGGCAGTTTGGGCAAGGATCGTGATTGGTCGGAACCCTTCACGGATGGACCCATTGATAAGGGGTTTGATTATTTTTTCGGGATTCCCGCTTCCATGAATTACGGTATTCTTACCTATTTGGAAAATGACAGGGTTTTGGATCCCCCGGTGTTATGGACTAAAAAGAAAGATGATGATAAGCCAAGGTCTTACGGGAACCGGATAAAACCGGCAGCCTACAGAATGACGCCCCCTTATGAAAAAGAGGGAGGTAAGGGCTGGGTAGAGGTAGCACCATCCTTCAATGATGAGTTGGTACTTGAAACTCTGGCCAACAAGGCCGTGGAGTATATTGACGAATCCTCCAAGGAGGCAAAAAACGGGAAGCCTTTCTTTTTATATCTGCCATTGACCAGTCCACATTTACCACACAGTACCCACCCCGATTTTCAAGGTCGTAGTAACTGTGGTAATTATGGAGATTTTATGGAGGAAACGGATTTTAGGGTTGGACAAGTATTGTCAGCCTTAAAAAGCAATGGTATTGAAGACAATACTTTGGTTATCTTTTCTTCGGATAATGGCGCGGAAACCAATTACGTTATTCAACGGGATGACTATGACCACTTTAGTAGCCTAAATTTTAAGGGCGGAAAACGCGACATTTATGAAGGTGGTCATCGCGTACCTTTCCTAATGCGTTGGCCCAATGTAATCAAAGCAGGGATAAAGGTAGGTGTGCCAGTGTGCCAGACCGATTATTTGGCTACTATTGCCGATATCATTGGTGTAAATCTGCCGGAGAATGCAGGTGAGGATAGTTATAGCCTGTTGCCGATTTTAAAAGGGGAGACGTATAATGAAAAAGTTAGAGGGCCAGTAATCCATCATTCCGTAACGGGCGACTTTGCCATTCGGGATGGAAAATGGAAATTGAACATGCTACTTGGTTCAGGAGGATCCTTGGAACCTAGATTTATTCAACCCAAAGTTGGTGAGGCTGTATTTGAACTTTATAATATGGAGGAAGATGAGGGTGAAACCACCAACCTCTATTTTGAACATCCCGATGTGGTGAAAAGACTTAGCAAGAAAATAATAAAGATCATTGAGGCCGGAAGAACAACTGCCGGGAAACCCCAGGCTTATGTTAAAGAGAATTGGGAGCTGCCCATTTGGATCAAATCGTAGGTCTAATCCAAACGGAATACTGCGAAAACCCAATTCCCTTCAATATTGATCGATATGAGCGGAAAAAGGGCAAACTGATTAATGACAGAACCATTTAGTATTGATTTGGATTGGGAGGAGTAGAACGATATCTCTGTAGAAAATCCGGGGAAGCTATAGGAACCATTGAAAAAACTTGAGGCTTTTCAGGAAACCCTTCCCATATACTCCAGCGGAAAATAGTTTTTCAAAAGAGAGAAAAATTGCCTGATTTTTGAAATTAGGAAAAAATTGAAAGAAGCAGTTGACCTGTAGGATTTCTCTATGATGGGTTCTTTTTGGTGGGATAAATGAATGTAAGCCTTAACCGCTCCCTTTTGTTGTTATCTCCTGAAATTGGAAGAATGAATATCGGTATAGGAATTCGAAGAAACCTCTATTCTGGAATACCCTGGAAGGATTGAAAATGGTGGCAAATCTATATTTTCACATTTTTTAACTTTTAGTATTTTCTTCGAATTTTTATTTTTATTCAAAATTTGAAATAGCAATATCATGCAATTTATTAAACGAGATGAGGATTTTTCGCCTACGTTTTCTGTTTGGTCAATTGAAAGAACAACCAAAAATCTATTGTCAAATTACACAAAAAGTTGGCATCTTTTGGAAACGTTCCCATCGGGAATGTTGTTCCAATATCTACTCCCTATTTTTCCTTTGGGGAATGGGCTTTTTGAATACAAGTTTTACAGATGAGGGCATAGTGGCCCTGGTTTCCCATGGAGACCGCTCCGAATACCTTTTAGCCCATATAGGCTAATTGGGAATTCTTTTTAAAGTTTAAAAAATCATTTTTCGTTCTGTTTCTTTAGACGGGTACTTATTAACAATAAAGTATAATTTAAAAAAATAGTTATGGAAGCAATAAAGACAATTAAGAAAAAAAATTATCGACAAAGACTAAATTCCCTACCTCCGTTGAAATTCAAGAAATTCCGAATGAATATGGACCAAACTGGGGTCAATATCCTGATTTCGGCAAGTTTTCTGAAAAAGGGCAACCATTACTTACGGATACAAAATGGGATTCTACATCTAAAAATAAAACAATCCACAGGTCCGTATGGGCATGCCAACGGTTCCACGTCCCATGAGGCCCATAAAAAGGATATGGATTTTCAGATTAGGTTGCCCCACAAAAAGTACAGGCATATAAATTCCGTTCGTTTTCAAAACGGTTCCCTGCAAATTCGTCTTAGTGAGCGGCAAGTAACAGGACGTGGTTTCAGGTATTTGGAACCATCTAGAATGCCCAATCAAATAACCTCAACTATACGGCATTAAGGGTTTATGGGCCGTCTTGGGATATAAAGGGCCCATGCCTCCGTACGACTTTAAATTGTTGTTTAACCAAATTAAATAGTGATGTATCGTATATGGATATACAAATTGAAAAACTGACCAAAACGTATGGCCCCCAAACGGCGGTAAACAACATCAGCTTTGATGTTAAGACCGGGGAGGTACTGGGATTTCTTGGGCCCAACGGGGCCGGGAAATCCACTACCATGAAAATGCTTACAGGGTATATCGGCATTGAAAAAGGCGATATCAGAATAGGTGGTAAAAGTGTAAGGGATACCGATGGTGCTTTTAAGCAGCACATTGGTTATCTACCGGAAAACAATCCTCTGTATTTGGATATGCCCGTTATGGATTACTTGGAGTTCTGTGCTTCGCTTCAGGGGGTGGAGAAGGCCAAGATCGGTTCCAGGATCAGGGAGATGATCGGGATTTGCGGCCTAAATCGGGAAAAGCATAAAAAGATAGGGGAATTGTCCAAAGGGTACAGGCAGCGCGTAGGTTTGGCCCAGGCCATGATCCATGACCCGGAGATATTGGTGCTGGACGAGCCTACCACAGGCCTCGACCCCAACCAGATTATAGAGATCAGAAAACTGATCCGCGACCTGGGGAAGGAAAAGACGGTTATTCTCAGCACTCATATTCTACCGGAGGTGGAGGCCACCTGCGATAGAATACTTATCATCAATAGAGGCAGTATTGTAGCCAATGGAACGCCAGAAACCCTTAGAAAACAAGCCCAGGGCAATGAAGTGCTGAAGCTGCGCATCGAGGATGGGGACGCACAGACTATTTTAAAAGCCTTGAACGCCTTGGATACGGTGCGGGAGGTAGATTTGATACAGCAGGACACAAACCTTTTTGAAGTCCAAAGTATGGCCAATACCTCTTCCAAGCGAAACATCTTTCAGCTTTGCGTGGAGCACAAATGGGTGTTGACGGAACTGACCCCCTTGGAAACCAAACTAGAGGACATTTTTAGAAACTTAACGGTAAATTAAATATGCATACAATTTTTACTATTGCAAAGCGGGAACTGGCCACTTTTTTCGATTCGCTCATCGCTTATATAATTCTGGGCCTTTTTTTGGGATTCAGTGGTTTCTTTACCTGGCTATATGGCAACGATATCTTTTTGGTGGGCCAAGCCAATCTTAGGGTATTTTTTAATATTGCCTCTTGGAGCCTCTTTTTCTTTATTCCGGCCATTACCATGAAAATGTTGGCCGAGGAGCGTAAGACCGGTACTTTGGAACTGCTGCTCACCAAATCGGTTTCGGACCGCCAACTTATACTGGGCAAGTTTTTGGGATCTATCCTTTTGGTCTGCATTGCGCTGCTGGCCACCTTGCCTTATGTGCTTACCGTTGCCAATATTGGTAATTTGGACAATGGCGGTACCCTATGTGGATATCTAGGCCTTTTACTTCTAAGCCTTGCTTATACGGCCATAGGCATTTTTGCCAGTAGCATTACAACGAACCAGATCGTTGCATTCATGACCGCCCTGTTTATAGGGTTGTTTTTTCAGATAATTTTTGGGGTACTGGCCCAGAACTTTACGGGTAATATGGGGCGCATCTTTGATGCCCTGGACCTTCAATCGCATTTTGAATCCATTTCCAGGGGGGTCATCGACTCCAAGGACCTGGTTTATTTCCTATCCATAACAGTCTTGGGACTATACCTAGGAGAATGGTTCCTATCCAAAAGACATATATCTTAAACGCTTGTATATCAGATGAAAAAGACGAACATTACCATTCTATTGATTGTCGGAATTTTGGTGTTTGCCAATTTGGTGTCGGAACAGTACTTTTTTCGGCTAGACCTTACCGAAGACAACCAATATACCTTAAGTGAGGCCACCGAAAATATAATGGAATCCCTGGAGGATCCCATTACGGTGAAGGCCTATTTTTCCGAGAATCTTCCACCGCACATAGCAAAGACCAAGAACGATTTTGAAGAATATTTAATTGAGTATGCCAGACATTCCGATGACAATTTGGTCTATACCTTTATCAATCCCAATGAAAGTGAGGACTTGGAACGCGAAGCCATGGAAGCGGGGATCAACCCGGTGATGATCAACGTTCGCGAAAAGGATCAGATGAAACAGCAAAAGGCATTTTTAGGGGCTGTTTTCCAACTACAGGATCGGAAGGAAATTATACCGTTCATGCAACCGGGAGCACCTATGGAATACCTATTGTCCTCTTCCATAAAAAAGTTGGCGGTAACCCATAAACCAGAGGTGGGCCTTATGCAAGGACATGGACAGCCATCCATTGCAGAGCTATCACAGGTGAAATCGGCGCTGGATGTATTGTACAATTTTAGGGCGGCCCAAGTCAACGATAGCCTACCCGTTCCGGAAGGAATAAAGACTTTGGCCTTGGTGCGTCCTACCGATACCATCGCGGAAGCCACCCTAGGGCAACTGGACAGCTTCTTGGAAAATGGTGGCAACCTATTTGTTGCCCTGAACCGGGTAGAGGGAGACCTGAATAGCTCTTACGGTAGCGGCATAATTACCGGGGTGGAAAAATGGTTGGGGAAAAAGGGGTTGGAAATCCGGGAGGATTTCGTAATCGATGCACAATGTGCCACTATTTCCGTACAACAGCGTCAAGGGTTTTTTAATTTCACCTCCAATGTGGCCTTTCCATATGCCCCAATCATAAGTAAATTTGCGGACCATCCGGTAACCAAAGGCTTAGAAGCCGTAGTGATGCAGTTTGCCAGTTCCCTAAATTTTACGCCCAAAGATTCCTTGACCACTTTTACCCCATTGGCTTTTTCTTCCGAAACGTCGGCCCGTAAGCAGGCCCCGCAGTTTTTCGACATTCAGAAGGAGTGGACGGAAAGCGATTTTACTTCGGCACATCAGGTTATTGCAGGTGTTTTGGAACAAAGGCACCCCAACGGCAACAGATCCAGAATTTTTGTAGTGGCCGATGGGGATTTCCCGATCAGTGCCGGACAACAACCTGTACAGGGCGACAATGTTAACCTGATGGTAAATGCCATTGATTGGTTGAGCGATGATACCGGTTTGATAGAACTTAGGACCAAGGGAATACACTATAGACCAATAGCCAAATTGGAGGAGGGTACCAAAACAACATTGAAATACGCCAACTTCCTATTGCCCATTCTTCTGGTGTTGGTTTACGGTATGGTGCGCATGCAGATAAATAAAAATAAGCGCATCCGTAGAATGGAAGAAAATTACGAATGATAGCAACACACCATAAACGATAAACCATGAAGAAAAATACTTTTTTGATCGCCGTATTGGTCATATTGGTACTATTATACCTGTCTACCAATTATTTTAAAAAGAACAGCAGTACTAGTTTTGATCCCGAAATCGTAAAATTGGATTCTTCCCGGATAGGGAAAATTACGATATATCCTCCTGCCAAAGAAAAGCAAGAGCCCATTATTCTGGACAGGTCCTCTGGTCAATGGGAAGCGGCACAAGGCGGGATTGTGTCTAAGGCCGACCCTTCCAAATTACGATCGGCATTGGGGCAATTGTTAGGTTTGGAGGCCCAACGCCTGGTGGCCAAAACCAAGGACAAGTGGGCAACCTATGAACTTGGGGATTCTTTGGCGAGAAAAGTGGTCATCGAGGAGAAAGGCAGTGGAGCAACAACAGTACTGTATTTTGGTAAAACATCCTATGGTCTAGCTGCAACCACATCATATGGTAGGGGTGCACCATCCGGGTCTACTTATTTCCGGGTAAATGAAGATCCCCAAACCTATGCATTGGACATAGGACTTCCCAATACGTTTAGTAGCCCTTTCAACAGTTGGAGAAATCCACAATTCCTCAAAGTAGATAAGGATCAGGTAATGGAATTGGAATTTGAAAACGAAGATCGGCCAGGCTTTGTGCTCAAAAAAGTAGATTCCCTTTGGTCTATTTCCGGTTCTGAACCCGATGCATCAAAAGTATCCCAATATCTCAATTCTTTGGGGAGTCAGAGGAGTTCACAGTTTGTGGATGGTTTTAACCCAACGGATAAATCCCTACATACCCTCACTATTAAGGGCCAATCTATGGAGGAGGTAGTACTTAGGGCCTATGCCCAGCCGGAAGAAAATAAATTCGTCCTTAATTCTTCCCAACATCCAGAGGTTTTTGTGGAGAGCGATTCCGTAGGACTGTTTAAACGCCTTTTCGTGGACAGGGAATATTTTCAACCCGATAAAGATGAATAATTTAACGTACCGGCCATTGGATGGTCTAAACTTTTTAACCTTTTATAAATTATAAACCATTTTTTATGAAATCCAATAACCCTTATTTAAAAAGCGTATTCTTTTTGTTTGCCTTGTTATTCTTTTATAGTCAGGGCGCCGTGGCCAGCAATGGCATAATACTGTATACCCCCTATACCCACATTACCGTACCCCCGGGAGAATCCATTGACTATTCCATTGAGGTCAAGAATTATGGAGGTCAATTGAAGGATGTGGAAATTGACGTGGACGGGCTACCAGACGGTTGGAATTCTACCTTAATGGCCGGGGGTTACTCCATTAAGAGGATAGCAGTGCTGCCCGGAGAGAAAAAAACAGTATCCCTGACCCTAAATGTACCCTTGAAGGTTGAAAAGGGAAAATATAATATTAGGCTCGTCGCCAAGAATTATGATGTGTTGCCCATTGTGGTAAACGTATCGGAAGAGGGAAGTTTTAAGACAGAATTTAGCTCGGACCAGATCAATATGGAAGGGCATTCAAAATCCAACTTCAACTTTTCCACAAAATTAAAGAATCATACAGGTGAAAAGCAGTTGTATTCTTTGTTGGCACTGCCTCCACGGGGTTGGAACGTAGCGTTTAAGCCCAATGGCAGGCAGGCTACAGCGGTGGAGATCGAAGCGGGCAAAACCACCAACATTACTGTTGATGTTCAGCCTTCCCCACAAGTAAAATCCGGATCTTTTAAAATTCCGGTAAAAGCTACCAACAAGTATAGCACAGCGGACTTGGAATTGGAAGTGGTGATTAAAGGATCCTATGATTTGGAGCTCACCACGCCAACAGGACTATTGAGTACCAATATTACCGCGGGAAGGGAAAAGAAATTGGAATTGTTGCTGAGAAATACCGGATCTAGCGAATTGAGAAATGTCAACTTTAGCTCTTCAAAACCTAAAGATTGGGAGATTTCTATTGAACCGGATACGGTTCCCGTTATTGAGGCCGGTGCCAGTACAAAGGTGCAGGCCATTATTAAGTCGGCCGATAAAGCTATTCCAGGCGACTACCTTCCCAAAATTACGGCCAAGACCCCAGAGGCCTCATCTACAGCTTCCATTAGGATCCAGGTAAAGACGCCCTTATTGTGGGGTTGGCTTGGAATCCTTATCATCTTGGGAACCTTAGGGGGAATTTATTATCTGTTTAGAAAATACGGCAGGAGGTAATGGAGGAAAAGAGTATAGAGATAAAGGGATTGACCAAAAAGTACGGTGGGCGTATAGCGGTGGACAATTTAAACCTGACTATAGATAAGGGTGAAATTTTTGGGCTATTGGGACCCAACGGTGCGGGGAAATCAACAACAATTCTTATGATCCTTGGACTGACCGAGGTAGATTCCGGGAGTGTAAAGGTATGTGGAATAGATAGTAGCAGGTATCCGCTTGAAGTGAAGAAAAAGGTAGGGTACTTACCGGAAGATGTTGGTTTTTACAATGATTATTCCGGCTTACAGAACCTTATGTATATTGCTCGCTTAAACGACATCCCGGAAGAAGGGGCCAAGAAGGCTGCCTTGGACATATTGGCAGAGGTGGGCTTGGACGATGATATGCATAATAAGGTAGCCAGTTATTCCCGTGGAATGCGTCAACGCCTTGGCCTGGCAGATGTACTTATAAAAAATCCGGAAGTTATTATTTTGGACGAGCCAACCCTGGGCTTGGACCCGGAAGGTGTAAAAAAGTTTCTTCAACTTATTGTCCGCCTTAGCAGAAAAAAAGGAATCACGGTTTTGTTCTCTTCCCATCATTTGCATCAAATTCAACAGGTATGTGATCGGGTTGGGATATTCGTTAAAGGTAAAATGTTGGCTGAGGGGAAGATAAGTTCCTTGGCCCAACAGTTGTTTTCCAAAAATGCCTTTACCCTAGAGGGGGTGGTATCCACTGTAGGACAGGAAGACAATTCTACACTGTCATTAAAGGAGTTGGTCCAAAAAATGAACTCGATACCGGAAGTAGTACATGTAGAAATGAAGGATAGTCGCTTTGTAGTGGAATCACATAAGGATGTAAGCGCTGAATTGTCCAGAATGGTGGTGCAATCGGGATACGGCCTTAATTTTCTGAGCAAAAAGGAATATGGTTTGGACGATATTTATCATCAATATTTTCAAGAAGACAACAACACATGAAAAATAAAGTTTTAAGAACGGGGATATTAAAATTAAAGGAATTAAAACTTCGCGATTGGGCCAGGCAGCTGCATTCCTTTGTCTTTACGGGGGAGGACGCGAAAACTGATAAGGGCACCTTTCCTTGGGCACCTTTTAAAGCGATGGTGCAAAAGGAAATTTCCGACCATTTTAGGAACTGGCGTTTTATAATTCTGTTTGTCATTATTTCATTGGCTTGTATGGGTACATTATTTGCCACTTTGGCCGATGGTATGAAGGCCATTGCTGTTGATAGCTCAGGAAATAACTTTTTTTTCCTGAACTTATTTACAAAGTCAAATGGTACCCTGCCGCCTTTTTTTGGATTTGTGGGATTCCTTGGTCCTTTGTTCGGAATAAGTTTGGGCTTCGATGCCATTAGTTCGGAACAGCACAGGGGAACCTTGAGCAGGGTTATGGCCCAGCCTGTCCCTAGGGATAGTATACTTAATGCTAAATTCCTTGCTGGTATTATTGTAATCAGTGTGATGTTTTTTACATTGAGTTTTCTAGTTTTGGGTGCAGGGCTTATAGCCATAGGAATACCGCCCACTGCGGAAGAATTTATGCGGATAATGGTGTATACCGTTCTAAGTATTGTCTATGTCTCCTTTTGGTTGAACCTTGCCATATTGTTTTCGGTCCGTTTTAAACAATCTGCCACTTCCGCATTATTGGGCATAGCGGTATGGTTGTTTTTTACCATTTTTTATCCTCTGATCGCCAACATAATCATAAAGGCCTATGAACCATCAAAATTTGCTTCTCCCAGAGCTATTTACTTTTATGAAAAATTGAAATTTTATTTGGTACAGCTTATGCCCAATGAGCTTTTTGATGGGATTACCTCCGCCATTTTAGTGCCCTCCGTACGTAGTTTGGGACCACTAAGCATGGAGCAGTTGCAAGGGGCCATTCCCAGTTCCCTGCCGTTGGGGCAGAGTATTTTGTTGGTTTGGCCACAGTTTACGGGATTATTGGCGCTTACGCTACTTTGTTTTCTGCTTTCATATGTAGTTTTTATGAGGAGGGAAATACGTTCTAGGGGCTAGGTTCCCTAACCTAGCACGGTATGCAGGGCATAATACATATGCTTATGATCAATGCTTTCCCTAGGTGTTATTAAAACTATTGTAGAGCCTATAATTTCGTAAAATTTACATTGATATAACTTGGAAGTTGGCATAAGATTTTTTGTATATCGACTAAGCCCGGAAAAATAAATTTTACATGAATCAGATCCTTTGTTATTTAGGCATAGGGGATTGTCTATGCAGTGGCAAAAAACTGCCCATTATAATATTTGAATGCTATAAGCGGTTTCCTTCCGATGTCCATAGTTTTGGGTTGAGGTCATTGACTATTTTTTAACGTTTTTTATTGGCATACCAGTTTTGAACGGATTTTTTGTGATTCGCATTCTGATCCTGTTCTTAAAGAGGGTCTGCTTGGTAAGCAAGCAGTATCTATATGTTAGGTTTTTCGGAATGGATTTTGCCCAATGAAAAATTCCACTTTCGCTTTGTTACTTTAATATGTATATTTAAAAGTAAAATTTCCCATGGTCATCGTTGGCCTGGCTTTCCCGTCGTTGGATGACCAAAGTTTGTCGCTACATCAGCACTATATCCATATGAAGGAGGATTTGGTGTCCGGGAATAATTAATTAATAACAGTCATCCTTTGTCCACATGAAAATGAATAATAAGTTAAGTTCTTTAATAAAATGTCAACTAGTCGCCTTTTGTTTGGTATTGTTCCTTTTAGGGTGTAAAGAAAAACGGGAAAACCCTGTAAAAAAGGTATCCGGGGATATTGCTGTTGAGCAAAAACGGAAATTGTACCAAAGTAGCGAATTTACCAAACCCTCCCTATTTCCGTCGGGAATAGAAGGCCCTGCAGTGGATGCCAATGGAATCTTATATGCCGTTAATTTTGAAAGTACGGGAACCATAGGACAGGTAGATCCCAATGGTAAAGCCTCTCTATTTGTTGAGCTTCCCGAAGGCAGTATTGGGAATGGAATTCGTTTTAACAGCAAGGGCCAAATGTTTATCGCGGATTATACCAAACACAATATCCTAAAGGTGGACATGGGGACCAAAGAGATTACTGTTTTTGCCCATAATGATGCCATGAACCAGCCCAATGATATTGCAATTATGGACAACGATATACTTTTTGCTAGTGATCCCGACTGGAAAAATTCAAAGGGGCAAATATGGAAAATAGATCCCGATGGAACTGTGACCCTGCTGGAAGGGGATATGGGAACAACCAATGGCATAGAGGTTAGCCCGGACAATAAAATACTTTATGTAAACGAATCCGTTCAGCGTAATGTTTGGGCATATGACCTCTCCCCAAGTGGGGAAATAAGCAATAAACGTCTGCTTATTAAATTTGAAGATTTTGGAATGGACGGCATGCGTACCGATATTAAGGGAAACCTTTATATCACCCGTCATGGTAAGGGTACTGTAGTGATAGTTTCGCCCGATGGTAAAATGCTAAAGGAAATAGATTTAAAGGGAAAAACCCCGTCCAATATAGCCTTTGGAGGTAATGATGGCACTAAGGCCTTTGTAACGCTGCAGGACAACGGTAATTTTGAAACCTTTGAAACGGAACATCCTGGAAGGGAATTTGTAATGAAATAGTAGTTGTATATATCCAACCCCAAGAATATGGTACCAATGTATTGTTGTGTTCTAAGTAGTACTTGGCAACTGTAAAACCAAACAGCCCATAAAACAATAATACGGGAGAATATTTCAAGATGGAGAATATTTCATATATTCATAATGTGAACAATAGCAGGTTCAAAGACAGGGATTTATAGGTTTTAGGGTGTTAGGGCCCAATCAATTTTTTTACATAATACAATTAAACATAATTCAATGGGTATGGAAAATAAAACAACAAGAAGGGCATCATTTAAGAAACTAGGAATGGGGTTGGCGGCCGTGTTTGGTATAGGTGCCGCTGCCAAGGCAATGGACGGTGGGTCAAAACCCAAAAAAGAAGTTGTAGGAGACATTGTCATGGACCAGGATATTCCATTATTTTCAGGGGGTGTGAAACATGGGAATACCCTTTATATTGCAGGAAAGGGGGCTCATGTGGAACCTTACGAGATCAAGGCACATACCGAAATTGTTTTGCAAGAGCTGGAGAAGGAGTTGAAAAGGCATGGTTCCTCTATGGAAAAGGTGCTCAAGGTAAATGTTTATTTGGCCGATTTGGCGGATTACAAAGGTATGAACGAAGTGTTCAGGGGCCGTTTTGGTCCTAACCCTCCCGTAAGGACTACTGTAGCTACTTATGGGGGCGTTCCCGGGAATTCGCTGGTGGAAATGGACTGTATAGCCGCTTTGGACTAGATAACCGATCAACATCTTATAAACCCTTTTGCACAATGAAGTTTAATATAATCGTACTATTTCTTTTCTCAATTTTATCCACTTTCAATGTATTGGGACAGACGATTCCCAAGGAGGAACTTATTTTTTTAACTTCCGAATGGAAAGGGGAAAGGTTTGATGATGGGCGACCAAAAGTTCCGGACGATCTGTTGGAACGTGCAAAAAAAATTGGCATCGATGATGCTTGGACGGTCCTTGAAAATGAAGGATATAAGAATCAATTTGAAGGCAATTGGAAAATGGTACATCAGGACGTTCCTGTTGTGGGGAGGGCTCTTACGGCATTGTTTATGCCCAGTCGGCCTGATGTGGAGAGCAACATCAAAGCAAGGGGCATAAATTCGCAGGGCAGGAAGGGCAATACCAATTCTTGGCCCATTGAGGTGCTCACTACGGGGGACGTATATGTGGCGGATAGTTTCGGCAAGATCGATGCCGGCACCCTCATGGGAGCCACCCTGGCCACTTCTATTTACAGTAAATCCGGGAACGGGGTAGTTTTTAATGGCAGTGCAAGGGATCTGGAAAGTATAAGCAAGATAAAAGGATTTAATGCCTTTGTAAGGGATTTTCACCCGTCCTTTCTGGAGGAAGAAGTACTAATGGGGCTCAACACCCCAATACGGATAGGCCAAGTAATGGTGTTACCCGGAGATCTTGTACTTGCCAAACGGGAAGGGGTGCTTTTTATTCCTCCACATTTGGCCGAAAAAGTAGTGGGCACTGCAGAGTTTGTAGCGCTTAAGGATCAGTTTGGTTTTGAAATGGTAAAGACCAAGAAATATTCTACGGGAGAAATAGACAGTCAGTGGACCGAACCGTTAAAAAAGGAATTTATGGTTTGGTTGGACATGCATCCGGAACTGATAAAGATGTCCAAAGAGACTTTGGATACGCTTTTAAGCAAAAGAACATGGTAGTTGAATAACAGGAACTAATGAAAATTAAGGATCAAAAAGATGATTTCAAAATAAAAAGCAGATGGGTCAGTGTTTTGTTAGTCCTGTTCATATTGATAGGGTGTAAGCAAAATACAGATCATAGCCAGTCTGAAACTTCCACAAATACTACCCTGGTAGCGCAAGATCCACCTACAATCGATGAAGTTCAAGAGGTAGTGGCAGCTTTCAATAATGTTATGGTAAATCCCACCACGGAACTCATGGAAACTCTTTGTGCAGAGGAACTTACCTATGGACATTCGAGCGGACATGTTCAGGACAAAGACGAGTTTATAGATGATTTGGTGAACGGCCCCTTCAATTTTTTGTCTTTGGAAGCTGATGACCAAACGATCCATATTTCAGGGAATACAGCAATTGTTAGACACATTTTTTTGGCCAAGGGCACTAATGCCGGGGAAGCAGTGGACGTACGTATCGGGAATATGCAGGTATACCAAAAAGGGAAGGACGGCAAGCTCAGACTTTTGGCCAGACAGGCCTATAAATTGCCCAACTAAAACCAAAATAACCTAAACCAAACTATTTTGAAAAAATTGAATGTTTACTCCATTTGTCTTGGCGTGGCCGCCATATTGCTGTTGGTAATTATGGGCATGATCTTTACCAAGAATATTGAACAGGCCGGACTTCTGATAATGGTCTTTTTTGCCCTTTTGGCTTTTGGATTCAGTGGCTATAAGTCCCTAAACAGTTATGTTTTTACAGCCTCCATATTTGCGGGGGTAGCCTTGGCGCTATATTACCCCCAGTACTTTTTACAGATTGGCGATTTTAAACTTACCGCATTGATCATTCCCTTGATACAACTGATAATGTTCGGCATGGGAACTTCCATGAAACTTGGCGATTTCGCGGAAGTTATCAAGTCGCCCAAAGGGGTTGTGGTCGGGGTCACGGCACAGTTGGGCATAATGCCCATCATGGGCTTTGTTCTGGCTAAGTATAGCAATTTTCCGCCAGAGATTGCGGCAGGAATTGTGCTGATAGGATGTTCTCCGAGCGGGGTGGCATCCAATGTTATGGCTTATTTGGCGAAGGCCAATCTGGCACTTTCCATTACCATTACTTCCATCTCCACGATCCTTGCACCCTTTGTAACACCAATCCTTATGAAGTTTTTGGCTGGGGAATTTATAGAGATTGATGTATTGGATATGATGTGGAGTATTGTAAAGATGATTATTTTACCCCTGGGCGTTGGTCTGCTCTTTAACCGTTTGAGAGGAGATAGGGCAAAATGGATGGACAAGGCGTTGCCGGTAATTTCTATGTTGGGCATTGGTCTAATAATTGTTGTTATAACGGCAGCCGGAAGGGATAGTCTATTGGATATTGGAGGAATACTTATGTTGTTGGTACTTGTCCACAACTTATTTGGATACATGCTGGGCTATTGGTATGCCCGTTTATTGCGATTAAATGAACAGGATGCCCGTACCATTGCCTTGGAGGTCGGGATGCAGAACGGTGGCCTCGCCTCGGGGATAGCCAATTCATTGGGCAAGATAGCCACTATGGGTCTGGCACCGGCCGTTTTTGGACCTTTGATGAACATAACGGGTTCTATTCTCGCTTCTTATTGGCATAAAAGACCTCCAAAAGACGGTAATTAATGCATATTAAAAGTTAAATTTGACCAAACCGAAATACCAAAACATTAATATGTTGATTATAAGTAGATTAAAGATGGCCCTGCTTCTACTGGTCATTGCAAGTTGTGGAAAAAAGGAATACAAGGATAAAATTTATGAAAAACCGGAAATTGTAAGGGAAGCACCGTCGGATTTTCTTTCTCCCGAAGAAAGTCTTAAAAAGTTTTATTTGCCCGAAGGATACAAAATAGAATTGGTTGCAAGTGAACCCATGGTCAACGAGCCGGTTGCCATAGCATGGGACGGCAATGGCAAGATGTATGTAGCGCAAATGGAGACCTATATGCAAAATGTGGATGCAGTAGGGGAAGACGAACCTCTTAGTCAGATTAAACTCTTGGTAGATTTGGATGGGGATGGAAAAATGGACAAGAGTACCGTGTTTATTGATAGCCTTCTACTTCCTAGGATGATTCTGCCCTTGGATGACCGACTTATTGTGAATGAAACCTATTCCTACGACCTATGGAGTTATAGGGATACCGATAACGATGGTGTGGCCGATGAAAAGATTAGGATTTATGAAAATCCGAAAAGGAGGGGTGGTAACCTGGAGCACCAACAGAGTGGTCTAATTTGGAACTTGGATAATTGGGTATATACCACCTACAATCCTTTACGGTTTAGGTTTAATAAGGATGGAATACAAGTAGATTCCCTGATAGATGGTTCCAGCGGACAATGGGGACTAACCCAGGACGATTTAGGCAATATGTATTATTCATCTGCCGGAGGGGAAACCGCGGCCTATGGTTTTCAAGTTCCTGCAATATATGGGGAAGTAGATCTGGAAGGACAGATCTCGGAAGGTTTTATGGAACCCTGGCCTATAGTTGGTACCCCTGATGTGCAGGGAGGTGCGGAATTAAGATTAAAGGCAGATGGTACCCTGAATAAATTTACCGGGGTAGCCGGACAAGAGATATTTAGGGGCGATAAATTGCCCCCATCCACCTATGGGGACCTTTTTATTCCGGAACCTGTGGGCCGATTGATACGTAGGGCGAAAATAAAAAATGAGAATGGAAAAAAAGTGCTGTACAATGCCTATGATGAGGCCGAGTTTCTGGCGTCCACGGATTTGAACTTTAGACCTGTGCAGGCAAAAACAGGACCAGATGGAAGTCTTTATATCGTGGATATGTACCGGGGTATAATCCAGGAGGGTAATTGGACCAGGGAAGGAAGTCATTTAAGACCGGTTATTCTCCGTAAAGGTTTGGACAAGAATATTGGTAGAGGTAGGATATATCGTATAGTCCATGAAGAGATTAAACCGGGAGGAAAACCCAACCTTTTGGATAAGTCGGCCAAGGAACTCGTGGATTATTTGGGACACCCCAACGGTTGGTACAGGAATACGGTCCAAAAACTGATCATCTTAAAAGGGGATATGGGAATTGTTCCTAAACTCAAGGAAATTGCCATCGACAATGAGTCTTTTTGGACAGATAACTTTGGGGAAAAGGATTATGCCCGTGAAAGAGTTCATGCCCTTTGGACCTTGGAGGGTCTAGGCGTTGTGGATAAATCACTACTTCAAGAAAAGCTAAATGATGAAGATCCCAGGGTTCGTATTACAGCCATAAGGTTAAGTGAGGAATTTTTAAAGAAGGAAGATCAGGATATCATACAGGCCTTGGTGAAATTGCAAAACGATACTGATATTAATGTGGTAAATCAATTGGTACTGAGTCTACGTTATTCCAAAAGTGAAGAAAGCTCGGACCTTTTAGCCTCCATCTCGGAACAATATGGGGACAATGATCTGGTAGCAGCTTCCGTTGAACTGGGCTTAAAGGCAAAGGATTCAGATTTGCAACAATTAAAGCATAGGCTGGCCAATAAAAGCAATGGTCATAAATGGAGGGCTTTGGACGGTTATGATATTTACAAACAGACCTGTGTTACCTGTCATGGCCCAGATTTAAAAGGGGTTCCCAATGGAGAAAATTCCTTGATCGCACCTTCATTAATTGGTTCCCCACGGGTTATGGGCGATAAGGAAGTGCTTGTGAAAATCCTACTAAATGGACTTACCGGACCAATAGACGGAAAGGAGTATGGTATTATGTTGCCCATGGGCTCCAATGATGATGAATGGATTGGTCATGTGGCTACTTACATCCGATCCATGAACGATACTACCATGGTCCATGAAAATGAGGTTAGGGATATCCGAGCTAAAAACCCGGATAGGAAAAGCTACTGGACTTTAAAGGAATTATTGAAATAGTATATAAAGGGATAACAGGATAATTACAGTTGTATACGTTGTCCCTTTAAATTACTTTCCTCCAATTTTTCAATAACGATCATGTTTTTTACGGCATCCTCCAGAGGTGTAGGTACATGGGTATTATTTTTTATGGCCATGGCAAAAAGATCTGCCTGTATGGTGTATTGATTACAGATATCAAACTCTAAGGTTTGGCACTCATCGTCTATAGTGACCCATATTTTTGCATGTCTATCTATAGGTGGGTTGAAGGGCAATTCAAATTTTATGTTTCCTTTGGTCCCAAAAATTTGTGCCTGTTGATTGTCCGCTAATTGTGTTGAGCTGAAGAACACCGAAGTTCCGGTTTCAAACTCCAATATTCCTGAGGCCAAAATATCCACTTTAAAATCTGGGTGATATTCTATGACAGCGGAAATACTTTTAGGTTCCGAATTGAATAAAAACCGGGAGAGGGAAATAGGATAGCAGCCTATATCCATTAAACTTCCACCACCAAAATCTTTTTTATTTACAATACTGTTGGGATCATCTTCATAAAATGAGAAGGAAGATTGAATGGTTTTGATATTTCCAATTACTTTCTGGTCTACCAATTCCTTGGCCTTGATCCATTGAGGGTGATGCCTGTACATAAAGGCTTCCATCACTTTTAAATGGGGATATTTTTGGGAGGCCATCAACAACTTTTCGGCTTCCTTACTGGATAGTCCTACCGGTTTTTCAACCAAAACATGTTTGTCCGCTTCCAAGGCCTTTATGGCCCATGCTACGTGAAGATGGTTGGGAAGCGGTATATAGACAGCTTCTACTTCCTTATCGGCCAGTAATTCCTCGTAGGAACCATAAAATTTCGGAATATTAAATTGCTGGGATATATTCTTTGCCTTGTCCAAATTTCTTGAGGCAATAGCGTTAACATTACCATGTAGGCAGTTGAGCATAGCTGGAATTACATGTTCCGTAGCAATATGGGCAGTGCCCAAAATACCCCAATTTAGTTTTTTATCCATGGTTATATTTAAATGACTTTTGAACCTTCGAACTGGTCTAAAAATTGTTTTACCCTTTCCCGTTCCGTATTTTCAAATTTTCGCAAAGGTAATGCCATATGGTCCTCACAAATTTCCATTACGGATAAGGCACATTTGATACCCTTTGTTATTCTGGAGGCATTTTTGCCAACGCAATAAATTGTATTGTTTACAAAGGCAACCTTGCTACGCAATATTTTAATATCTTCTATATTATTTGCCACCGAGGCGTTGTAAAGATCAACAAATAATTCTGGCAAGAAATTTGCTCCACCGGCAACTGCCCCATGTCCACCATACAACATGGTCTCTGGTAAAAACATTTCGGTTCCCACAATAATGGAGAATTCCGGAGACTCTTTAAACGCTTCAATTAGCGAATAGAAATAGGACATATCCCCTGAACTGTCCTTTATGCCTATGGCGCCTAATTCCTTGGCTTTTATTACGGTCTCCAGGGAAAGGTGTAGTTTGGTACAGCTAGGCATATTGTACATCATTACCGGTAAGGGCAATTGTGGAATTAAGCGCTCCAAATAGTCTGTCATTTCCTCTTGGGAAATTGGAAGATAATATGGAGGGGCAACCACTACGGCATCTGCACCGGCTTCTTTGGAATGGGCTGCCATGTCCAATGAACCGTTAAAGGAGGTATCGGTTATCCCGACTAGTACGGGAACCCTTCCATTTATAAACTTACAAGCTTTTGTAATAAGCTCCTTTCGCAATGCATAGCTAAGACTTGGGGCTTCCCCATTGGTGCCTAAAAGGAAAATTCCGTGTACGCCACCTATAATGAGATGTTCAATCAGTTTTTCCAATCCTTTTTCATCCAGACCACCGTCTGCGGTTAGAGGGGTGACCATTGGGGGGATAATCCCCTTTAATTCTAATGCCATATATTTTCTTTAGTTAGGGCAAAGTAAATTTAAAAGGCAAGGGCGTACCACAACTATATTATTTAAAATAGATAATATATTGACCATTGCAACCTCAGATTCCATTGGACCTCTCCTCCTTTAATTCGTTTTCAAGCTGTAGTATCCTGTCTATGTGTCTGTCTGCCAATTTTTGATGCAAGGCATCAAAGGGCATAATAGGCCTACGGACCTTGGGGGTGTTATAAATTCCTTGGCGATACAATAATCGCTTAAAAAAATGTATGGAGATGTCTAAATGTTGATTGGAAAACGCCAATACGGGTACTATTTTCTCGAACAGGGCTTCTGCCTCAACCATCCTCCCTTCTTCAAATAGTCGATATATGGTGGTGTAAATAAAATGCATCCCTGTTGGCATAAAGGCGTGTACGCCCCTTTGCAGCCCTTCCATCATTTGGGTAACGGCCCAACCTCCACTGAGGTTCAATTTGCCTTGGGTCAGCTTTAAAATACGTGAATATTTTGGGCCGGCCGGAACGGTTTCGATTTTTAAACATTTGAATGCAGCCACTTTTTCAAATAAATCAACTATAAGTTCATCCGATAGACCATATCCAGTAGCATCCCAATCCTGTAACATGATCATTTCCGGATCAAGTGCGGCCAGTTCCATAAAATGATTGCGAAATTGGCTATCGTTGGCAAAGGGGATTTGAAACAATGTGTTCTTACAACCAATATCCAAATAGGCCTTTAGGAGCTCTTTACTTTTGGATAGGTCCTGTTCCCCTGCACCACCTATAACAGGAACCTTATCGCCTACGGTTTCCAAGACTAAACTTAGCATTCTAAGTCGCTCCGTTTGCGATAGTTTATAAACTTCCGCAGCCATAGCGGGTACCAAAATACCAGCAACCCCAGCCTCTACCGCCTGCAACACATTATTTTTCAATGCTATTGGGTCTATGGTGTCCAATGCTGTAAAAGGAGTGTTAAGTACGGTAACAATTCCTTTTAGGGGGTAAAGTTCTTTTTCGGCCAACATATTAGTGTTGTTTAATAAGCCAAACATCGGTTACCCTGGATTGCTTTCTCCAGTTCAGGTGTTCTTCATCGGGTTTGTCAAAGCTAATCTTTAGATTGCCGTCCTTGATCAAATTATTAGGTAGGGGAAATTCTTTAAATTCTTCAAAATCTTTTTCGTATTTGGTAGGTTTTAACCTTTTACCGTTTGCTCTTAAAAGTGCTTCGCCATAACCGGAAACTCGGAGAAGGTAATTGGAGTCCGTATCCAGTTCATGGTACTCCAAGGTGGGGGTAAATTGGAATAGTTGGGTAGAGAGTCGCTTTCTGCTTAAACCATCATTTTCCCACAGAAAGTCTATGGCATCATCGGTTTTGGAGGTTACATGTTGTGCATCGGCACTGGAAATATTGTCGTAAAAGCTTCCTGCACCTGGTGTTTCGTAATTTCTGATAAATTCCAGCCGTTCCAATTTTTGTTTTTCAGACTTGTAAGCGCCAATTTTTTTAAATTCGTCGGCCAACCACCATCTATTGTTCAGGGGGTAATCTATAAAATCCAATATTGCACCTCTTTCCGCACTCCTTGCCTGATATTTTTCTACGCTGGTCTGTGCGCCAATGGATTGAAATAGCTTCTCGCCATATTCAAAAACCTTTTCCTTCAGGTCTTGGGAAACCAATTCGGTATCTGCCTTATTAATGTGTTGAAGCGCAGCGTTCATCGCCTTATCCGCCCCAATGGTATTGGCCTTGGCCAAAATTTCATAAGCTTCTTCTTCCAAGCCTTTTTCGTAGGCAAGACGGTCTTGAATATAGGCGTCATAATAGGCGCGCATTATTAATTGTTGCCATCTCCAATTATTTGCCAGATCGGGGTTGTTTTCTTCCAAGCCTTTCCACAATGCCAAAGTTTCTTTTATTCCATTGTTTTCCAAAATGGGTCCATCCCAATTCTCTTCTAGGGCGAATATGCCTTTGGCCGCTTTATCCGCCACCTCTGGCCCAAAGAAAAACTGCGTGTATTCATGGATTATAGTTTTGGGGTCTTTCTTGGAATCCCAACCCAATTGGCTCCAAAGAACTTTATTTACATCATCATGGGAACCATCGGAATAGGTAATAAAGCCATCCGTATATGGGGTATCCCTATTGAAAAGTTGGGTGTACATGAGGGGCTGTGGATTGATAGGCTCCCTTCCCAGGGTCAATGCATATGCCTGATCCCAATTCTCCACGGGATAATGACATCTAACGGTGTGGGTTATATCGGGATAAAATCGGTGCAAATATTTTTTCGGTAACATTTCCCGTTCCAAATCTATAGGTGGACTGCTGGGACCATAGACAATGCCTTTTAGCCAATCGGGACTGTCGGTTTCCAGGTAATCAAAGAAGTATTCCACTTTTTCCTTGTTAAAACCTTGTAAGGAAACCCATATTCCTGCATTGGGGTGGTATTGGTGCAATATCTTGGACAGGTCATTTAGATAGGGTATAAGCTGGGCAGGATGGTTTTCACCGGGGTCGCCCCCCGGAACGAATACACCATCCAATCTAGGACATTTTGCGTAAAATGCCTCTTGCTCCTCAAGTCCATCCTCATGGGCATTTTTAATGCTCAGGTCATGCGGTGCTGGGGTCCAGACCCAATACTCGGCATCGTATTTTTCACATATCTTGCTTAGTTCCACTTCCATGATTTGCGGATCTACCTTAAAGTGGGGACTTGAACTGGCTTCCTGAAATGGAATGTTTTCAAAACTATTTGCCCCAAAAAGAACCTGTTCCCTAAAATGTTGATCAAACTGTTCTACGGTCCAAGCGTCCCAGGAGTTGGCGGTATTCCGATACCCAAATTGATGTCCGCGAAGGGGGTATTCCGGTGCTTCTGAAAAATCAATATTGGGGCTCAATGTTATTCGGTTTTTACCCATTTTAGCGGTTCTCAGTAGTTTGCCAAGGCCATAAAGAATACCCCGTTCATCTGCCCCAATGACCCAAAGCGTATTCTTATCGCCATTATATTGGTGGAAAATGCGATATCCTTCCTTTTTTAATTCTGGGGTATTTTCATTATCCCGGGCCGGAACTTTTGTTCCGAACAATTCGTTTTCATTAGCCAAGGCCAAGGCAATGGTCGTCTTGGAATTCCAATTATTGTTTGATCCGAGTCGTAGATCGGTTCTTTTATTGATTTCCTCCACTAGAATGTTAACGGCCGTTTCCTGGATAGGCGCTTTAATCTTGGCCGATATTACAATGTTTGCCTGGGAAAGGTCCAAGGTTTTTTGCTGTTCCTTTTCACAAGATAGTATACACGAAATACTAAGAAATACCAGCCAAAATTTTAATTGTCTTTTCATTATGTTGGACATTTTTATTAATATTTTTTTATGAGCACAATGTTCTAATCTATGTCCTTTACACATCGGATTCCAATAGGGTAAACGTGTATTTTTTCCGGCAACACATAATATCGTTGTGAGGTACGGATAAAGGAGTGGTTGTTAAAATTGGATCCGCCCCGCATTACTTTATAGGTTTCGCCATATTGTTCCATTGGAACGGTATTGCCAGGGTAGGGTTTATACCAGTCCGATGTCCATTCCCATACACTCCCGGCCATATCATAACAACCATAAGGACTTGCTGGTTTGGCAATGGAAGTACCGCGGGTTTTTTTCTGGTCCCAGACTACATAGGTGTTGTCATAGGTATTTCCCCAGGGGAAAACACGGCCATCTATACCCCTTGCCGCTTTTTCCCATTCTTTCTCGCTGGGCAAACGTTTACCGGCCCATTGAGCATAAGCATTGGCCTTTGACCAGGTGACAAATACGGCATTGTTCTTTTTTTCAGGAGGGAACTTAAAAGTTGGGTCATATTTGGCAAATTCGGCATTACTAACTTCGTATTTATCTATAAAGAATGCTTTGGTGCTCGCAATTTGTTGAGGTTTCTCATCCGGATCGCCATAGGTACTTCCCATGATAAACTCTCCAGCGGGAACATAAACCATTCCTTCGGGAGGAGTTGGCGTTTCTTGCCCTACCAGATAAAGTATAGGTACTAAGAAAGTTAGGAGTGTTAAACAAGATTTCATACGTTTCCTATTATTTGTGATTACCATTTTTCATCAATTATACCGTAATACCTGCCAAACCAATAATTACGGATCATGGCAGCTGCGGTGCGTTCTTCCTCCGAACGTACCATTTTAAAACTACCATCTTTTTGTGGAATTTTAAATTCTTTTGTGTTCCGGTCAAATCCCCACATATCTTTTATACCCTGCTTTTTCTCTTCGGTAAAAACATCCTCCCCTGTAAGTACTTTATAGACCATTAAAAACCAGATGTTGCTTTCCCAAGTAAATTCCAAATCCTTCCAATCGTACCAATGTCGGTTTAAATTCATTCGGTATTTATTGAGTAGATTGGGATCGGTCTCTAAACGCATAATCATATAGAGGGAACGGGCTGCGTGGTAGTCGTCCCCTACATTTCGCCATTCTTCAGGGAATAATATTTTGGAATTAATTTGGTGGTCGTCATAATGGTAGCGATCTATAAGCATGTGGTAAGCGGCATTGTAGCGTTCCTTTCCGGTAATATGATAGGTTACCTTAAGGGCAGCCAACATTTCCAAGGAGTTGAGTTCTTGGTGCGGAAGATTGGGACAAAAGTTGCCCCACAAGGTCATTTTTCCGTCTAGATCCGTAAGTTTAAAATTGTTGTCCACTACCCGTCCTATAAATCGGTCCAGCAATCCTGCCGCTTTCTTTTTGTACACGTCATCGGCACATAGTTCCCAGAAAGTTCCCACACCATAGAAAATCGAAGTGAATTTATCGGCACTTAAATCGCCCAACCATCTATAGCCTGGCAGGGAGGTTGACTGGTGCCATTCGTGATACCACATAACTTCTTCGTGCCAAAGGGGTTCGTTGGTCCTATTGAAACTACGCGCAACCAATCCTTCTACACCTGTTACTTTTTCGAGTTTTAAAACGGCTTCGAATATGTCATTGGCTATTTTCCGGTCTTTAGGGTCTTTTGTAATGGCATATTTATGTGAATATGCGGCCAACATTTCGGAGGTGGGATCAAGACAATCGGCTTGGGAACCCACAATGGGACGATCCAGTCCGGCCGGAGGAAAGATGACATGTTGCATTATGGCCCCTTCGTTCCAATGATTGCCCAGCATTAATTTATCAAACATTTCAACCTTTTTATAAAGGGGGTCCGTTCTTTTGGGGAACTCATTCACTTTTTGGGCGAATATGCTATGGGTTCCAAAAAGGATGCAAACCGTAACCAAGGGCAATAAAGGATATTTAAACATGACTATTTCCTATTTGTGGGCATTTGAAGTTTTGGTCGAAATGATTTTATCTTTAATTCCAGATTACATTCTATATTAGGTTGTTCTATAACATGGATTATTAAGCGCGTTTATTCTTCCTTCATTTCATTAATGAAATAATATTAACTCATTTTAATCAATAAAACCAATTAAATATTAGTTTGGGGCAATATATAATGTACAATAAGTAATATATATTATATGGTCATTGTAAAGTGTATGTCTTATTAAGCTAGAATTAGGTGACAAAAGCAATTTCGACTCCTATATGGAGTCTACATTTTATATCCTATTGTTGGTTACAGGGGCTTATTTGCTATACTCTGGAATCCTATCTATTCTATTGGGAAGTGTGAATTTTTTTATGTGATAAAGACGGAGTGTAACAAAAGTTGCTGTGGACAATATATGTCCGTACTATCTTTACAGTATAAATGTTTTGGTTGGTTGTTTAAGGAAACGGTCATTGTAAAAGGTGGCGGTTTCCTTTTTTAAACAACTGTGGTATAACTCATTAAAGGAAAAAAATATGTCTATTTTTGGTACACTTTTCGGAACAAGCAAAGAGAAATCGGATAAAATTGAAATATTGGATCAGGCTGAATTTTCAGCGGCCATAGCGGGTAAAAAAGTACAACTTATAGATGTTCGTACGCCCAATGAATATGGTAGCGGACACATTAAGAATGCCGTAAATGTTGATCTATTCAATGCTACAGGCTTTGAAAAGTACTGTGAAAAAATGTCCAAGGACGAACCTGTTTATCTGTATTGCCGTTCGGGTGCCAGGAGTCAGAGAGCTGCACATAAGTTGGTAGGCATGGGTTTTGAAAAAATATATGACCTGAAGGGTGGATATATGAGATGGAGGTAATATCCACTTTGCTTATATAATTAGAAAAAATTGGTTAAATTGAATATATGAAATTGTCACTCAGTGTTCAAAATATAAAATGTGGCGGTTGTGCTAAAACGATAACCACCAAATTGTCGCAATTGGACGATATTTCAGAGGTTATGGTGGATGTTAATTCCGGCACTGTATCTTTTGAATCCAACAACGTTATGGCTACCCAAGAACTAAGGGATGTACTTAAGGCTTTGGGCTATCCCACTGTTGGTGTCAAAAATGGCTTGGGAGATAAGGCCAAATCCTTACTTAGTTGTGCCTCCGGAAGGATGATGAAGGAATAAATCCAAAAATATGAGCTTTATGAAGTATCTATCTTTCTTTACAATCCTTTTAATGACCCTGGTAAGCTGTAAGGAGGCAAAAAAAACGGAAAACAAACTTTTAGAAAGCAAGGTAGCGAGCTCATCGGCCGACCAGGAAAAGATACATCCAGGTAAAAAGATTATTGAAACAGAGTGCTATTTATGCCACAATCCTAAAGCATCCGAAGTCAGCATGATTGCGCCTCCCATGGTGGCCATTAAGAAGCACTATATCGATTCAACAACGACCAAGGAACAGTTTATAGAAGCTATTGTGGGCTGGATTAATGATCCACAGGAGGAAAAATCCAAAATGCCCGGTGCACTAAATCGATTTGGGATAATGCCCTATCAACCCTATTCTGAAGAAACCATTAGCCTGATTGCTGAATACATGTATGACTATGAAATTGCACAACCTGAATGGTTCGATGACCATTTTCAGAGGGAGCATGGTAGAAGAATGGGCAAAGGCAAAGGTATGGGAAATGGAATGGGCCCAGGTTCCAAACATGGGTTACAAACGGACTATGGCGATATAGGACTTGGTTATGCCCTGGCCACAAAAGCTGCGCTGGGAAAAAATCTAATGAAGGCCATACAGGAAAAAGGTACGGAGGGGGCGGTAGCATTTTGTAACCTTAGGGCCATAGAATTAACAGATAGTATTTCTGTTATGAACAATGCCCAGATAAAAAGGGTTTCCGATAAACCTAGAAATCCACTTAACAAGGCCAACAAAGAGGAGCTGGGGTATATCGCTACTTTTAAAGAGCAGGTTGCCGCTGGTATCGAAGTAGATCCGGTAGTAGTTCCTGGAAACGAAGAAGTAACGGTCTATTATCCCATAACTACCAATACCATGTGTCTCCAATGCCATGGAAAACCCAACGAACAGGTGAAGCCTGCTACTATGGCCACTTTAAGAAAATTATACCCGGAAGATATGGCCGTTGGCTATAATGTAAATGAGGTCCGCGGAATATGGAGTGTGGTTTTTGACAAAAATAAGTAGACCTATTCGGTTCTGAAGTTCTATAGGTTGTAAGTCCCTATTCCTGGAAAAGGAAATTTACCAATAGTGATATCGGGCAGAGAAATCTTTAGGAATATATGCAATTTGATGCCCAAAAATCCTTTTAAAATAGATTTCATAAATGTATGAATTTGAGCTAAACAACTAAAATTTGGAGGCCCTGTCCTTGTGGGGTCAAAAAAATTTGTACATTTGTTAACCATTTGGTTAAACTATTTAGTTAATGAAAGATCAAAGTACAGAAGAAAATATATTAAAGGCCGCTATTAGCATCTTCCAAAAGAAAGGTATGGCAGGTGCGCGTATGCAGGAAATTGCGGATGAGGCAAAAATTAACAAGGCCATGCTGCACTACTATTACAAGAGCAAGCAAAAATTGTTCGAGGCGGTTTTTAGGCAGGCCTTTGAAAAGTTTGCTCCCCATATCAATCAGGTCTTCAATTCCGATAAAACTGTTTTTGAAAAAATCAGGGATTTTACGGATAGCTATATCTCCTTCGTATTGGAAAATCCATACCTACCCAACTTTCTTATCCAGGAAATAAACAATAACCCGGAGTTTACCAACTTATTTTTTGGCTCCGAGATAGCCCCCAACCCTATACTCTTTGAAAAGCAGATAGCGGAGGAAGTTGAAAAGGGAATAATAAAGCCTATAGATCCCAAACAATTGTTGTTAAACCTTTTTTCCTTGACCGCCTTTTCATTTGTAGGGACAGGCCTGGTCCGTGGAATATTGAACTTGGATGAAGAAAAATTCAAGTCCATGATGCAGGAACGTAAGATTTTGATTCCAGAGCTTTTAATTAATTCTATTAAAAAATGAAACATTCATACTCAATTTTAAACGAACGGGGAAAATGACTATTTGAATGTTGCATGTGACCACTGAAAATTAATAAACAAAAACACATGAAAAGACTTTTTTTAATATATATATTCACTATACCTCTTGTTGTTGATGCCCAGCAGACCCTTAGGTTGGAGGAGTGTTTTGAACTTGTTGCCGAGAGCTATCCGTTGGCCAAACAATCTGGCTTATTGGAAAAGCAGGTACAACTGGATATTGACGCCCTTAGAACGGGGTTTTTGCCCAAACTTGATTTAAATGCCCAGGCCACATACCAGTCCGACGTAACAAGTTTGCCGATACAGCTTCCGAATGTATCGGTGGAACCTCCCAATAAGGACCAATATCGCGCCACTTTGGATGTAAACCAAATGATTTACAATGGGGGTTTGATCAATGCCTCCTCCAAGGTGAAGGAGGCTGCCTCTAAAGTAAACCAACAACAGTTGGAGGTGAGTCTGTACGGTTTAAAAAGCCAGGTGAATTCTATCTACCTTTCGGTCTTATTGCTTCAGGAAAACCAGGCTTTACTCCAAGCCAAAGAAGAGCAATTAAAAGCTCGAATAGCAGATGTGAGAGCCGGTGTAAAGTACGGCACCTTGTTGACGTCTTCAGAAGAGACACTTGAAGCAGAACTCCTTAAATTAAAACAACAATACATAGAGTTGAGCTATAATAAATCGGATTTGTTACAACGGCTGTCCTTGCTAATTGGCAGGGAATTATCTTCCGCTGTGAACCTTTTACGTCCGGAGGTTTTTATGTCGGAGGTTAAACCTAAACGACCCGAGATTCAGCTTTTCGACCTTCAAAAGGAACAGATCGATTACTCCTTAAAACTGATTTCAAAATCAAACCTTCCTAAGGTAAATGCCTTTGCACAAGGCGGTTACGGAAATCCTGGGCTAAATATGTTGGATAATTCTTTTAATACTTTCTATATGGCAGGTCTAAAACTCAATATGAACATTTTTGATTGGAACAAGACCAAGACCGAGAAACAATCCCTTGAATTAAACAAGGAAATAATAGATACCCAAAAAGAGACCTTTGAATTGAACAACAATTTGGAATTGGTAACACTCAAGTCCGAAATTGATAAGATCGATGCTCTGATTTCCACGGATAATGAGATTATAGCGTTACGAGAAGATATTTTGAAAACGGCGGAATCACAATTGAACAACGGTGTAATTACGGCATCGGCCTATATTATCGAATTCACGAATTTATATGAGGCAAAAAGCAATCTAAACCTACATGAAACTCAATTGCTATTGCACCAAATTCAATATGAAATTACTAAAGGAAGCTATTACAATAACTGATATATAACAATACCTGAATAAAATGAAACATCCATATTTAATATTGACAAGCCTTCTCATAAGCCTTTTGGGTTCATGCTCCGGCAACGGGGACAAGGCAGATGGTTACGGTAATTTTGAAGCTACGGAAATAACTATTTCCGCCGAGGCCAATGGAAAAATTTTGTTCCTGGATGCGGAGGAAGGCACTGTGCTGGGCAAAAATAAGGTTGTTGGGGTTATAGACACCGTTCAGCTCTCCCTAAAGCGCGACCAATTGTTGGCTTTCAAAAACACTATTTTTTCAAAATCCAGAAACGTGCTATCACAACGCGAAGTTCTTAAGGAGCAATTAAAAGTGGCCCAAAATGATAAATCTAGGATAGAGAACCTATTGCAGGCAAAAGCCGCAACTACCAAACAATTGGATGATATCAATGGACAGATCAACATTATAAAAGAGCAGATCAAAAGTGTGGAGACTCAAAATTCGCCCATTATTAATGAGGTAAAAAGTATTGAAATACAAATACGTCAAATTGAGGATCAGATCTATAAAAGCATCATTCAAAACCCTGTAAAGGGCACGGTCCTGGTAAAATATGCCGAACCTAATGAAATTACTGCCTTTGGAAAGCCCTTATATAAAATTGCCAATCTGGAAGATATGATCTTAAGGGTATATATCAGTGAAAATCAGTTGGCCAACCTACATATTGGGCAGGAGGTAAGCGTAAAAATCGATGCAGGAGAGGAGATGAAATCATACCCCGGTGAGATTAGCTGGATTTCGGAATCAGCAGAATTTACCCCCAAGATCATACAGACCAAGGAAGAGCGTGTAAACCTAGTGTATGCGGTAAAGGTCAAGGTTAAAAATGATGGTAGTCTGAAAATAGGGATGCCTGCGGAAATGTGGATTTCCAGTACGGAACAATAAAATAAGCAAGCTAAAACAAGGCCTAAACAATTTTTGAATATCGCAAGATACAATGGGGATCATACTAAACAATATCAGTAAATCTTACGCCAATGTACCAGCTTTGGACGATATTTCCTTTGAGGTTGCACCTGGGGAACTGTTTGGTTTGATCGGTCCGGATGGTGCCGGAAAGACCACCCTCTTTCGAATCTTGACCACCTTACTGATCCAAGATGGGGGAAATGCTGCCGTTGCCGGGTATGATGTGCTAAAACAGTACAAGGATATTAGAAGTCATGTGGGCTATATGCCGGGGAGGTTTTCTTTGTATCAAGATCTTACTGTTGAGGAAAATCTTACTTTTTTCGCTACTATTTTTGGAACTACTATAGAGGAGAATTATGATTTGATCAAGGACATTTATATCCAAATAGAACCTTTTAAAGATCGTAGGGCAGGAAAATTATCGGGTGGGATGAAACAAAAACTGGCCCTTTGCTGCGCTTTGATCCATAAACCCAAGGTGTTGTTCTTGGATGAACCTACCACAGGGGTAGATCCCGTTTCCCGTAAAGAGTTTTGGGAGATGTTAAAACGCCTACAGCAAAAAAACATCACTATTTTGGTATCTACGCCCTATATGGACGAAGCCGAACTTTGTGATAGGATTGCTCTGATTACCAATGGAAAAATACTGCAGATCAACACACCCGAGGCAATTATTGCTTCGTTCCCAAAGAAAATTTATAAGGTACGTAGTTCCAACACCTATCAATTAATACAAGACTTAAGAATTTATCCAGACACCCATAGCGCCTATCCCTTTGGAGAATACCTACATTTTACTCCTAAGTCCGAAGCTTTTAGGCCAATGGATCTAAGCAAGTATTTGGAGGAAAGACATCATAAGGGGATTGAGGTTAAAGAGACCGTTGCAACTATTGAGGATACTTTTATGGATCTATCAAAAGCACAAGAATAGATGGCAAAAGATAATATGATACAGGTTCAGAACTTGACCAAAATGTTTGGGGATTTCACCGCAGTCAATAACATCTCTTTTGAGGTGGGAAAAGGAGAGGTTTTTGGGTTTTTGGGAGCCAATGGTGCCGGAAAGACAACGGCTATGAAAATGTTGATCGGTATTTCCAAACCTACACATGGTGCCGCCACCGTGGCCGGATATAACGTGCTTACAGAGGCCGAACTGGTAAAAAGGAATATTGGGTATATGAGCCAACGTTTCTCCCTGTACAATGATTTGACCATCAAGGAAAATATAGTCTTCTTTGGCGGTATTTATGGCTTGTCATCTAAGGATATCAAAGAAAAATCCCAGACTATGATAAATGAATTGGGATTGCACGATATGACCAACTCCCTAGTAGGTTCCCTCCCCTTGGGATGGAAGCAAAAAGTAGCCTTTTCAGTTGCCCTGCTCCACAATCCAAAAATTGTTTTTCTGGATGAACCCACGGGCGGAGTCGATCCCATTACCAGGCGCCAATTTTGGGAAATGATCTATAGGGAGGCCAATAGGGGGGTGACCATCTTTGTAACTACCCATTATATGGACGAGGCCGAATATTGTGATCGGGTATCCATCATGGTGGCGGGGAAAATTGAAGCTTTGGACACACCAAAGAATCTTAAAAGTCAATTTCGAGTGGATTCCATGAACCAGGTATTCCTAAAATTGGCGAGGAACATAGAATAATAAGGGTGAAATGAACAGATTTATAGGATTCATCAAAAAGGAATTTTACCATATTTTAAGGGACAGGCGTTCCCTGTTTATCTTGTTCGGCATGCCCATAGTGCAGGTGATGCTTTTTGGTTTTGCCATAACCAACGAGATCAATAATGTGGATATCGCCATTTTGGATCATTCCAAAGATGTAAATACCAAAGAGATCATAAATAAAATAGCGACTTCAAAATATTTTAGCATTAAGGGGTTTATAGACCATGAAGATGAGATTGAATCTACCTTTAAAAAAGGAAAGATAAAAGCAGTACTCAATTTTGAAAAGGATTTTAGCAAGAACCTGGTCACCCAAAAAAAAGCTACCGTTCAAATTGTTACCGATGCTACGGACCCCAATACGGCGAATACCATTAGCAATTATGTAGGGTCTATTTTAAAGAATTACCAACAGGAATTAAATCAAGGTCTAAATCTTCCTTACCAAATAGTGCCAAAAACAAGAATGGTGTTTAATCCGGAACTAAAAAGTGTATATATGTTTGTGCCGGGGGTTATGACTATAATATTAATGTTGGTATCGGCCATGATGACCTCAATATCCATTGCCAAGGAGAAAGAATTGGGAACTATGGAGATTTTGTTGGTGTCTCCATTAAACCCAATTCAAGTTATTGTGGGAAAGGTGGTTCCCTATATTTTGCTTTCCATCATAAACGCTGCAGTTATTATTCTTTTGAGCATTTTTGTTTTTAAAATGCCAGTGCAGGGCAGTCTGTTTTTATTGGGGGCGGAGAGTACCTTATTTATAGTAAATGCCCTGTCGCTCGGGATTTTGATTTCCACAATATCCTCCACACAACAAACGGCCATGATGATTTCTTTAATGGGGCTCATGCTGCCGGTTATTTTATTGTCGGGATTTATTTTTCCTATCTCGAGTATGCCCTTGCCTTTGCAATTGATCAGTAATATAATTCCTGCCAAATGGTTTATAATGATTTTAAAAGGAATTATGCTTAAAGGAGTGGGGCTGGCCTATGTCTGGAAAGAAACCTTAATATTGATTGGGATGACCATATTTTTTATTGTCTTGAGCGTAAAAAAATACAAAATAAGATTGGAGTGAAAGAAATTTGGCCGGTAGTTAAGGCCCTAAACAACCCACTTTTTTAAATACGTATTACACAACAGAATATGAACATCATCCGCTATATCATCCAAAAGGAATTTAAACAGATCTTTAGAAATAAGGCGATGCTCCCTATTATTTTTGTTTTGCCATTGATCCAACTGATCATTCTATCCAATGCGGCAACTTTTGAAGTGAAAAATATAAAGTTTGCCTATGTTGATAATGATAATACTTCTTTTTCTAGGGGGTTGGCGGAAAAATTTGAAGCCTCCTCCTATTTCAATGTGGTGTCCCAATTTCCATCGGAAAAACTAGCGAGTAAGGCAATGTTGCAAGGGAAGGTGGATGTGATTTTAGAGATTCCGTCCTATTTTGAAAAGCAATTGCTTAAGAATAAAAAAGCGGATCTGTCCGTTATAATCAATGCCATAGATGGTGCCGCTGCCGGAGTAGAAAATGTTTATATCAATCAAATTGTACAACAGTTCAATAAAAAGGCACAAGTGGAATTATTCCTGTTTAACAATTTGGGAAACCAGCCGCAGGATATTGAAACCATCCCTTCCTTTTGGTATAATGAGACCTTAAATTATAAAACTTTTATGGTGCCCGGAATACTGGTTCTCTTGGTGACCATGATTACCCTCTTCCTATCTGGAATGAACATTGTTCGGGAGAAGGAAATAGGTACTTTGGAGCAAATTAATGTTACCCCGATAAAAAAACACCAGTTTATTATTGGAAAATTATTTCCTTTTTTGGTTTTGGGTATGGTCTTGTTGACGGTGGGCCTGATTATCTCCAAACTGTTGTTCCACATTCCAATAGTTGGAAGCCTAAGCTTAATGTATCTCTATACCATTATTTACATTTTGGTGATTTTGGGGATGGGCCTCTTTATTTCCAATTTTACCGATACCCAACAGCAGGCCATGTTTATAGCTTGGTTCTTTATGGTTATTTTTATCCTTATGAGCGGGTTGTTTACCCCTATAGAAAGTATGCCGCAATGGGCACAACTGTTAACGGAATTCAACCCTATAAAATATTTTGTTCAGGTAATGAGAATGGTGATGTTAAAAGGTGCCGGACTTTCAGATATTTACCCGCAAGTTATCAAAACATTGGTATTTGCCATTGCCATGAATACTTTGGCGGTAATCAGTTATAAAAAAACAAGTTAATGGAAAACAACCACAACAACCGTTTACAACCAGAAGAATCACGCTTTTTATCCGGACCACGCTCCAGGTTTAAAGAATTGCTTTTCACCTTTAGGGTTCAATACAGCTTTATCAGGGCTTTTAGGAAAATGCACTTTATAGGCCCCTGTGTAACGGTTTTTGGATCTGCCAGGTTTGACAATACCAATCCTTTCTACAAAAAGGCAGAAGAGGTGGGTGCCGCTTTGGCCAATATGGGATTTACGGTAATGACCGGAGGGGGGCCTGGTATTATGGAAGCTGCAAACAAAGGGGCCTATGAAGCGGGAGGATATTCCGTAGGCTGTAATATAATTTTGCCCTTTGAACAGAAACCGAACCCCTATCTACACAAATGGATCAACATTAGGTATTTTTTTGTAAGGAAGTTTTTGTTGATCAAGTATTCCTATGCCTTTGTAGTTATGCCTGGGGGCATGGGGACTTTGGACGAACTCTTCGAATCCATAACCCTGATCCAAACCAAGATGATCCAAAATTTCCCCGTGGTCATTTTTGGATCCGAATATCATAAAGAACTCTGCGAACATATACGGATCATGGCCGAGAATGAAAGTATAAGTCCAAAGGATATGGAGTTGTTGTTCGTAACCGACTCGGTGGAGGAAATGGCAGAACACATTAAGATCCACGCTATTGAAAGGTTTAAATTAGTTAAAAAACCGCAAAGACCTAAATGGTGGTTTGGAGAGGAATAAGCATTGTAGGGATTGATTTTTTTCAGAAACCATTTGTTGAAATGGAGTGCTAATTTCTCTGTAACAAATGTTGCTGTGGAAATCATATTAAAGTCTCAAATTTATATTCGTAATAATATTTAATATGCTGATAATAATCATGTTAAGTATTTGAGCGAAGTATTAAATTTATCTTTAATAAATCCAATCGCAATGTCAAAAATAGTCATTTTGGGTGCTGGAATCTCTGGCCATGTGGCCGCAGCGCACCTCCGTAGAAAACTCCCCAAAGAACACGAAGTTTTAGTGGTCTCTCCCAATAGCAATTACCAATGGATCCCTTCCAATATTTGGATAGGAATTGGAAGAATGGAACCGAAGGATATTATCTTTCCCTTGGCCCCTCTTTACAAAAAGAAAAAAATAGGTTTTAAACAGGCAAAGGTGGTCACCTTTCATCCCGAAGGGGATACCGAAGTGGAAAAACCTTTTGTTATGGTGGAATATGTTACGGAAGATCAAAAAGGGATACAGGAAAAAGTTACCTATGATTATTTGATCAATGCAACAGGACCCAAACTGGCCTTCGATATGACGGAGGGTCTAGTGCCCGGCACCAACAAGGCCTATTCCGTTTGTACCTACCATCACGCCAACCAGGCTTGGAAGGCTCTTGACGATTTAATACAACAGATGAAGCAGGGTAAAAAGGCCAAAATACTGATTGGAACCGGCCATGCAAAGTCTACTTGCCAAGGTGCTGCCTTTGAGTATATTTTAAATGTAGAGCAGGAATTAAGGCGACATAAAGTTCGGGAAAATGCAGAATTGATCTGGATTGCCAACGAGCCACAACTGGGAGACTTTGGAATGGATGGGATGCTTTTGAGCTATGGCAACAATATTATGAAGTCGAGCGAAATGGTAGAAATGGTTTTTGAAGATCGCGGCATAAAATGGATCATTGGTGCCGGGGTAAATAAAATTGAAGATGGGGTGGCACATTATGAAACCTTGGATGGTGAGTATCACACGGAAACTTACGATTTTGCCATGCTCATCCCGGCTTTTGCGGGCCATGGTTTTAAGGCCTATGATAAGGACAACCAAGATATTACGGAAAAATTGTTTAGAGGTTTTATGATCGTAGATGCCGATTACAGCCCTAAACCTTATGAGGAATGGTCTGTTCAGGATTGGCCCGAGACCTATCAGAATCCTTCCTATCCCAATATTTTTGCCCCGGGCATCGCTTTTGCTCCTCCACATGCTATATCAAAACCCAGACTAAGTAAAAATGGTACGGCTATTTCCCCATCACCTCCGCGGACTGGGATGCCGTCTGGCATAACCGCAAAGTTGGTAGCCGATAATATTATAGATACCATAAGGAATGGCAAGCCCTCCCTGCATCATCGGGGATCTATGGGTAATATGGGTGCCGCATGTATAGCCTCTGCAGGTTATGGAATGACCAAGGGCAGTGGTATAAGTATAACTACTTTCCCAATAGTTCCCGATTATAATAAGTATCCGGATACCCAAGGTCGGCAATTGGGGAAAACATTTGGAGAAATTGGTTTGGCCGGCCATTGGCTTAAATTGGCCTTGCACTATGCCTTTTTGTACAAGGCCAAGATGAAACCTTTCTGGTGGTTGATCCCGGAATAAAGGTTATTGCCAATCAACGATAGGGACGCCTTAGGGCAATTACAAATACCCATTAACCCAAAAATTTTAAAGATGACACGTAGAATATCAAAATCCAAGCGCTTTTATATGATGAACCCAATAATCCAATTCTTTAAATTCATTTGGTTGGGCATAAAAATAATGTTGATCGTAGCAGGGGGGCATGGAGGCACCAGAAAGGTGAATTGAATTATCCCGGACCATAAAAATTTTTCACAGAACAGTAAAAAGCAATCTAACCTGGGCAAAGGAAAATTGTCACCTTGTAATTTATCTTTTCCCCTGTTGAAATTTAGAACCTTCTCCAAATAAATTTGGACTTTCTATAAGTTTTATAATACATGGCCTGTGTAACTTAAGTAGCTGTGTATCTGTTTAATATGTTGGATATTGCTATGAACGTAAAACTGGGGCAATGAAACTTTTTAAACAAATAGGAACCTATCTATCCATTTTTGGATTGCCGTTCCTTTTGGTGCTGTTCTCTTGTAACAATGATGATACCTTGGCAGGAGATCTGGAAAATACAGAATTCACTAATGCAGATAGCGCTGCATTACTGTTTATGTTGGAAGAGGAAAAGTTGGCAAGGGATACCTACACCTATTTGGAGAATTTATGGGAAATAAATCAATTCTCGAATATCAAGAAAAGTGAACAAAGCCATATGAATGCCGTTAGAGGCCTTTTGGACCAAAACAATATTTCCTATACCCTTTTGGCATATGGGGAATTTAATAACCCGGACATTCAAGAACTTTATGATCAGTTTGTTGATTACGGCAGTGAAAATAGGGAAAATGCCTTGGAGGTGGGTGCCAACATCGAAGATTTGGACATTGTGGATTTGGCCAACTTTATCGATGCCACAACCAACAGTGCCATGATAAAAGTATTTGAAAGCCTACAATGCGGTTCCCGTAACCATCTCAGGAGTTTTGTCAACGCCATTGAACTTTCGGGGAATACTTATGAGCCCAAGTATTTAACCCAGGCAGACTATACTCTAATAATCAATGATAGTCTGGAACAGTGTGGTAGATAAACCTCGTGTTTTGAATTATAGTAGCCTTTTTTCTCGGTAACATTAGTTACTGTGCAATCCTTTTACTCCGCCTAATTTTGTCCTAAATAAATTGAAACATGAAGAATATCATATACATACTATCATTTTTGGGAACCTTGTCCTTTATGCACGCTCAGGAAAGTGTGTTGATCAGCAAGGAGGAAGTGTTGACCAGAGTGAGGGAAAACAACAATACCCTAAGAATATCCCAACAGGATGTGTTGGCCGCCAAAGGAGATTTTAATCAGTCCAATGCGGTGATTTTGCCCAATATAAGTGTTTCCCATACGGCTATTGCCACCACTAATCCTTTGATGGCATTTGGTTCCAAATTGAACCAGGAAATTTTGACCCAGGCCGATTTTAACCCACTTTTATTGAATAATCCGAATCAGATCGAGGATTATGCAACCCGTATCCAAGTACAGCAGCCTTTGATAAACCTAGATGGCATTTTTCAGCGGAAGGCCGCCAAGGCCAAATTGAATGCTGTTGAGCTAAAAGCCGATAGGACCAATGATTATATAGACTTGGAGGTTGAAAAGGCGTATATGCAGTTACAATTGGCCTACAAGTCCGTAAAGGTTTTGGAAGAGGCGAAAAAAGCAGCTTTGGAAAATAAACGTTTGGCCGATAATAGTTTTAAGCAGGGATACCTTCAAAAATCCGATGTTTTGGCAGTTGAGGTTAGGGTTACCGAAATAGAAAATCAGTTGCAGTATGCCAAGAGCAATGTCCATAATGTCTCCAATTACCTATCCGTCTTGATGAACGATGACAGTTATGCTGTTTTGCAACCAACGGATTCCTTGACCCTAATGGTCAGTGATATTTACACGGAAGGATTGCCCGAGAATAGAAAAGACCTACAAGCCATGTCCTTATCCAGTGAGGCATACCAACAAATGTACAGGGCAGATAAAATGAGTTTCCTTCCTAGCTTAAATGCCTTTGGAACCTATGAATTGCACGATGATCAAGTCTTTCAGGGCGATGCGAACGGCTATCTTATCGGGGCAGAATTAAAATGGAATCTTTTTGAAGGGAGCAAACGTTTTGGAAAGGTTCAAAAAAGTAGGGCCCAATTTGAAAAATCCAAATTGGAACTACATCAATATAAGGCAGAGAGTCAGGTAGAGTTGAATAAAGCCATGCGAATGCTTCAAGATGCCAAAAACAATTTGGAGCTTACATCCTTGGCATTGCAACAGTCGGAAGAATCCCTCCGTATACGTACCAATAGGTTTAAGCAAGGCTTGGAGAAAACGACCGACCTATTAAATACCGAAACCCAATTTTCCCAGAAGAAATTGGAATATTACACCACTATTTTCAATTATAATTACGCCTTGGCCTATGTAAAGTTTTTAACCAAGGAATAATAGCCTACAGTTCATCAATAGAAGAAACCATAAATAGGAATACTTGCATTCAACATTAAATAATTAAAGGAAAATCATGAAATGGGCATAACCAAAAACTGGTCGCAAAGACGATTGAAGGTATGCGAATTACATATGACCGTTCAAAAACAATAAATAACTACATATGAAAACAAAATTATACATAGTAGCACTCTTCATCCTCTCCATAACGATTGGTAGTTGTGGGAGCGATGATAAAAAAAATGAGGTAGACAATTCTCCTGCCGTGGCCGTTAAAGTGAGCACAGTTTCCGAAGGGAATGGCAGTCCGTTCCTATCTGTTAGCGGAAAGATAGAGGCGGTGAACAGTGCCAATATCAGTACCCGAATGATGGGGTATGTAGATAAAATTTACGTGCAGGTTGGGGATAAAGTTAAGAAGGGGCAGCAATTGATAAGTATTAACAATGCAGATATATCCGCCAAATTGGCCCAGGTAAATGCCGGTATTACTGAAGCGACCGCTGCTTTTAACAATGCTGAAAAGGATTATAAAAGGTATACAGCCTTGTTTAGCGAAAACAGTGCTTCCCAAAAGGAACTGGACGATATTACGGCCAACTATAACATGGCCAAGGCCAGATTGGAAGGGGCCAAACAAATGAAAAATGAGGTGAACGCCCAATTTTCCTATAGCAATATACGTGCCCCCTTTAACGGAGTGGTCACCAACAAATTTATAAAGGTTGGGGATATGGCAAATCCAGGGATGCCTTTGGTAGAAGTAGAAAGCCCGGGCAATTTTCAGGTATTGGCAATGGTACCGGAATCGGAAATCCTACAGATCAAATCGGGTTCGGAAGTGGACGTATTGATAAAGACCCTGAACGAATCCATTAAGGGAACAGTAGCGGAAGTGAGTACATCAGCCAAAAACACCGGTGGTCAATATATGGTCAAGGTAATGTTGAAAGAGTCCACCTCCAATTTACTTTCTGGAATGTACGCCACTGTACAATTTCCAACAGCTAAAAAAGCGAACACCAATAGAGTGCTTATTCCTTTAGAGGCAGTAGTGCAAAACGGACAATTATACGGGGTGTATACGGTAAGTGAAAGCAAAACGGCGCTTTTACGCTGGTTGCGGTTGGGGAGGACTTATGGCGATAACGTAGAGGTTTTGTCGGGACTTTCTGCCGAGGAAGATTACATAATATCGGCAGAGGGGAAGTTGTACAATGGAGCCAAAATAAGTATCCAATAACTGAAGATTGATAAAAATAGGTATGCGTTAGGGATTGCAGCGTTTACCCCAGGCCTTTTGTGGATTTGCGCAATCAAGGACTGGAGTAAAAGCGAAAAGCCCGGCCTGAGCATTCCTGCGAGGTCTCCAGGGCCTTGTAGGCATATGACAGGACCATGCTGGCATGAACTTCATGCGAAGGTAACGCCCAAATAAAAAACAAAAGATAAAGATGAAAGAAGGATTAGCAGGCAAAATTGCCAAAGCATTTATAGGATCCAAGTTAACGGTCCTTCTAATGATCGTGTTCATGGTCATTGGGGTATACAGTTCGTTCTTGATACCAAGGGAGGAGGAGCCACAGATAGATGTGCCCATGGCCGATATTTTTGTGGGCTACCCAGGTGCGAGTCCCACCGAAGTGGAGAGCAGGGTAACAAAACCCCTTGAAAAGTTAATTTCCAATATTAAGGGGGTAGAATACGTGTATTCCACTTCCATGGAAGAGCAGGGGATGGTCATAGTACAGTTTTATGTAGGAGAGGATATTGAGCGTTCGTTTGTTAAACTCCAGAACGAGATCAACAAACATATGGATGAAATGCCGCAAGGCGTTACCTTCCCTTTAATTAAAACCAGGGCTATTGATGATGTTCCCATGTTGGGACTTACCTTATGGAGTGAAAATTACGACGATTATCAACTTAAGCAAATTGCCCAGGAGCTTACGGATGAAATTGAAAAAGTAAACGATGTGTCCGCCACCCAGAGAATTGGTGGGCGAAACCGTCAATTAAGGGTGGTACTGGACAAGGATAAATTGGCGCAGAGCGGATTGGATTTTTTGTCCGTAGCCCAAATGATCAAAGCCAATAACCAACAAATTAGCGGAGGTACTTTTGATAAGAATGATACCGAATTTATGGTAACCACTGGTAAATTCCTTGAAACTGCTACCGATGTGGAAAATTTGGTGGTAGGCGTACAACAAAACCGTCCCATTTATTTGAAGCAAATTGCCAGTATACAGGATGGCCCCGAAATTCCCAAGGAATACGTTTCATTAGGTTTTGGCAAGGGAAGTGAAAAAGGGGAAACCTATAAGTCCGAATATCCTGCCGTTACCATTTCCATAGCGAAGCGCAAAGGTGCTGACGCAATGAATATTTCGGATATTATTTTGGAGAAAGTAGATCATTTAAAAAAGAATCTAATTCCAGATGATGTGCATGTGGAGGTGACCCGAAACTATGGGGAAACGGCTTCCCATAAGGTATCTGAATTGTTGATGCACCTTATTGGTGCCATAATAGCGGTAACTTTTGTAGTAATGTTGGCCATGGGGTGGCGTGGTGGATTGGTGGTTTTTCTTTCGGTACCCATCACCTTTGCCTTGACCTTGTTGAGCTATTATTTGTTGGACTATACCCTGAACCGTATCACCTTGTTCGCATTGGTTTTTGTAACGGGTATTGTGGTGGACGACTCCATTATTATTGCGGAAAACATGCACCGGCATTTTAAAATGAAACGCTTGCCGTTTAAACAGGCTGCGTTGTATGCCATTAATGAAGTGGGCAACCCAACTATATTGGCCACTTTTACAGTTATTGCTTCCGTATTGCCCATGGCTTTTGTCTCCGGCCTCATGGGGCCCTATATGTCGCCGATGCCCATTGGCGCTTCCATTGCCATGTTGTTGTCTCTTTTTGTGGCCTTGACGATTACGCCATACCTAGGGTATATATTTCTTAGGGAGAAGGATAAAAAAGGTGAGGAAAAGGTAGAGAAACCTTTGGAGGAAACTTTTATCTATAGGATGTACCATAAATTTGAAAATCCTTTGATAGAAAACAAAAAGAAACGCTGGTTGTTTTTGGGAATTACCTTCTTGTTGCTATTGGGTTCCATAGGCATGTTCTTTACCAAATCGGTGGCAGTAAAAATGTTGCCGTTCGACAATAAGAACGAATTTCAGGTGGTCATAGACATGCCCGAAGGTACTACTTTGGAACGTACCGGAGTGGTGGCCAGGGAGATTGCCCAATATTTGAACACCCGTCCGGAAGTGGTAAATTACCAAAGTTATGTTGGTACTTCCGCACCAATAACCTTCAACGGTCTTGTACGTCATTACGATATGCGGGGAGGAAGTAATATGGCCGATATTCAGGTGAATTTATTGGATAAGGGAGACCGAACTGCCCAAAGTCATGAGATAGCCAGTTTATTACGTCCAGAGATTCAACGTATTGGGGAGAAGTTCAATGCCAATGTCAAGATTGTTGAGGTACCGCCTGGACCTCCGGTTTTATCTACCATTGTTGGGGAAATATATGGCCCTGATTACGATACACAGATCGATATTGCGGATCAAGTTCAGCAAATTTTGAAAAATACCCCGGATGTAGTGGATGTAGATTGGATGGTAGAAGCCGACCAGGTGGAATATGAGCTTATCATAGACAAGGAAAAGGCAATGTTATATGGGGTGGCACCCGCGCAAATTGCCCAAACTATGAATATGGCCCTATCAGAGAGGGCGGTGACCAATCTATATGATGAAAATGCTTCCAACCAAATAGGCCTGATATTGGCCTTGGAGGAAAAGGAAAAATCCACTATCCAGGATATTGCCCAACTGAAGGTGAAATCCCAACAAGGAAATGGCAATATGGTGCCAATTGCAGATTTGGTAACTATAGAGCAAACTACCAGGGCCAAGAGCATTTATAGAAAAAACCAAAAGAGGGTGGTCTATGTCCTTGCCGATATGGCCGGGGAACTGGAAAGTCCGGTGTATGCTATTTTAGGGATGACCGATAAATTAAAGGCCATGAATTTGCCAAAGGGATACTCCGTTGATGAACTCTACATAAAGCAACCCGATTTTGAGGATAATTACACCGTAAAATGGGATGGGGAATGGCAGATTACCCTGGAGGTATTCCGGGATCTTGGATTGGCCTTTCTAGGAGTAATTTTCATCATTTATATATTGATTGTGGGGTGGTTCCAGAATTTTAAGGCCCCGGTAGTCATGATGGTGGCCATTCCGCTTTCCTTGATCGGGATTGTATTGGGGCATTGGTTGTTGGATGCATTTTTTACAGCAACTTCCTTTATAGGAATGATTGCCTTGGCGGGAATTATGGTCCGGAATTCGGTGTTGTTGATCGACTTTATCAATCTGAGATTGGCGGAGGGTATTCCCTTAAAGTTGGCGGTAATAGAAGCTGGTGCCGTGAGGACCACTCCTATTTTGTTAACAGCAGGAACCGTGGTAATCGGGGCGTTCGTAATTTTATTCGACCCTATTTTCCAAGGCTTGGCCATTTCTTTGATGGGAGGTACCATTGTCTCCACGGTACTCACATTGTTGGTAGTGCCTTTGGTGTATTATATGATAGAAAGGAAGAACTATAAATAAGGAGGGTTCTTAGAATGTAGCCGAAGAGGTTCCTGTTAAGGAATAAGGGAAGCTATGGCTCAACGGGGTATAAAGGGAAAATTACAATTGAAACTAAAAATATAGAGTTATGAAATTACTCATAGTAACTGTTGTGGAGGAGTACGATAAGGAAATTCTACAACTCTTTAAAAAAGCCAATATTGAAAGCTTCAGTGGTTCTGATATTGATGGGTATAAAAACCCTGCTTCGATGTTAATGGCGTCAAATTGGTTCCCAAGCGAAAAAGGAGGCGTGGGGTCAACCATGTTTTTCTCCTTTACTACAGAAGAAAATATTGAAACGCTTTTTCAACTTATCTCTGAATTCAACAATGGTTTGGAAACCAACAACCCCATAAGGGCTGCAGTGGTTCCCATAGAAAAGTATATTTAATAACCTTTAAAAATAGTATTATGATCAACAGATATATTAGGGCAATTGCCGGGGCTTTTATAGTTATTAGTGTTGTATTGGCCGTTTACGTAAACATCAACTGGTTGTGGTTTACCGTCTTTGTTGGGGTAAACCTTTTTCAATCCGCATTTACCCAATGGTGCCTTATGGAAAAGATTTTGTTCAAATTGGGGGTAAAAAAAGAAGGGGATAGCTGTACCGTTTAATGGCCCAAATTCCAGGCATTTGGTTGGTGTCCAGGAGGGGAGTGTTGTTGTATGTTTTTGGAATTGTAATTGATGGATGACCTTGGTATCAAGTATCGTTTCTTGTAAAATTTTTGATAGGCAAGGGATATAACAAAAAATGCCCCGGTTTTCCCAGGGCATTTTAAACTAACTCTAAACTCAATAAAAAAACTCAATTCTATTTGTAATTCCCTCAACAAAGGCAATTGCCTTTGTTGAGGCCTGGGATTACCAAGGTTTTGTAACTCCCTGTAGAATCCATGGTTTGGACCAAGGTGTATCATTTTCGAATTTTCCGGGCACATCGTTTGTGTGGCTGGTTGTTTCCAATGAAGATAGTGCTGCCTTGTAATTAGCTTCATTAATATTTCTTTCTTCATCAGGATACTGAAAACGAACCGGGATTACGGACGACAGGGCAAAAGGTCCTGTCTGAAGATTGGGAAGGCCAGTACGTCTCCAATCCAAATAGGATTCAGAAGCGGTAGCAAAGTTGGCAATCCATTTTTGTTCCATGATTTGCTCCAAAGTACCATTAAAGGCTACATCGGGATTGGTTATATAAGTATCATATTCTCCACCAATTCCCCATGTCTCCAAAGATGCTTGTACTCCTTTGTTGTAATTTCCTTCCGCATCCGAGCCCCAACCTTTTAGAGCAGCTTCAGCTTTTAAGAAACAAACTTCTGCATAGGACAAAACCCTAGCTTTTAAGAATTCACCACTAGCTTCTCTAAACTGATCGTTCATTAAGGAAACATGTACGTTGCCTCCACCTTGTACCGGGTTGGGGTTCAAGTTATAAGTATATGGCTCTGATCCTTGATATGATACCGGGATACCCACATAGGTACTACTGGTATCTACCAAACTTAATCCGGCCAAACGATCGGCTTTCCAGGTAGTTTTATCATATATTTTTAAACCATTTTCTGCAAGGGTTTCTTCATTGATATAACGTACTCCATCTACAACTACATCATCTTCTCCACCAGGTACTTCTGCGGCAGGTACAACTTTAATTGGAATTGCAACAGGTGCAAACCAAATGCTGGCCCTTGGGTCATTAAGTTCCTGTAATCTATCGGTAAAAGTAGTACAAGGCTTAACACGATTGAAGCTCGATGCACCTCCTGTTGAGCTGTTACTTGGCTGAGCAGTTGAACCAGATGTACCGGTATAGGCCAATGCACACTCTTCATCCACACTGCTGATCAAGGGTTTCGCCAATGTGGCCGTTACGCCTGCTTGCGCATAAGATGGGTCTTTCTCTGATAATCGCATGTAATATCGTAGGGCCAAAGAGTTGGCATATTTCATCCATTTTTCGGCATCGCCTCCAAAGAAAATATCTTGGCTGGCACCAAAGGCCTCCAGGTTACCCATATTGCTGGATATTGAAGCTGCAGCAGCCACAAAATCAGCAATAGCTCCTTTATAAACTGCTTCTTGGGAATCGTAAGTTGGTAAAATAACATCCTCGTCAGCTTGTACCGCATCAGAATAAGGTACGTCTCCGTAGTAATCTGCCAAAGTAACAAAGTTCTGCGCCATTAAAATTTGGGCAATGGCCGTATGTAAGGTATAACCTAATTCTTGAGACCGCTGAAGCGCTAATTTGGCACTACGCAAGTTATCATAGTAGGTGTTCCATCCACTACCATCCCAATCGTAATTGTTGTTGCCCCAAGAATCTTTTTGAGTGTATTGCACAAAGGCAGATAGTTCTCCACTATAACCTTTATTACCAACGTCCAGAGCAGTATTCACCATCACTTGCGTTAAAAGAAAACTTGGATTGCCTTGGCTGGGATCTACCCCGTTAGGGTTTTGGTTAATTTCTGTAAGGTCATTGTCACATGAAGTAACGGACAGTAGACTAACTACGAGAAATAGTTTAAATATCTTATTTATTATACTCATGATTTTTTGTTTTTTGTTTAAAGTGCCTATTTAGAAACTTACGTTAAGTTTGAAACCTATTGGAATGGTAAATGGACTTACGTTAAAGCGCTCAATACCTTGCTTAAATTGAATACCACTACTTCCTTGTGTGCTTGATTCGTGCTGGAAAGCCATCTCGGGGTCGATTCCTATATCGGCCTTGGTCCAAAGGATAATATTTCGGCTAAATAAAGATACATTTAGATTTTGAAGTCCAACTTGCTTAATAAGTTTATTGGGCACGGAATAAGTAAGTGAAATTTCTCTCAATTTTAGGAAATCAGAATCAAAAGTTGCATTTCTAGTAAAATCCCATCCGTAGTGATCTTGGTATCTTGTAATTACAGTTCCAGGGCCACCTAGGTTTTCCGCTGTTGCCACAAAATTTCCATTTGAATCGTAATCCCCCTGAACACCCGGCATAAATACACCATCGTTCAATGTAATGCCACCTTCAGTTAATGGATATCCACCATCACTTGCTGTAGGGCCACCTACCAATACATAGAATTCACCATCTTCTGATAAGAATTGGTCTGCATTGTCTCTTAAATAGGCAGGTACATCGGTAATGTCATTAAAATTGTGAAGTTTATCAATCCATCGTTGGGTATGTAAATCAGATTCACCGTACCTGTGAGTTTGCGATACAAACTGTCCGCCCTTTCTCCAGTCAAAATTCATGGAGATGCTCCAGTTCTTGTAGGAGGCCGATGTGGTCATCCCTAAGGTGAAATCTGGGTTAAAGTTTCCAATAATTGGAGCAACCCTGTTTCCTTCTGCATCCTCCCTTGTACGGTCACTGTTTTCAAAACCGGAATCGTCAATAATAGGCCAACCATGGTAGGGAGAGTTAGGATCATCAACACGCACTAGGGCAGCGTCAAAAATATTTCCTATTTCTTCACCAACCCAGGTTATGGCACCACCACGGGCATCGGTCCAAAACGTAATGGAATTCATACCTTCAGCCAATTCAATTACTTTGGTTCGGTTCCTGTTAAATACGAAGCCCATATCCCAACGCCAATCATTAGAGTTTATAATGTTGGCATTTAAACCAGCCTCTACACCAGTACTTCTCAATAGACCGGCATTGGTGTTTTTGGAGCTATATCCTGAGGAGATAGGAAGAGCAATTCCAAAAATTTGATTTTCGTTATCGGCAGTGTAATAGGTAAAATCCATACTTAGCCTATTGTTAAAGAAGGCCAAATCAGCCCCTGCTTCCCACGATTTAATACTTTCTGGTTTTAAATCTGGGTTAAGTAGCGTAGAACCTACGGATAACAGAGATCCTGATCCCCATGAGGTACCACCACTTAAGGTAGGTTGTAGTCTGTATGGATCAGTGTCGTTACCTACTTCAGCATAACCTGCACGAAGCTTAAATAAGGATACCCCATTGCCAAAACCAAGAAGCCTATTTACCAATAAACTAGTAGATACGGAAGGGTAAAAATAGGAGTTGTTATTATCTGGCAAGGTACTGGACCAATCATTTCTTGCGGTAACGTCTATGTAGAACATATCTTTAATACCAATACTGGCCAATCCATAGACACTGTTCACTTGTTTTTCGTAACTCCTATAAGAGTATACTAAATTGTCGTTGGCAATATTGGATAAGGTGAACAAACCTGGTGTTAAAAGTCCAGATCCTTCTTCTATTGTGGAATTTAGCAAATCGTTTCCTTTTACTACCCTTTTGTTACCACCTCCGGATATTGAGAAATCCCATCCTTCCAGTCTTTTGGCATAAGTTAATAAGAAATCGATATTGGTTTCATTAGTGAAAATTTTGTTGATACCGTAGGCCCCATTCATGTCTCCAGTATATCCTTTAGACAATTTGGTTTCTCGTACTTCGTTAATCTCATCCATGTTGTAACGAACCATCCCCGTTAGATCATCGGTGATTTTCCAATCTCCCTTTACATTGCCATAAAACCTGTTTCTTTCAAAACCGTTGTTATTCTCATAGGCTAAGAAATAAGGATTGTTCCATTCAGTTTCTGTTGGATCGTCCCCAAAATTATAAGGTGAATTTTGGTAGATGCCTTCGTATCCTGGCAACCAATAGTCCTTCATTTGGCGCACATCAATATGTGGGTTCAATTCGTAAACTGCCTGCATTGCGTTGGCACCACGGTTACCAACAGGTCTGTTGTCTGCACCGGATTTTGTATAGTTAAGACTAGTACTAACCGTAAATTTATCGTTTAATTTTAATGATGAATTTAAACTGATGCTATGTTTGCTTAAATCGGTATTAGGGATATTTCCCTTGTTCTTTAAATCCGAATAGGACAACCTATAACTAATTCTTTCCGTATTGTCCTGGATAGATATGTTATTGGTTGTTGTAATGGCCGTTTGAAAGAAATTCTTTGGATTGTTGTACGACTTCAATTCCCTTGGAATAGGAACCCCACTAGCAATTTCAGAAGCACTGTAAGGCCATTGAATTGCCATGATGCCTTTGTCCAGTTCAGGACCGGCCCAGGCTGAAGAAGTTTCGCCAATGACAATTGCACCATAGGAATTTGCCGGGAAATTATCTTCGGTATAAGGTCTGGAACCTGTCGCAAACCTAGTATGGGTATCTAAGAAACGACTAGGAATATCAAAAACAGTACTGGAATTAATAGTTACTCCCAATCCTTTTTTTGATTTCCCAGACTTGGTTGTAATTAATATAACCCCGTTTCCTGCCCTAGAACCATAAAGTGCCGCTGCACTGGCACCTTTTAGAACAGTAACACTGGCAATATCGTCTGCATTGATATCAGAAATAGCATTACCGTAATCCACTTTGTTATCATTACCTATCTCAGTAATGTTGTTAGCTGTATTAATTACAGGAGAACCATCAATAACAAATAATGGTTGGTTGTCACTGGATAATGAAGCAGCACCCCTAACATTTATGTTTACAGTAGAACCTGCACCACCGGTAGAGTTGATATTCACCCCGGACACTTTGCCCGAAAGAGCGTTTAAAACATTCTCTTGTGGCACATTGTCCAAAGCATCACCACCTACTTCGCTAACGGAATACCCCAGTGATTTCTTTTCCCTGGTAATACCAAGTGCCGTTACGACTACTTCATCCAATTGTTCTGATGAAGTTGCCAAAGTAACATTGAGGGTCGTTTGGTTACCTACTATTACTTCCTTTGTTTCCATTCCCAAATAGGAGAATACCAAAACAGCGCTACTGTTAGGTACTGTAATATTGTAAATACCATCAAAATCAGAGGTAACACCATTGGTAGTTCCCTTAACCACCACGGATACCCCTGGGAGCAATTCGCCATCATCACTGCTGACGACTCCGGTTACACCTTGTTGTGCCAACATGATTCCAGAAATCATGCTGAACAAAAGGAAAGTCAAAAATTTCAAGCTGCTTTTTTTCATATTCATTTGTATTAATTGGTTGAGTAATTAGCATTTCGTTAACAAAACTATTGTAAAATAATCGACAAAAAGCATAGTATATTATTAGATACCTATGGAATTTTAACTCTATTAGTGTCAATATTATGATATTGAAAATTTTAGGTTAAGATATGTTTGATTTTGAGCAAGAATATTTCTTTAACGTAAACGGTACCATTTTGGAGAGTTGATATGGCAGACCGTTTTATAGGTATAATTGGTAGCAATATTCTATAGCAGTATTATTACATATAAGATAGGGACAAGTTATATCAATATTGATGGAGGGATACATCATTACTTGCAGAAACTGCTATAATTTTAACTTAATTATCAATAAATAAGTCAAAAAACTAGGTCTTATGTCAATATACCATGCAAATGCAATAAGATTTACTTATTCAATCATCTCTATTTGAATTTAATTTGTAGGTAATTAACCAAAATGCCAAACAATGTTAGCAGGGATAGATTATTTTATAGTAATAGCTTATATAATAGGAATGTTATTGTTAGGGCTATATTTCAAGAAATTTGTCAATAGTTCCGAAGACTATTTTCTTGGAGGTAAAAGCTTGCCTTTTTGGGCTATTGGTATGTCTATCGTTGTATCGGATATAGGGGCATTGGATTTTGTTGGGGTGTCCGGTCAGGCATATAGATATGGTATTTCCGTTGGCAACTTCGATTGGGTAGGTTCTGTTCCGGCCATGTTATTGGCGGCATTTATTTTTATTCCTTATTTCTGGCGGGGGGGCATGTACACTATACCGGAATACCTGGGAAGAAGGTATAACCAAAAGGTAAGGACCATAGCCTCGGTAACCTGGATCCTGTTTTTTGCCTTGGATTTGGGAGTTCTTTTTTGGGCTAGTGCGGTGCTATTAAATGTTCTTATGGGGTGGCCCATTTGGATTTCAATCGTGGCTACCGCGGGGGTGGTTGGTCTATATACTTATTTTGGAGGGATTACCGCTGTAATTATGACCGATGTAGTACAGTTCGTTATAATGTTCATAGGAGGTTTTGCCCTAGTTTTTCTTAGTCTTTACGAAGTTGGTGGTTGGGATAATATGGTAGATAAAATCGCAACAATGGGACCAGAGTATCGCAATCACTTCGATATTATTCAACCGCAGGATACAAAATCGCCCTTTCCCTGGACGGGTATATTGTTCGGCCTAACCTTTGTAATGGCCAATGCATACATGATTGGAAACCAGTCTATTGTACAGCGATGTCTTACTGCCAAGAATGAATGGCACGCAAAGGCCAGTATGATCTTTGGATCTGCCCTTAAAATGTTCATCCCCATTTTGGTTTTGTTTCCAGGGCTTATGGCAGTCGTAGTCCATCCCGGATTGGCCGATGGGGACCAAGCACTTCCAATGATGATCAAATCCATTCTGCCACCTGGTTTGGTAGGACTAATGTTCGCCGCATTTTTTGCGGGGCTTATGTCCAGCGTGGATTCGTTGCTGAATTCAACGGCCACTTTGTTTACAAAAGATATATACGAGCCGTTTATCAAAAAAGGGGCGGATGACAAACATTATTTAAAGGTAGGGCAGATCACGACCTTGGTGCTGTTACTTATTGGAGTGGCAACCTCACCAATTAGCAGTGATTTCCCTGGAATTTACGTGGCCATTCAAACCTTTATGTCTTATTTCCAAGGACCAATATTCGCTATTCTCCTATTGGGTATATTCTGGAAACGAACAACAGAATGGGGAGGACTTTCGGCATTGGTCATAGGTATTGGATTTGCCATTTACCTAAATGTATTTAAGGAGCAATTCTTCACCATTGAAGATCCTTTTCTATATATTTCCTGGTGGTCCTTTCTGTTAGGGTTTATAATTAATGTAGTAGTTAGTTTGCTTACCAAGAAGCATTCCGAGGAACGACTTAAAGGCTTGGTGTTTAGTTCTAAAATTTTAGTGGAAAATAAAAAACTGTAATATGTTCAATTTTGACTGGCTTTCCGGTGTTTCGCAAGAAACTGCAAAAATGATATTTCTTTCTTTGTATGCGCTAATAGGTCTATTGGTGTTGTTATTGCCTACAGAGTATGTTTACCAGGGCGTTGCCAAGGAAGATCGTCACTGGTGGAACAATTTAAAACTATGGTCTATTGCCGTACTTTGTATTTTGGCATCGATCTATAATCATTTTTAACCCCTTAATAATAAAAATATGGAGACAAATGAAATCAATGCGGGATTAAAGGCCGCTCAAATTAACAATGCTCTTGGATTTTTCATTATGGCTTTTGGGGTTATTGTGCTTTTTGCAATGATCTATACGGAAACCTTTATAGAACATATGACCGATATGGTTGCTGGTTTAATACTAATATCTATTGGCGGAGGAATGATGTGGAAGGCAAAAAGTACCATAAAAAAATTAAAATCCAAGAAGGAACAATAAAATATAGATAATGCAAAAGTCCTTCCAGATAAAGTTATCGGACAATTGGAGAATCCAAAGTTCAAAAAAAGTTTCGGAAAAGGGGAGTGAAATCTCGACCAAAGCCATAATTTCTGAAAAATGGTTTCCGGCCGTAGTTCCTTCAACGGTTTTGAGCACTTTGGTGGCCAATAAGGTTTACGAGAACCCCTATTTTGGGGAGAATTTAAAGACCATCCCAACAGACTTGTTTAAAGTATCCTGGTGGTACACTACCAGTTTTGAACTTACAAAGGAGCAATCCGATGGGTTTGCCAGCTTAAAATTTGATGGGATAAACTATAAGGCCAATGTTTGGCTAAACGGACAACTCATTGCCGATGCCACTGCTATAGATGGGGCATTCCGCATTACCTCTTTTGATGTAAGTACACATATCAAAGGTGGGTCCAATATTTTGGCCATTGAGGTAATTCCACCCCAACCCGGCGATTTTAGCATAGGCTTTGTGGATTGGAATCCTGCCCCGCCGGATGGCGATATGGGAGTTTTTAGGCCTGTGACCCTGCATCTACATGGCGGGGTACAAATTGAAAAACCCTTTGTGCAGACCAAGGTTGACTTGGAAACCTTGAAAGAGGCCGATATTACCGTTTCGGCAGAACTGATGAACCATTCCAATACTGAAATTTCCGGGAAATTGGTAGGGACCATTGGCGCTTTGGTATTCCAGAAAAATATAAGCTTGGCTCCAAAGAATAAAGAGCTGATCATTTTTGACAGTGAGGAGTTTGTAGGACTTAATCTTAAGGAACCAAAACTTTGGTGGCCTATTAATTTGGGGAATCCTGATCTCTACGATTTGGATTTAAAATTTGTTGCCAAGGAGGAGGTTTTGGATGAAACCAATCTGAGGTTTGGTATTCGCGATATACAGGACTACTGGTTAAATGATATACACCGCGGTTATAAGGTTAATGGACAAAAGGTCTTGATCAAAGGCGGTGGATGGACAGATGATATGCTTTTGATGGATACGGATGAAAGCATCGAGGCACAAGTGAAGTACGTAAAACAAATGAATCTAAACTGCATTCGTTTGGAAGGATTCTGGGGCAAGGACCACAAATTATACGACCTCTGCGATGAACATGGTTTATTGTTAATGGTAGGTTGGAGCTGTCATTGGGAGCATGAGATCCATATGGGGGTGCCCGTCAATGAGCGTTTTGGAGGCGTTTATAAGCCAGAGCATATATCCCATGTTGCCCAGGCCTGGGAGGATCAGGTGATATGGCTGAGAAACCATCCCAGTATCTTTGTGTGGACTGTTGCCAGTGACAAGGTACCGATTACGGAATTGGAACAAAGATATATAGACACTTTCGCCAAATATGACCCCACGAGGCCATATTTAAATTCTACAGGTGGAGTGGGAAGCGACCAACATGTTATTGGTAGTGAAGATGTTATTAGTGAGATCAGTGGCTCGTCTGGAGTAAAAATGTTGGGCCCCTATGCCTATACAGCTCCGGTATACTGGTTTACGGACACCAAGTTTGGTGGCGCTTATGGATTTAATACTGAAACGGGTCCAGGAGCCCAAATACCCCAATTGGAAAGTCTAAAAAAAATGATTCCCTCGGAGCAATTATGGCCCATAGGGGAGGCTTGGAATTTCCATTGTGGACGCTATGAGTTTGCCGATCTCAGTAGGTTTACAAAGGCTATTGAAGAAAAATATGGGGCTCCAAGCTCCTTGGAGGAGTTCGACAAAAAGGCCCAAGCCATGAATTATGAGCTTATGCGGCCTATGTTCGAGGCCTTTCAGGTACATAAAAAGAAATCCACAGGGATAATCCAATGGATGCTCAATGCGGCCTGGCCTAAGATGTATTGGCAATTGTACGACTACTACCTGAACCCAACAGCTGCGTTTTACGCAACCCAAAAGGCATGTTTGCCCTTAGGACTTATATATAATTATGGGGATAAACAAATTTATGCCGTTAATGATCACCTTAGGCCGGTAGAAAATTTATCAGCCCATGTTAGAGTATATTCCATTGGGTCGGAAATCTTGTTTGAAAATAAGGTCCAATTTACAATGGATCCAGATTCCTCAAAATCCATTTTGGCATTAGGAGATCTGAAAGGGCTTACAACTACTTATTTTGTAGATCTTCGTTTGTTGGATGAACAAGGTTCAGAAATTGGAAATAATTTTTATTGGCTCTCCAAAAAAGAAGAGGTCTTGGACTATGAGGCCGATTTGGGTCCCTTTGCGTTTCATACTCCCAGTAAGGTATATGCAGACTTTACACCTTTGAATGGGCTGCCAGAAGTACAGTTGGAGCAGTTACATTATTTTGAGCAGGACGGAGATCAACAAAATATTAAGGTAGAACTTAAGAACAACAGTGATCATATTGCATTTTTGGTCAATCTAAAAGTATTGGATAAAAAGAGTGGGGAACTTATACTGCCCATTTTCTGGGAAGATAATTTTATAAACCTATTACCAGGGGAAGAGCGTACGGTTTGTGCCAATTTTATAGGGACGGCCGAAGCAACCTTGAAGGTGGAGGGGTGGAATTTAAAATAATCGCAAGAACTATATCCCTTACTAATTTTGATTTGCTGAGGTTTAATAACTGTTATGATGTCAATTTGTACGAAATATTTGCTTGCCCTAGTACTTCTTATAACCACTGTATCCTGTAAGGAAAAGGGGAGGGAAAATGTACCGGATACCCCCGGAAAGCATCCTGCCATTACCTTGGAAGAGTACATTTACCCCATTGGCCAAGGACTAACCCCCCAATGTCACGCCCCAACCATCGACATCAGCAATGGAACACTCGTGGCCTCCTGGTTCGGGGGAACAGAAGAAAAAAACAATGACGTAGGTATTTGGGTTTCTAGAAAAATTAAGGATAAATGGACCACCCCGGTTGAAGTGGCCAATGGCGAGGAGGAAGATGGGATTAGATATCCTTGTTGGAACCCTGTTCTCTTTAAACCCCAAAATAAGCCTTTGATACTCTTTTACAAAGTAGGTCCAGACCCCTTATATTGGTGGGGAATGTATAAAACATCCGGGGACGACGGTCTTAGTTGGTCTGCCCCTATTAAATTGCCCGAAGGTATTTTGGGACCTATAAAGAATAGACCTGTTACCATGTCCAATGGGGATATTTTATCTCCGTCAAGTACAGAAAGTGAAACAGAAGGGCATAAAATTTATTTGGAAAGGAGTACTGATTTTGGGAAAACATGGACTAAATCGGCCCCTTTAAACGATGGGAAAACATTTAAGGCCATACAACCGGCAATCCTTGATCACGGTAACGATACCATCCAATTATTAAGTAGAACATACCAGGGGGCAATAGGGCAAAACTGGTCCTATGACGGGGGATTTGGCTGGACAGAAATGACTGCTACGGATCTTCCCAATCCTGACTCAGGAATTGATGCCATAACATTAAGGGATGGACGGCATATTTTGATCTACAATCCTACCACCATAGAATCCGAGGATAGGGTTCCCTTGAGTGTAGGCATTTCCAAAGACGGGAAAAGCTGGGAAAGGGTGTTGGATTTGGAACCATTAACGGCAACAACCGATAAAAAGGGAGAGGAATATTCCTATCCTACCCTGATTCAAACCCCCGATGGAATGGTACATATAGTGTACACATGGAATAGGAAGACCGTGAAACACCTAGTATTGGACCCTAAAAAATTATAAACGAAAACATTCAATAACAACCATTGACTATGAAAAAACTAGCAATAAATGGCGGTAACCCGTGTCGTGATACCAATAAAAGTCCTTGGCCTAAATGGCCCGTTTGGGGGAAAGAAGAGGAAGTTGCCCTAATAGAGGTCCTGAATAGTGGAGTTTGGTCCTATAATGGGCCAAAGGAAATGGAGTTCAATAGACTTTTTGCAGAATATACAGGGGTAAAACATGCTATTTGTACTGTAAACGGTACTGTAACCATGCAAATTGCGCTGGAAGCCTTGGGTGTCGGCGTGGGTGATGAGGTAATTGTACCGGGCCTAACGTGGCAAGCTACTGCTGCCACCGTAATAGACGTAAATGCCACTCCCATATTGGTCGATATTTGTGAGGATACCTGGTGTATAGATCCAAAAGAAATTGAAAAGGCCATTACCCCTAGAACAAAGGCCATTATTCCAGTACACCTGTATGGTGCCTTTGCGGATATGGATGCGATAATGGCCATTGCCAAAAAACATAATCTTTATGTTATTGAGGATTGTGCCCATAAACATGGAGGTGAATGGAAAGGTAAAAAGGCTGGAAGTATTGGGAACGTAGGTAGTTTCAGCTTTCAATTATCGAAACATTTAACCGCTGGTGAAGGAGGATCCGTTACCACGGATGATACTGATTTAGCTGAAAAATTGGATGCCCTAAGAAATGTTGGCCGTAGACCGGAGGAAGATTCGCTTATTGGGGCAGATAAAGGGATAGGGGATTATGGTGATGACGGTAATTTTATACAGTCCGGTAACTACAGGATTACCGAATTTCAAGCAGCTATTCTAGTGGAAGGCTTAAAAAGATTGCCAGAACAAAATGCCAATAGAGACGCGAATGGGGCATATTTAAATACGCTTCTAAAAGAAATAGAAGGGGTGACACCCTTAAAAAGAGATGAAAGGGAAACCAAAAAGGCTTATTTCAATTTTGCTTTTCGGTACAATACCAGCAAGTTCAAGAATTTGCCTGTAGAGAAGTTTAGATCTGCTTTGGAGGCGGAATTGGGTATAGTAGTGGATGCCTGTTATGAGCCTTTAAATAATTGTTCACTATACGTGCCGCATACAAAACCTTCCAGACATAAATTGAATGAAGCCTATTGGAAGGCTATTGATCCCAAAAGGTTTTCGTTACCGGTCTGTGAACGTATTTTTAAGGAGGAATCGGTTTGTCTGCACCATAAGGTGTTAATGGGAACAAAGGCTGATATGGATTTGGTGGCCAGGGCTATAAAAAAGATTTATACCCATGCCGAGGAATTGATGGGTTAAGGAAATAGGCTTGTCGTCCGAAAGACAATTTCCTATAATATGAAATATATTACATCGATGAAATTAGTAATGAGTCTTTTTCTTCTGTGTTCTTGGGCAACCCCTGTTTTTTCTCAGGATGCACTGTTTGTTCCAGAAAATATTAGCATGCCGCAAAAGGGTATTTGTGCCCACAGGGGTGCCAATGAAGCGCATCCCGAGAATACCCTGGCAGCATTTGGGGAAGCAATTCGATTGGGCGCGCAGATGATAGAATTGGATGTTCAAATGACCAAGGACGATCAATTGGTTATTATGCACGATGATAAGGTAAACAGGACCACCAATGGTCGTGGTCTGGTAAGGAAACTTAGGCTGAGAAAAATAAAAAAACTCGATGCGGGCAAGTGGAAATCCAAAGAGTTTAAGAATGAAAGGGTTCCTACCTTAAAAGAGGCCTTGGAAATAATGCCAAGGAATATTTGGCTTAATATCCATCTAAAAGGGGATGAACGCTTAGGTGCGGCAACAGCGGAGGCCGTGATTGCTGCAGACAGAATCCATCAGGCTGTCATTGCCTGTGGAAAGGAGGCGGCAAGAGGGGTAAGGCAGATAAATCCAAATATTATGATATGCAATATGGAACGCTTGTCCACTCGTGCCGAATATATTGAAGAAACCATAGAGCAAGGCTTCACATTTCTCCAAATAAAAAGTAGTAGGGACGATGAAAATATATTGGCGGATATTAAAAGGCTGAAGGAAAATGGGATACGCATCAATTATTTTCATTCGGAAGAGAAAGGTCGTGTTAAGGAATTGTTGGATGCCGGGGTAGATTTTATTTTGACAGATCATTTGGCCATCATGCTGGATGCTTTATCAAAAGCGAACTAGTCACCAAGTTAAATATCATAAACACTGATCAATTAATATTGAAGAATCCAAATAAATATTGTAATCCAATGAGAAGATATTTAATTCTGTCCGCTATTTTTTTATGTTTTTCCTGCTCCGAAACCAAAAAGGAAGAACAACAGAGCCAGACCTCTGTAAAAGACGTAATGGATAAGGTAATCACCAGATTGTATGAAAATGTGGACCCCAAGGACTACGATGCCATTGACGATACTTTTATGCTTAAATTTTTGACCGATAGCGAGAAAACAACATTGGCTTCCCGTTACCAATATTTTAAGGTAAACGTACCGGTAACGGTTTCCTTGATGAGACATCTTGATCATGAAGCACCTTTTTGGCTTAAGGAAAGCGGTTTTGTAAAGACCGATGAAATCGTAAAAAATGAGGTCTACGATTATGAAGTATGGCAAAAGGATTTTGACGCAGGTTGGGTTAATTTGGGAATCCCAGGGTTCGACATGGATAGGGTCGTCTATTTTATTTCCGTAGGGCCAAGGAATGGCAATGAGGAACTTGTAATTAGTGAACGCTATCCAGAAGAATATTCTTTGGAAATCTTTAAAAAGGGAGCATTTACCTACCATGACTGGTCCGACCTTAAAATTACTGCCCTGCCCAAAGAACTGGAAGGTCAGGTATTGTTCACTACGGTTAGGGGAAGAGCCCGGGAAGCACATGTAGAAGGAGCATTTCGAAAAACAATTTTCCCATCTTCGAATCAGCCAGATCAGATCACGCTTACCTGGAGCGGGGACCCTAGCAACTCTATGGATGTGCAATGGAGAACCAATACCAATGTGGAAGATGGCAGTGTACAGTATTGGAAGAAAAATACATCCGACACCCTTTCCTTAAAGGCTTCGGTAGCGGGTATGGAAGATAAAATGTTGTTCAATGATCGATATATAAATCGATTTACAGCCAATATGAATAATTTGGAAGCTGGAGCTACCTATGAATATCGTGTAGGTTCAGTAGAAGCGCAGTCATGGTCTTCCGTTAGAAACTTTAAGACGGAAGCCAAGGATGCGGGGGAGTTTTCATTTATATGGTTTGGGGATACCCATAGGGATCCCAAATGGGCACAAATGCTCAATGATGCGGACCTCCGACATCCGAAAACGGCATTTTATTCAATTGCAGGAGATATTGTGACTACCGGACTTTACCGTAGTGAATGGGACATGTTTTTTGGATATTCCAAAGAAGTGTTCTCCAATAAGCCCTTAATGCCCGTTCCCGGGAATCACGACAGGCAGGATGGTTTGGGAGCCTGGATGTATTATGAATTATTTAGTTTGCCCAAAAATGGACCTGAAAAAGTGGATCCTGAAAGCACTTACGCTTTTGAATATGGCAATGCTTTATTTTTGATGATCGATTCAACCCAGCCTAATGAGGTCCAAACCCAATGGATAGAGGAACAATTGAAGAATTCCAATGCCATTTGGAAATTCGTCATGTTTCATTTCCCCCCCTTTAATTTTGAAGAACCTTATTTGGATATTCAACAAGAATGGGGAGGTCTTTTTGATACCTACCATGTTGACATGGTAATGGGTGGCCATATCCATTATTATATGCGTTCAAAGCCAATAAATAATGGCAAGGTTGTGGATTCGTTTAAAGATGGAACCGTATATGCCGTATCTATCGGGACCAATGGTAATCATGATGATATTGGGGAAGAGCCTTATGCTGAAAAGAGGTTCAAGGAAGGCCAATTTTATCAATATATGACATTGACCGATAAAACTTTGAAACACACGACCTATAACCAGAACGGAGAGATTGTTGATGAACTTTTAATAAAAAAGTAATAATGCAATGGGCATAAACTTTTTTAAACATATCATACCGATATTATTTAAATAAGCTTATGTGAAACCGAAGTAGTTACAGCTGTTAGTGTATTTTGTAATTACTTCTTATTTAATCAATTATAAAATTTTATACAGATGAAAACCAGAATAGCCCTTATTGGTGCAGGATTTATATCGGATTATCACGCTCGTGGACTACAAACCTTAGCCGATGTTGAAATTGTGGCAGTAGTGTCCAAAAATCTTGAAAATGCCCAAAAGTTCGCCCTGAAGTACAATATAGAAGAGGCGTTTAATGATATTTCATCCCTTGTGAAAAGGGATGATCTGGATGCTGTAATTATAAGCACTCCCAATCAATTTCATGCACCCTATGCCATAGAATTTTTACAAAATGGCAAGGATGTGTTTTTAGAAAAACCTATGGGGATTAGTGGGGATGAAGGCAGGAAAATAGCGGAGGTGGCCAAAAAACATAACCAATTGGTGATGGTAGGGCATATGTGGCGTTTTGATACCGATACCCGTTATATCAGGGATACCGTGGATTCGGGAACCATAGGAAGAGTGTTTAAGACCAAAGGCTATGGAATACATGAAAATTGGGGCCCTTCCGGCTGGTTTACCAAAAAAGAATTGGCAGGGGGCGGTGCCTTGGCAGACATGGGGGTACATGCCATTGATGCCGTCAGGTATATTTTGGGCGATCCCAAACCAGCTAAGGTCTATGCCAGAATTTCAACGGAATTTGGAGATTACGATGTGGACGATACGGGTATTTTGGTCATTACTTGGGACAATGGTACTGAAAGTATAATAGAAAGTGGATGGTGGCATCCCCATATGGACGGACCGGAAGCAAGTACCAGCCTGTTCGGTACCAAGGGATATGCCAATCTGTTTCCTACATTTTTAAAAATGAAGGATGGGGAAGGTACGGTAACAACAGTGCCAGAGCTTCCTAAAAGGGAAGATCACTGCGACCAAATTATCTATACCCGTCAAATGGAGTATTTTGTGGATTGTATAAAAACTAGGCAACAACCGGTTCCTGGACTTGTGGAAGGACAAATGGTGCTGGACATTGTGGATGCGGCCTATAAATCGGCCAAGACGGGCCAGGTAGTTAATTTAATCTAGTACCCATAGTATTCAAAACTTTTAAAAATGGCGCTGAGTGAATTAAGGGATAATATTGAAAACATCATTTTTGACCTGGATGGTACCCTTTGGGACCCTATGCCAATGAGTATCAAGGCATGGCATACGGCCCTGAATGGTTTCGATTGTATTAAAAATCCTATTTCAGAGGAAGATATACAAGGAATTCTTGGAATGCAGCACGACTTGGTAGGAAAGAAACTGTTTCCATACCTTTCCAAAGAACAGCAAGACGAGGTCATGAACAGCTGTTATATACAGGAGGTGAACGACATAAAGAAATCTGGAGGAGTCCTGTACCAAGGATTGGAAGAAATTTTGAAGGTCTTGGAGAGTAAGTACGAACTGTATATTGTGAGTAATTGCCAGGCTGGATATATCGAGGCATTTTATGAATTTCATGGACTAGGGGACTATTTTAAGGATTTTGAATGTTCGGGCAATACAGGTTTGTCCAAGGCCGAAAATATAAAAATGGTCATTGAAAGAAATACACTGGCCAAACCCATATATATTGGGGACACTTTGGGGGATTATACCGCTGCCGAAGGGAACCGAATACCTTTTGTTTTTGCCACATACGGATTTGGCGATGTACCCAATCCCGATCATAGTATTAATAAAATTACAGATTTAAAGGGTTTGCTTTAATCCAAATATGGTTGGATGTACCTGTTGAATCCGCTTTAACCTTCCAACGTGTAGGGTGCGGTCACCATGATGGAACCCTCTATTGGGAGGGGTTGGGCAGGCAACGTTTTTATATAAGTTTCATCAGTTTTATTATGAGCAAGGACGTTGTATGCCCAATTAATGTGTTGGCTTAGCTAGTTGTGTGATTTCTCCCTAGCGGTCGAAATGACTAGCTTAGTCACTTGGACAGAGTCCCTTTTCAGGGACGAGGAGAAGTAGCTCAAAGGCACAGGGGAAAAGAGATAATCCAGTAGCTATAATGGGCGGACAATGACGACAGCAGGGGCTCCTTCCCTTGGATAAGGGAAGGTGGATCTTCCGCTGGCTGCGCAGGATACGGAAGGGATTGATAGCCCAGGTCTTTGGGAGGGGACAATAGATAAGGTATGGGTTTACGGCTCGAGATTTCAAACTCCCCTTTCTTTCCCCTCTTCGTTACAAGAGGGGAGCCATTAGCCTTTTTAGGGTACATTTAATATCTGCCCCTGCAATTTAAATAGTTGATTCTAATACTTTGGATCCGTATATTTGAATTTCCCTCTAAAATTTTGACAATGTTTTTTAGCAGAATAACGGTTCTGGTTTTAATTTGTACGCTGGGCAACTTATGTATTTCCTGTGACAGATCGCAACAGGTCTCCGAACCTCTGCCTAAAGTGGTGGATTTTAATTTTCATGTAAAGCCTATATTGGTACAGAATTGTTATTTGTGCCATGGTCCCGATCCAAGTAGCAGAAAGGCGGAATTGCGATTGGATACTTATGAGGGAGCCACCGCAGCCTTAAAAGAAGGAGGTCATGCCATTGTGCCAGGAAAGACGTCCAAAAGCCAATTGGTACAGCGGATTTATAATGAAGACCCAGCCATAGTAATGCCGCCACCGGAGACCAATCTAAAACTTACCGACAGGGAGAAGGCTCTTTTGAACAAGTGGATAGATCAGGGGGCCGAATGGAAAGATCATTGGTCTTTCATTAGACCTGAGACGAAAATTGCCTTATCGGATTCTAAGGCCATTGATTTTTTAATAGAAAAGAAACTGGATGAAAAAGGGTTGGAAAAAGTACCCCCTGCTACTAAAAACTCACTTATAAGAAGGGTATCCTATTTACTTACCGGCTTACCCCCTAACCCTAAAGAGGTTAAAAATTTTCTTTTGGATACGAGTAGTGTGTCATACGAAAAAATGGTGGATCGTTATTTAAATTCACCGGCCTACGGGGAAAGATGGGCAAGACATTGGATGGATTTGGTGAGGTATGCAGAAACAAAGGGTCACGAGTTTGATTATGCCATAACAGGTGCGTGGAAATATAGGGACTACTTGATCAGGGCTTTTAATGAAGATGTGCCCTACGATCAATTTTTAAAGGAACACATAGCAGGGGATTTATTGCAAACGACTAGGGAAAATAAGGAAACTGGAGTTTCGGAATCTAGGCTGGGCACTACCTTTTATGTTATGGGTGAAGGCACCCATAGTCCAGTGGATGTACGCCAGGATGAGGCAGATCGTATTGATAATATGATCGACGTTACTACCAAGACTTTTCAGGGGTTGACGGTTTCCTGTGCAAAATGTCACGACCATAAATTTGACCCCATAACTGCGGCGGATTATTATGCCCTATATGGGGTAATGGAAAGTACCAGGTTTTCCCCCGTCCCTGCCGATCTAAGTAAAGATAAAAAGTTGGCCGCCCAGGAAATAGAAAATCTGAATTCCTACATGCGGAAGTTGGTGGCCGGAAAATGGGACAGGGCCAAAAACAGCTATATTAATACTGAATATGCCCAGAACACAACGATAAATACCAGTGCAATGTCCTATACTGTCATTGGCGATTTTAGAGGCCGGGACTTTGATGGTTGGACGAGTGATGGCTTTGCTTTTGGGCAGAAGTCGACCCTAGGGAATCCCATCGTGGATCCGGCCACAGGAAAATTGCTTGGCTTGGACGAAGGTAAAGCTTCTAGCAGGTCAATGGGGATGGGTATTTTTGGGGCTTTACGATCCCCCAATTTTATTTTGGAAAAAGACTTTATAGGAGTTAGGGCACTTGGTAAAAACAGTAGTATCAGAATTATAATAGACAATTTTCAATTGATCCAGAATCCAATTTATGGTGGAATGGACCAAAGGGTGAATACAGAGGAATGGAATAATTTTATATTTAATGTACGGGCTTGGAAGGGTAGAAAAGCATACATTGAAATTTTACCCGGAACCCATGACCGCCACAGGTATAATTTGACGGAGGATGCTTTTATTGAAGCTCAATACGCAGTGACTTATGACGGGGAATGGCCGTTGGATTTGGAAAAGAATATTACAAAACAACCATCACAGGATAATTGGGCGTCCCTGGAGGTATCTCCCTTCAAGGTATTAAGGATTAATGATGATTTGAAGAAGGGAAAGTTGACTTCTAATTTTCCTGAACTGAAAGCGGTTGTAGATAGTAGCCGGCTATTGGCCAAAAGTCTAAAAAACGTATCCTTTGTTAATGGGATATACGATGGTTACGGGATAAATAGTCCTATTTTTAATAGAGGTAACTATAAGGAGCCCTCGGAAGAACATGTTCCTAGAAGATTTTTATCGGTATTGTCTTTGGGCGATTCTGTGTTTAAATCCGAAGGAAGTGGCCGTTTGGAGCTGGCAGAGGTAATGTTGGACAAGGATAATCCATTGACTTCCCGCGTAATGGTGAACCGGATTTGGCACCATCTGTTCGGTAAGGGTATTGTAGAGACCGTTGATAATTTTGGTCTACAGGGAAAATTACCTTCACACCCGGAACTGTTGGATTACCTTGCTGTTAAGTTTCAACAAGAAGGATGGTCCGTTAAAAAATTGATTAGGGCCATTGTTACCTCAGAGACTTTTACGAGAAGTACTGAGAGAAGTGATGCGCTTGCAAATACGGATCCCAACAATATTTATTTGGCCTCTTTTCCGGTAAGAAGATTGGAGGCAGAAGCCATTCGAGATGGAATATTGGCTGTTTCCGAAAGCTTGGATTCCACTATGTACGGAACTCCTGTGCCCACCCATTTAACGGCGTTTATGCAGGGACGGGGTAGGCCGGGGAAATCGGGGCCCATAGATGGGGAAGGGAGAAGGAGCATATATTTGGAGGTAAGGAGAAATTTCTTGGAGCCTATGATGACGACCTTCGATCGACCTATTCCCTTTAGTACTTTTGGCAGAAGGAACGTCACCAATGTGCCTTCGCAATCCTTGATTTTAATGAACGATCCATTGGTTGCACAACAGGCCGAAATTATGGCGGGGAAATTGATGGAAAAGGGGCTGGCCAATTTTGAGGAAAAAGTACAGTGGATCTATATGCAGGCTTTTTCTCGACTGGCAAGCAGGGAGGAGTTAAAAAAAGCCTCCGATTTTTTTGGGATGTTGCAGGAGATGGAAGAAAAAATGGATGGTAAGGAAAAACCAGAAATGGAACTATGGAAAGAGTATTGCCATAGCATTTTTAATTTAAAAGAATTTATATATCTTATTTAATGGGCCATCATCACAATACTAAACCAAGAGTTATTTCCCGTCGGGAAATGTTGGGACTATCAGCTGGGGGCTTCGGTTCATTGGCATTAATGAGTTTATTCGGCACTATGTCATTGGGCTGCAAAAGATCCGGATCTCATGAAACAACTTCCAATCTTTATTTGGGACCACATTATTTGCCCAAGGCGAAAAATGTTATCTTTCTCTATATGGATGGGGGTGTATCACAAGTAGATTCCTTTGACCCCAAACCCCGATTAGCCAAGGAGAATGGGGAGGATCCAAGAAAGAAATTTAAGGTAGATGCCACCCAGTTCGACAATGTGGGCAAGATATTAAAAAGCCCTTGGGATTTTAAACAATATGGAGAATGTGGTATGCCTGTGAGCGATCTGTTTCCACATATTGCTACCTGCGTAGACGACATTGCTTTAATTAGATCTATGGTTTCCAATTTCCCTGAACATACCAATGCCAATTATTTCTTACATACCGGCAGTGGTTTGCAGGGACGTCCAAGTATGGGAGCTTGGATGAACTATGGCCTGGGAAGTGAGAACAAGAATATTCCAGGTTACGTGGTCTTGGACGGAGGTCTAATTCCCCCAGGTGGATTGGATAATTTTAAGAATGGATTCTTACCTGCTTCGTACCAAGCCTCTGTTTTTAAGGCAGGTCCGGAACCTGTGGCAAATATCAATCCTAGGGAAAGCATCAATAACCTTCAAGAGGAAAAACTACAGTTTATAAAGCAAATGGACGATAGCTTGATTGGAAAGATAGGAGAAGCCGATGCAGTGGAATCTGCTATTTCCAATTATGAACTAGCCTATAAAATGCAATCTTCCATTCCTGAGCTCACCGAGTTCAAAGAGGAGACGGAAGCTACCAAAAAATTATATGGCATGGATTCCGATGACCCACATCTTAGGGGATATGCCTCCCAATGTATTTTGGCCCGTAGGTTGATAGAACGTGGCGTTAGATTTGTAGAACTTACATGCCCCAATGTTGGAGCCGATAGGTGGGATCAGCACAGCAACTTAAAAGTAGGCCATGAAAGAAATGCCCATGCGGTAGACCAGCCCATAGCCGGACTTCTTAAAGATCTTAAATCAAGAGGATTGTTAGAGGAAACATTGGTAGTCTGGACGGGAGAGTTTGGCCGTACCCCTTTTGCACAGGGGTCTGATGGGCGCGACCATAATCCGTCCGCTTTCAGTATGTGGATGGCTGGAGCAGGAGTAAAGGGAGGAACTATTTTTGGCAAGACCGATGAATATGGTTATCGGGTAATAGAAAACGCAGTTACAGTGCATGACCTACATGCTACCATTATGCATTTGCTGGGATTGGACCACAAACAATTGACCTTTCGTTTTGGTGGCCGTGATATGAGGTTGACCGATGTTCACGGTAACGTAGTAAAGGATATATTGACCTAAATGAAGTTATAATTGGATTTGTACATATGAATATTTTTAGCAAGGGAATACTGTGTTTAATGATTTCGCCACTATTTTTGGCAGGTCAGGCTACTGTACATACACCCCAACACCAGTCAATAAATGAAAATGAAATTAAGCATTCATTTTTTATAGCGGGACCAAATTTTACTGGGATTATCGGTGAAAATGGAGAGGAAATCTGGGATTCCGGGAAAAAGAGTGCTAGGGATGGCTATGTCTTAGGCAATGGCAATATCCTTATTTGTTGGGCAGATGAAGTACGTGAGTACAACAAGAAAAAAAAGGTGATCTTTACCTATACCAGAGCGGAGAAATCCATGGAATTGGGAACCGCGCTGCGTTTATCCAATGGCAATACCATGATTACCGAATCCGGATCGGATCCAAGAATAATAGAGGTTAATAAAAAGGGTAAAGTGGTAAATAGCGTACCACTTAAACCCGAAACGGATAATGTACATATGCAGACTAGAATGGCCAGGAAATTATCCAATGGCAATTATTTAGTGCCTCATTTATTGGCCTTTGCCGTTAAGGAATACCAACCTGATGGGAAAGTGGTAAATGTCTTTAATACAGATTTGGAAGATTTGGGCGGAAGGGAAGCTGAAAATTGGCCTTTTACAGCCATTCGCTTGGATAATGGAAATACCCTGGTTACATTGACCCATGGGAACAAGGTGGTGGAGTTTGATTCCAATGGCAAGGTAGTCTGGAAAGTAACCAATTCCGATTTACAAGAAGCACCTTTTGTTGACCCTTGCGGGGCACAAAGATTACCCAATGGCAATACAGTGATTGCGAGTTATGGGGCTCAAAAAGGAATTAAATTATTTGAGTTGGCACCGGATAAGTCTATGGTTTGGAATTACAAAGGACATAGGGTACATCATTTTCAAATATTGACCACTAATGGAAGGCCCATAAATGGTACTCCACTTAAATAGTATAAATGGGATTTATCTTCTTGCTGAATGGGGGTATTTTGGATAGCCCACCAGATGTTGTTTTGTTTTTTGGACGGTTTCATCCTGTAGTTGTGCATCTCCCCATAGGTTTTCTAATCATGGCCATTATGGCGCAACTGGCTACATACTGGCCTAAATTTAGGCCTTTGGGAATTTATCTTCCGTTGATGTGGCTTATGGGAGCATTTAGTGCATTCTTAGCTGTGATTTTTGGTTATTTCCTGTCCCTAAGTGGTGGTTATGATGAGGATACCCTTTTCTGGCATCAGTGGGGGGGGATTGCCGTAATGTTATTGTCCTTTGGATGTTACTTTATCAATAAGAAATGGAGTAATTCACTCTCCATTCCAAAATGGATAATGGTCTCTATGGTTGGGCTTTTACTATTGTTAACTGGGCACTTGGGTGGGAACCTGACCCATGGTTCTACCTATTTATTGGAATATGCACCCAACCCAGTTAGGAATCTGGCCGGATTGCCTTCCAAGGTGGAGCCTCGTGAAAAAGTCACGGTATTGGATTCTGCAGATGTGTTTCTTGATTTGGTGCTGCCAATGATGCAATCTAAATGTGTTGGCTGCCATAACGAGGGAAAAAATAAGGGAGGTCTTGTGCTTACCTCTTATGTGAAAATGATGGTGGGAGGTGAAAGTGAAAATACCATTGTCCCAGGTGATGCCTTGGAGAGTGAACTGGTTAGAAGAATTACCCTCCCATCGGAACACGACGATTTTATGCCATCTGAAGGAAAGTTACCGCTTACGGATCAGGAAGTAGTACTCATAAAATGGTGGATTAAAATAGGAGCCCCGCAGAATGGTTTTGTAACCGAATTGGATACGGAAAACGCAGTAAGTTCTTTGGTGAGTAATTATTTAGGGTTGGATAAGAACAATCTTTTCAATAAAAAGGTTTCCCCGCCCAATCGCTCTATCGTTGATTCCTTGGTTCGTCATGGTTTTGTAATCAATCCTTTGATGAAGGACAATTATTTTTTGGAGGCCAATTTTAGTTTAAGTGAATATGATCTTAAAGCTTCCGATATGGACAGCCTATTGGAATTGAAGGAGCATTTGGTTTGGCTTAACCTAGGCAATTCGCAGGTGAAAGACGCATACCTGGAAAAAATAGGATTGTTGCAAAATCTGGTAAAGTTGGACCTTAGGGGTAATGAAATAACCGATAAGGGGATAAAACACTTATCTAAATTGGAGAATTTGGAATCGCTTAACCTTTATGGGACAAAAGTTTCCAAAGGTGTCCTGGACCTTGTGCCTAAATTATCCAGATTAAAGAAATTATACCTCTGGCAGTCCGAAGTATCCAATGAAACCATAACGCTATTAAAAGATCAAAACCCCGGTCTCACCGTAATTTTTGAGCGGGAGTGAAATTTAATAATAATTATATATTGTTATCATAAGGGTAATAATGGGGAAGTGAACAAATTACGTCTGGTAAAGTAGTTGGGAAATACCATATTTTCATCAGTTATACATAATGATATTGGTATGGGGCCATGTTAAAAATAAGATGAGGTCGTTACCGTTTTTGGCCTCCCTTATTTTTATGAAGGCTATGCGCATTTGTGATTCTACAGTTTTAATGGATATTCCTTTGATTGATGCTATTTCCTTGTATTTAAACCCGTACATTTTATTCAGAATGATGATTTCCCTGCACTTAGGGGGTAAGGATTCAATTATTTTTTTCATTCTTTTGACACGTCTTTCCATAGCTTCGGAATCTTCTTCAATGCAGTTTGTTAGTGCTTGCTCCCAAACATCCCTTAGAATTTTTTCCTGTTTTTTAGTCTTCTTAACAGTATCAATATATCGATTATAAGCTATGGCATATAGGTAGTTTTTTGGGCATTTGGTTTCATCCAATTTGCTTTTGTTGTTCCAAAAATCAATAAATGCCTCTTGTACAATGTCTTCAGACTGTATCCTGTTCTGTGTGTAAGTGGTAATATAGGCCAAAAGGCGATCGTAGTAGGCATTAAAGAGATACCTAAATGCGCCCCTGTCCCCATTTTTTAAAGCAATTACCGCATTATTTTCGTTCATTTCGCCCTGTGGTAAAATATTAGTATTTAGCCTATTTCGGTGCGAATATCAAAAAAAAAAACATTTTTTTTAAGGGTTTTGTAAATATTGATAGTATTAATTGGGTAAAGCATACCTCGGCCTAACTGAACCGTTTTATTATGTGCCAAAAAATTGGAGGAATTAAATGAAGAAAAAAATTTCCAAACTTCTTGTCGGAACTATTACTGAAAAGGAGGTTGATCAACTTCGGGATTGGGTGAATGATCCCAACAATAAATCCATTCTGGAGGCCTACGTTCGCGATTATCACGATTTAAACCTTATTTCACTCAAAAGTAATATTGACGAGGCTTATAACAAGGTGATCAAGGAAATCGAAACTAGGGAGAAGCCCACAAGAAAGCTTGGGGTCATTTGGATGAAGTACGCTGCCGTAATCGCTATAATACTTGGTGTTGGATATTTATTCGAGTATAATTCTTTTTTCTTGACAAAGGAAGCTGTAGTTGTGCCCAAGAACGAATCTATAACCCTTGAAATAGGGAATGGCACTGTTCAATCTATAGATATTAATGCTACAGCAGAGGTAAAAACTGTGGATGGCAATGTTGTGGGAATCCAAAAGCAGGATCAAATTAGTTATACCAATTTGGACCACGCCAAAAATTTAGTGTACAACACAATCAATATTCCCAATGGGAAATCCTTTAAATTATTACTTGCTGATGGGACTTTGGTGTTCCTAAATGCCGGTAGTTCCCTTAGGTATCCTGTAAATTTCTCCACTGATGGTGATAGGGAGGTCTTTTTAACAGGAGAGGCCTATTTTAATGTTAAAAGGGATATGGAAAGACCGTTTATTGTTAATGTCGATGGGCTGGATGTAAAAGTATTGGGAACGGAATTTAATATCTCTGCCTATCATGAGGACCTGAATATTGAGGTAGTCCTTGTCCATGGACAGGTAAGCCTAAAGAAGGAGGAGAGACCCGATCACGGTGCTGTGGACCTCACCCCGGGCCAAAAAGGGTCCTTCCATTTTGCTTCCGAGAATATAAGTGTTGAAGAGGTAAATACGTCCTTGTACACCTATTGGATGCAGGGCCATTTGGTCTTTAGGGAGCTCACTTTCGATAAAATATTAAAAAAACTGGAACGCCATTATAATGTGGAAATCATCAATTTGAACAAAGAATTGGGGAATGAGGTATTCAATGCAAGTTTTGAGAAGGTAGATATAGGAGAAGTTCTTGGATACTTTAATGAAACCCACAAGATTGAATATAGTATAGTAGATAATAAAGTAATTATAAAATAGTAACAATAGAGAATCAACCTAAAATCAAATATCAATGCCTATGAAGTAAAATTATAAATCCCGGCACTTTTATATAAAACAAAAAACCGGAAAATGTTAGAGCATTTCCCGGCATTCATATGTGATCGTGCCATTATTAGCCAACCACTATAAAAACAATTAAAATTATGAAAAAACTTTTTAACCGACTTAGGTTGGGATTGACTTTGTTGAAATTCGACTTAAGAATGAAACTCACCGCATTATTATTAATTACTGCATTCTTGGGATTACACGCTAATGATAGCTATGCCCAAAAGACCAAAGTAAGTTTGGATGTAGAGAATACAGCTATCAAAGAGGTTATAGATAATATTGAGTTTAGTACGAAGTTCAAGTTTGTATATAAAACCAGACATGTGGACCTTCAACGAAAAGTGTCTTTGAAAATTACCAAAGGCCATATAGATCGAGTGCTAAAATTAATGTTTGGGAATACAAACACTTCTTACAAACTTCGGGGGACACAAATTATATTGTGGCAAGATTCCACGAAAAGTGTTCCCGAGGAACAACCGAAAGCAAATACTATTGTTCCATTACAAGAACAACTTACAGGACAGATTTCAGATTTGGATGGGAATGTTCTGCCTGGAGCCACCGTTATTATAGAAGGAACATCTGCAGGGGTTATAGCGGATTTTGACGGAAGATATTCCATTGCCGTAAAGCCAGATCAAATGCTCGCCTTCTCCTATATTGGAATGGAAACGCAATTGATTAAATATGTAGGGCAAAAAACATTGGATGTTTTTTTGGAATCTAAGTTGGATGAATTGGAAGAGGTAACCGTAGTGGCTTTTGGCAAGCAAAAGAAAGAAAGTGTTATTGCTTCGGTTTCCACAATAAATCCAAGCGAATTAAAAATACCGAGTAGCAATTTAACTACCGCCTTGGCGGGTCGTATGGCCGGTATAATCTCTTACCAAAGAAGTGGGGAGCCCGGTCGTGACAATGCCGAATTTTTTATCCGGGGGGTTACTACATTTGGATATAAAAAGTCGCCCCTAATACTAATCGATGGGATTGAACTGACCGCCACGGATTTGGCGCGATTGCAACCAGATGATATTGCCAGTTTTTCCATTATGAAGGATGCCACGGCCACGGCCCTATATGGAGCAAGGGGTGCCAATGGTGTTATTTTGGTAAATACCAAAGAAGGAAAAGAAGGCCCTGCCAAGTTGAATTTTAGGTATGAGAGGACCTTGTCCACCCCCACAAGGGCCTTGGAATTGGCAGACCCGGTTACTTATATGAAATTGCACAACGAAGCCATTAGGACAAGGGATCCATTGGGGGGGCGTGCCTATTCCTTGGAAAAAATAAGACAAACGGAGCAGCTAAACAGAAATGAAATGGTATATCCTGCCGTAGACTGGTTCGATGAAATGTTCGAGGAAAGTACGTTTAATGATCGCTTTAATTTTAACGTTAGTGGTGGAGGTAAGATAGCTCGTTACTATCTGGCTGCAACATTAAATACGGACAATGGAATTCTTAAGGTCGATAAGCGAAACAACTTTAATAATAATGTCAATGTTAAAAATGTTTCCCTACGCTCCAATGTAAATATAGATATTACCAGGACCACGGAGGTAGGGGTTCGGTTCAGTGCAAATTTTGATGATTACAATGGTCCGATCGATGGGGGCGAAACCTTATTTAGAAAGGCTTTGCAAACCAATCCGGTACTTTATCCAAAGTACTACGAACCGGATGCGCAATATGCCAATACACAACATATTCTTTTTGGTAATGACGGACAAAATGGTGATTACCTGAATGCCTATGCCGATATGGTTAGGGGCTACAAAGAAGAGAATAGAAGTAAAATACTGGCTTCAGTGGAAATCAAACAGGATTTGGAATTTATAACCGAGGGCCTGTCCGCCCGCGCTATGGGGAATACTACCCGCGAATCCTTCTTCAATGTTAGTCGTGGCTATAGGCCTTTTTATTACAGTCTAGCGAGTTATGATGCACAAATAGACGAATATTCATTATTTGCCTTGAACCCAAATGACGGATCGGAATTCTTGGAATACGATGAAGGTAATAAGGACGTAGCTACTGCCTTCTATGCGGAAGCAGCCATAAACTATAACCGGACCTTTAATCAGAAACACACCACAACAGCAATGTTGGTAGGGATTATGAGGGAACAGAAAATTGCCAACGCAGGAAATCTACAAAAATCTTTGCCCTATAGAAATATGGGTGTTTCCGGAAGGCTTACCTATGCTTATGATAGTCGGTTGTTTACGGAATTTAATTTCGGATATAATGGTTCCGAACGTTTTGCAAAGCAAGAACGATATGGGTTTTTCCCATCAATGGGTCTAGGATGGGTCGTCTCCAATGAAAAGGCATGGAAATCTGTCAAAGAGGTGGTCAATAAACTAAAACTAAAGGCTACCTATGGCCTAGTGGGGAACGATGCCATAGGAAATGAAAATGACAGGTTCTTCTATATCTCACAAGTGAATATGAACGATGGAGGTAGGGGCGTAAGTTTTGGTCAGGACTATTTTTACCAACGAAATGGGATAAGCATAAATAGATATAGCAATAACCAGATTTCTTGGGAAACAGCCAAAATGACAAATATTGGATTTGAATTGGGATTGTTCAACAAGTTGGATTTTCAATGGGATTATTTTAGGGAAAAGAGGACCAATGTACTTATGGACCGTTCCCAAGTGCCATCCTCTATGGGTCTCCAAGCACCCTTAAGGGCCAACATCGGGGAAGCCTCTTCGGATGGTTTTGAAGGAACCCTGGATTATCAGGAAAGCTTTGCAAATGGGCTTTGGCTTTCCGCAAGGGGCAATTTCACCTATGCTACCAGTAAGTTCGATGTTTATGAAGAACTTGATTATGTTGGGGCCGGCCTTCCTTGGAAATCGAGGATAGGAAACTCCCTAAATCAACCATATGGGTATATAGCGGAAAGATTATTCGTAGATGAGGCGGATATAGTAAATTCTCCTTTTCAAACTTTTGGCGAATATATGCCAGGCGACATTAAATACAAGGATATTAATGAAGATGGGGTGATAGATAGCAATGATGAGGTGCCAATTGGATTTCCCGATTCACCTGAAATTATTTATGGTTTTGGAGCATCTGTAGGATATAAGAATGTGGATTTTTCTTTCTTCTTTCAGGGTTCTGCGCGTTCTTCCTTCTTTATAGACGGTTACAAAACAGCACCTTTTATAGATATAAACGATTCCAATAACCAAGATTCCAATTGGAACTCCAAAAATGGAAACAATGCCTTGTTGCAGGTTTGGGCAGACGACCATTGGTCGGAAGACGATAGGGATATTTATGCAGCATGGCCAAGATTGTCAGATCAGGTGGTGGACAACAATAATAGAAGAAGTACCTGGTTTCTTAAAAATGGCGATTTTTTAAGGCTGAAGTCGGTAGAACTGGGTTATACCTTTAATAAGGACACCTTTATTTCGAAAGCTAAAATTGCATCCATGAGGATATATTTAAGTGGGACCAACTTGTTGACCTTTAGCCATTTTAAACTTTGGGATGTGGAAATGGGCGGAAATGGATTGGGATATCCCATTCAAAAAGTATTTAACCTAGGGGTCAATTTAAATTTCTAAACAAATATTATGACATCTGCCGCAACTGTTTGGAGATTATCACCAATGGATTTGGCAAACTTCGCCTGTGTCAACACAGGAAGATATGACCATAAAAACAAATAAAAAGAAACAAATGAAAAAATATATAGTATTGATATGGGTTTTCCTATCATTAAGCTGTGACGATTATTTAGATATAGTCCCAGACAATTTGGCTACCATAGAGATAGCCTTCAATAATAGAATTTCAGCAGAACAGTTTTTGTTCACTTGCTATAGTTATGTTCCCAATCATGCAGATACCCAACAAAATTTTGCTTTGTTGGCAGGGGATGAAGTGTGGTATTACGGAGAACAGGATTTTTATGTTAACAATGTTACCAGTGCACGTTTGGCAAAAGGGCTGCAAAACGTAACGGAGCCTTATCTCAATTATTGGGAAGGAGGAAGAGGTGGGTACAACATGTTTGTGGCCATTCGCGATTGCAATATATTTTTGGAGAACTTGAAGGACGTCCCTGGTTTAAATGTGGCGGAAAAAAACAGGTGGATAGCAGAAGCCAAAACCTTAAAGGCATTTTTCCATTTCTGGCTAATGCGAATGTATGGGCCTATTCCCATTGTTGATGAAAATATACCGGTAGATGCCACAACGGAAGAAACCCAGGTAAAACGTAATTCGGTAGACGAAGTAACCGCCTATATTGTTGGACTTTTGGATGAGGTCATTGAAAGTGGGGACCTGCTTGAAAAAATCACACAAATACATACCGAAAACGGCAGACTTACCAATCCAGCTGCAAGGGCTATTAAGGCCAAGGTATTAATGCTGGCGGCAAGTCCGTTGTTCAATGGCAATTCTGACTTTAGCGGTTTTGTGGATGAAAATGGAAATAATTTGGTCAACCCAGTTTATGATGAACAAAAATGGGTAGCGGCTAAAGAAGCCTGTTTAGAGGCCATTGAATCGGCAGAAGCCGCAGGACATGCATTATATGAATTTACCGATTTGCTGCCTATTGGGCAGATCAGTCCGGAATTAAGGGAAGAGCTAACCTTAAGGACCACTATAACCGATAGATTTAATTCAGAATTGATTTGGGGAGTGGATAAACATTCAATTGGTTCCTTACAAAGGTGGTGCCAACCGCGTTGGACCGGGGATCATAATGCAAAATTTGGGGACACCAAAAAATCCCATGCTCCTACACTAAATATGGTTGAGGATTTTTATACGGTAAACGGTGTGCCCATAGAAGAGGACAATGATTGGGATTTTGCCGATAGGTACAACACTATTACTATTCAGGATCAACTGGTGGAAGACCATAAATATACCTTACAGGACAATTATACTACAGCAAAATTGCATACCTACAGGGAACCTAGGTTTTATGCTTATGTGGGCTTTGATGGGGGTAAATGGTTTTCAATGGAGACGGAGGATCCTGAAGATTTACCGCACCTGAACGCCAAGTTAGGGCAGTTTTCTGGGAAAAATGGTTTTGAAATCTATTCCATTACCGGGTATTTTACAAAGAAACTAGTTGGTTATGAGACTATTGTAACCAAAAATGTAACCACTTTTGTGGATTATACATTTCCCATAATCCGTTTAGCCGATTTATATCTAATGTATGCAGAAGCGGCCAATGAAGTTAAGCCAGCTCCGGATGGGGAGGTATATGAATATATACAAAGGGTAAGGACCAAGGCGGGCTTGGACAAAGGTTCAGATCTTGTGACTACGTGGGCACAACACTCCAATAAACCCAATAAGCCAACAACAAAGGACGGTATGCGGGAAATCATTCAACAAGAAAGAAGAATAGAACTAGCATTTGAAGGTCAACGCTATTGGGATTTACGTCGATGGAAACTTGCAGAAGATTATTTTGCCAAGCCGATTAGGGGATGGAATATTAATTCTGCGAGTATTGATGGATTTTATCAAGTAAAGAACATCTTTTTCAGAGATTTCTTAACAAAGGACTATTTATGGCCAATTAGCCAAAGCGAATTACTTAGAAATCCAAACTTGGTTCAAAGTCCAGGCTGGTAAAAAAATAATTATAAAGGTTAAAAATAATTTAAAGGACATGAAAAAGTATATAGATTTAATGATTTGCTTTATAGGGGTTGTACTATTTTTTGGGTGTCAGGAAGAAGATAAACAACACCCTTACGGAACAGACACCAAAGCGCCGGATAAGGTTGTAATAGATAATGTTATAAACCACCCAGGTGGGGCGGTTGTTTATTTTACTGCGCCAAGCGATGAGGATGTGTTGTATGTACGGGCCAATTTTAAGGACGATAGGGGCAATAAAAGGGAAGTAAAGGTTTCAGCTGTAATGGATTCCTTGGTAATCCAGGGCTTCGGAAAGGTTGGAAATTATGATGTAGATGTTTTTGCCGTAGACAGGAGTGAAAATTTATCCGAAGTTGTCAATATTAGTATTGCTCCTTTAGACCCACCTGTCCAGTCTATTTTGCCCTCCCTTGTTGGAGAAGTGGATTACGGCGGTGTAAAGGTGAGCTATGAAAACCCTACCAGGGCTGAGGTTTCCTTGAATGTCGTAAAATTCAATGAACAATTGGGCGATTATGAATACAGGGAATCCTTTTTTACCAGTCAACCCGAAGGACAATATAGCTTTAGGGGGTACGAAAGTGTAAAATCGAAATTTGGGGTTTATGTTGAGGATAAGTGGGGAAATATATCGGATACCGTTTATTTTGAAGTAACCCCCATTCCCGATGAATTCTTGGACAAGGAAAAGTTTTCAATATTTAAAATCCAGGGCGATAAAAGTTTTAGTGAGTATGGCTTTAATGCAAGCCAAATGTGGGACAAGCGTTGGAGCGATCAATGGAATTGCGGGCATACCAACTTTGAACCCTTGCCCCATTACCTTACCATCGATCTTGGGACTACGGTTAAATTGAGTAGGTTTAAACTATACCAACGAGGCGGTAGTGAACTTTATAAGCATGGTAACCCCAAGCATTTTAAAATCTACGGGACTAAGGATATCAATAATTTGCCTCCATATGATGCAGCCGATCCAACCGCAGGTTGGACATTGCTTAAAGAATGTTTTTCCTTTAAACCATCCGGTCTGCCCATTGGGCAAGTTACCTCCGAAGATATAGAATTTCAGAACAAAGGGGAGGATTTCGAATTTGACGTGGAAAATTTAGTGGAGGTGCGCTATATACGAATAGAGAATATTGCTACTTGGGGCGATCAAATAGTATCAGTAATTGGTGAACTCTCTTTTTGGGGAGAAATTACTGAATAATACATATAATTTTAAAAGATAAACGTTATGCGGACAAAATTAATAAAATTAGGGTCTTTAGTGTTTTTACTGGGACTTACGTTAATGGCATGTGGAGGGGATATGGAGTCTATTCACGAGGAATATCTTCAGGGCGAAAAAATATATGCTGGTAAATTGGATTCTTTACGTACGGAAATTGGCTATAAGCGTATTAAAATAATTGGTGACACTAGATTTTTGGGAAATTCCAAAGAGGTTACCGTACAATGGGAAGATCAATCCAGGGTATTTAAAATTGAAGGGGATCTTAAAGAGGAGTTTGAAATAATTGTGGATGGTCTTGCCGAACATAGTTATGAGTTTAAAGTCTTTACCAAGGATCCCTTGGGAAATAAATCTGTTGACCAAATCATAAAGGGGTCCACGGTAGGTGATTTATTTAGGTCCAGCCAAATACCCAGAAGGTTGACCGGGTTTGATGTTGCCGAGGAAACCTATGCCAATTGGGCGAGCAAGGCAGAATCCGAATTCGTTATTTTCACCCAAATAGCCTATGATAATAATGCTGGTGGAATAACTAAGGATACTGTTTATCCAGACGATTCTTCAATATTATTAACAGATTGGAAGCCTTTGGGAAAATTTGAAATAATTTCCGCGGTCTCTTCCGGACTTATGGGATTTGATACCATTTACTTGGACAAAATAGAAAAGACCTTGCCCGAACCCCCATATGACCAATTGGAAAGTAGTTATTTTTCCATGGTAGGAATGCCCAGCGATAATCCGGGGACCTCCTATGGAGGAAACCCTAAACAATACTTGTTCGATGGGGATGGTAGCTGGAGTGGAAGTGATTCCCACGGCTATCATTCAGGGGAAAATGCAATACCCCATCATTTTACGGTAGACTTAGGGGTAACTACTAGGGTGCGAAAGGCTAGGTTAGATCTTAGGGACCCCAATAATTATGCAGGAAACAACCCTACGCATGTTGAAATTTGGGGGATAGACGATATTACTGGAGCGGAAACCGCCTCTAGTGATGCCGCAGAATTTGAGGCCAAAGGATGGCAATTGCTACATAGTACTCCTGTAGATGGCCAGAACCAACAAAGTGTAGAGTTCAACATTCCTTTCGGGCCAATGGTGCGCTATATAAGATATAGGGTTACCAGTACGGTCGGAGGCAGTGGGGCTCAATTAACCGAACTAACTTTTTGGGGACAGGATACACAGGCCCTGGAGTTGGATAAAAGTTCCATAATTATGGTCGGGATGCCTAGCGATAATCCAGGAACATCCTATGGCGGCAATCCCGTTCAATACTTATTTGATGGGGATGAGAGCTGGAGCGGTAGCGATTCTCAAGGATATCATTCCGGTGAAAATTCGATACCACATCATTTTACCTTGGATCTTGGGGTAACCGCAGAGATTAGAAAATGTAGGTTAGGATTACGTGACCCCAACAATTATGCAGGTAACAATCCTACCATGGTAGAGCTTTGGGGCATTAACGATATCTCAGGTGCGGAAACGGCTTCTAGCGATGCTGCGGAATTTGAGGCCAAAGGATGGCAATTGATGTATAGGGGAGCAATTGATGGAGAGAACAATCAAATTGTTGAATTTGATGTGGCATCAGGACCCTCTTTTCGCTATGTGAGATATAGAGTTACAGGTACTGTGGCCGGTTCTGGGGCACAATTAACGGAAATGACCTTTTTCGGGGTAGGAATAAAGCCTTTGCCTTAGATTTTTAAGAGATTGATGTTAAGTTAGTTAGTAGTGTTAGAGGTAAGGGGTATTAAACTCCTTACCTCTTTTTTTTGTCCATGAATGGAAATAAATACCCATTAATGTGGTATTTATGGAAAGGGAACCAATTGTTGGAAAAGAAATGGTAAAGAGCTCTTCACCTAAAATAATTAGGTTGAACCAAGCTTTGATAAATGGTAAGTGGCTAAAAGACAATTATGATATGAAACTAAAGACATTGAAATTCACCCAATAATTGGTGGGCTAGGTTCAAAATAACGCCCTTGGAAATTAGGTAGGGGCACTTGATTTTTAATCGTTTATACAATAGTTGGCCCCACAAATTTATTTTGCTTTAAGTTATTCTATTGTTTTTCGACTAATACTCTTACTATCTCAATACAAGACAGACGGAATGGAAGGGAAAATAGATACAGATTTAGGCAATATAAAATTTTCAGTTTTGGACTTGGTACCCGTAGCTCAAGGTGCAACACCCTTACAGTCTATTCACAAGAGCCTGGAATTGGCTCAACATGCGGAAACTTTAGGTTTTGAGCGGTTTTGGATATCCGAACACCACAATATGGAAAGTTTGGTGAGTTCCGCCACGCCAATTTTAATAGGACATATTGCCCAGGGAACCAAAACCATCAGGGTAGGCTCCGGTGGAGTTATGTTACCCAATCACGCACCCCTAATTGTAGCGGAACAATTTGGTACCTTGGAGACACTTTATCCAGGGAGAATTGATCTAGGCTTGGGAAGGGCGCCAGGAACAGATCAACTAACGGCTAAAGCTTTAAGAAGAAATAGAACAGAGACCGTGCACGATTTTCCAAATGATATAGCCGAATTACAGACTTATTTTTCCAAGGAGAATAAAAATGCTGCGGTGAGGGCCATTCCCGGGGAGGGATTAAACGTGCCCTTGTATTTACTGGGTCTAGTACTTTTAGTGCTCAATTGGCCGGATCCAAAGGGTTGCCATATGCTTTTGCGAGTCATTTTGCCCCTACACATTTACATGAGGCCTTAAGATTATACCATTACAATTTTGAACCTTCGGCACAATGTATTGCACCCTACACTATTGCCTGTGTTAACGTTATTGCTGCAGAAACCGATGAAAAGGCCAAACATTTGGAGACAAGCCTTCAGAATTGGCTTTGGGAATTATTAGGAATACCAGAAAACCATTGCCGCCACCGGTAAGGAGTATGGATGGTTTATGGCATGAGGTAGAAAAGGCCCAAATACAAAAGATGATGTACTATAGTTTTGTAGGATCCAAGAAAACCATAAAAGCACAACTTTCAGATTTTATAGCAAATACCCAGGTCAATGAAATAATGGCGGTATCCCATATTTTTGATCATCAGGACCGCCTAAGGTCCTATGAAATTTTGAGTAGCCTTCTTAAAGATGAGTGAATTTGGTTTTGTAAAAGCCATATTTTTGGTATCATGAAGTCTGGATGACAAATTTTAACTAATTTGTGGTTCTATTACATAAGTTATAAATGTGGAAGAGGTTACATTTAATAATATGGTTCATGGGGCTTATATTGGCCTGCAAATCTGAAATACACAGTCAGGATAAAGTGCTCAAGGTCAAGGAAATTGAATATAACGGACAAGTTGGTTTGGAAAAGGTGTCCCAACTCTTGGAACAGTATGCCGCGTTGGAGCATGTGGATTTAATTAACTGGGATAAGTTTTCATACCACCCCGATGTAGATTTTAGGATAGCCCATAGCAATAATGCCATTTGGCTAAAATACTATGTTAGGGAAAAAAACATTTTGGCCAATGTTGAAGAGACCAATGGTCCTGTGGCCCGTGACAGTTGTGTGGAATTTTTCTTTGACCCCTTAGGGAATGGAAATTACTACAATTTTGAGTTTAATTGTATAGGTACGGTTCATCTGGCTTATGGTCCCGGTAGAGGAAAGCGTCAATTTGTGGACCCCAAGACCATTGGGAATCTAATCCAAGTAGAAAGTTCTTTGGGAACCCAAACCTTTGCAGAAAAAACGGGCGACTTCACTTGGGAAATGACCATTATCATACCTGCTGAGATCCTGAACCATAATCCTGAAATTAAATTAAAGGGCTTACAGAGTACTGCAAATTTTTATAAGTGTGGCGATGCTACTTCCCAACGCCATTATTTAACATGGAATCCGGTTGGAACTGAAAAGCCGGATTATCACAGGCCAGAATTTTTTGGCCAATTAATTTTTCAATAAGCAATATCCGGGTGATTGTAGGTCACTTTGGGGAACAGCATATTTTGGAGAGATATTTTTTAAACTTTCAACAGAAACCGCACTTTTTTTTGATTTAGGCAATATAATTGTTAAATATTGGAAATAAAAAGGGAGATTTATCCAAAGTATTATTAAATTTAAGATGTGTACGAACACATCCTAAAGAGTTAACGGCAGGATCTACATGCAGGCCGAGGATGTTATTATAGGGTAAAACAAGAGTTCCCGTCCATACATAGGGATTAATAGGGATTTTACAAAATTGCCCATTTTGGAGAGTCAATCACTGGTTTATAAATTACATAATCAATGCCCATTTCCCCGCGAATCAAAAAATTAATTTTTTGTGTTGTGCCTATTTTGACTTTGGTGCAATGTGAATTACAACCATCCCGTGGGGGCCTTTTTTTACCTGAAGGCTTTAAAGCGGTTGTGGTCGTAGACAGTATAGAGGAAAGGGTGAGGCATATTGCGGTATCAGATGAGGGGCTACTATATGGTAAACTAAGAAATTCCAATGAAAAGGGAGGTATAGTTGTAATTCAGGATAAAAATAATGATGGCAGGGCAGATGTGATAGAAAAATTTGGGGCATATCGTTCGCTACAAAAACGGAGTTATTCCACGGCTATGAGGATTTATAATGGCTACCTATATTTTAGTTCGGAATTGGTCATTTATCGCTATAAATTAAAACCGGGAACATTAATACCTGAAGGGGAAATGGAAATTGTAATGACCGATGATCATGGACATGGCAAGCACGAGCATATAGGAAAGCCCATTGCTTTTGATAATGAGGGCCATATGTATGTGCCTTTTGGAGCTCCATCCAACGCTTGTCAAAACCCTAAAAGAACCCCTAGGGCTCCAGGTATGGACCCATGCCCACAACTGGAGGATCATGGAGGTGTTTGGCGTTTCGATGCCAACAAGTTGGGCCAGACCCAAAAGGATGGATACAAATATGCCACAGGGATACGCAGTGTAGTGGCAATGGATTGGAATTCGGAGGATGGTAACCTATATATAGTGATGCACGGTCGGGACGATTTAAATAGACTGTTTTCAAATATTTATTCCGGTTGGGATAGCGCCATGCTCCCTTCCGAAGAATTTATAAGAGTAACGGAAGGTTCAGACTTTGGCTGGCCTTATTGTTATTATGATCAAATGCAGGAAAAGAAAGTACTGTCGCCCGAATATGGAGGCGATGGCAAAATAGTTGGAAGATGTAAGGACTTTGATGATCCCATAATGGGCTTTCCAGGGCACTGGGCACCCAACGATTTGGTTTTTTATGATGGGGATAAGTTGCCAAACCGGTATAAAAATGGAGCTTTTATAGCCTTTCATGGATCTACCAATAGGGCGCCTTACCCCCAATCTGGATATTTTGTTGGATTTGTTCCGTTCAAAGACGGTAAGCCTTCAGGCGATTGGGAAGTTTTTGCGGATGGTTTCGCCGTAGTTGATACCATCGCCAGCGTTAACGATGCCAAATACAGGCCTATGGGTATTGCTTTTGGGGAAGACGATAGTATGTATATTTCAGATTCGGTTAAAGGTAAGATATGGAAGATCGTTTTTGAGGGTGATAAAGATAATTTCGGTCAGGAGCAATTAGCGGAAATGGAAAAAAGAAAATTATTATCCCACATTAGAACACCGGATGAAATTAAGGATAACCTTATGCCCAAACAATTCACTGGTGCACAAAAGACCTATTACACCTATTGCAGTCCCTGCCATCAAAAGGATGGTAAAGGGGCAACAGGTAGGTTTCCAACACTCAACGGAACAGATTGGGTAACCGGGGATAAGGAAAGGCTAATAAATATTGTTTTAAAAGGTATGGAAGGTTCCATTGTAGTACATGATGAGGTCTTTAATGGGGTAATGCCACAGCATAGTTTTTTAAGTGATGCGGAGATAGCGGATCTGCTTACTTATTTAAGATCAAATTTTGGAAATGATGCCGATGCGGTTACCGAAAAAGAAGTCTCAAACTTAAGAATGGGCTTATAGGATTTCGCACCATTAATATCAAAGATTAAATAATAATTGAAAAAATGAAAAATATGCTAAAAAAACAGATTTGGGCCATTGTTTTATTGTTGTTGACAACTATTTCGCTTAGGGCGCAGGATTACGACATCTTGGTTAAAGGTGGGCATGTGGTAGACACAAAGAACAATTTGGACCACGTAATGGATGTAGCCATAAAAGATGGAAAAATTGCAAAAGTCCATTCCAAAATTCCCGAAAACCAAGCCAGATCGGTGATTGATGCCCAAGGGTTAATTGTTGCTCCCGGACTCTTGGATATTCACGGACACAATTTTTTTGGGACCGAGGAGGATGCGTACTTGAGCAATAGTTTTAGTGCTTTGCCCCCTGATGGATTTACCTTTAGGAGTGGCGTTACCACTATTGTTGATGTAGGTGGTGCCGGTTGGAAGAATTTTAAAACTTTTAAGGCACAGACGATAGATAACTCAAAAACACGGGTATTGTCTTTCTTAAATATTATAGGATCGGGCATGAAGGGAGGTGCCATTGAGCAAAATATAGAGGATATGAATCCTAAAATGACGGCCTTTGTTGCCTCCCAGCACAAGGGGACCATAGTGGGGGTAAAATTGGCCCATTATAGTGGTTTTGATTGGGAACCTGTACATAGGGTGGTGGCAGCGGGTACCATGGCCGATATCCCGGTTATGATCGATTTTGGAGGTAGTGAACCGGAGTTGTCCTTGGAAACATTGCTCATGGAAAAACTTCGCCCAGGAGATATTTTTACCCATGCCTATGCCCATGTACAAGGTAGGACCCCTGTGGTGGATGAAAATGGCAAGGTAAGGAAGTATGTCTTTGAGGCTCAAAAACGAGGGGTCATATTTGATGTTGGCCATGGTGGTGGCAGCTTTGTGTTTGAGCAAGCCGTACCAGCCGTTAAGCAAGGTTTTTTACCTAATTCGATAAGCACGGACCTTCATACCGGAAGTATGAACGGGGGAATGAAGGATATCCTCAATATAATGTCGAAATTTCTCAATATGGGCATGCCGGTAAAGCAGGTAATTGAATGTGCAACCTGGAATCCGGCACAGTATATTAAACGCACGGATTTGGGACACTTGACAGTTGGGGCCGTGGCAGACCTAACAATTCTAAACCTGCGAAAAGGGAATTTTGGGTTTATTGATACACAGGGGAAAAAAATAATGGGCAATCAAAAATTGGAATGTGAGCTGACCCTAAGGGAGGGGGATGTGGTTTGGGATCTTAATGGTATTTCCAGACCAATGTGGAATGCGAAATAAGCCCAGATATGGGAAATGCATTTAATTGGATTAATCTATAAAAAAATAAGTTATGCTTAGTAGGAGAAAATTATTAAAAACGCTATCCAGTGTTCCTGTGATGGGTGGATTGGTAGGTACTGGACTGTTAACACCACAATTGCTCGGCGCCTCAGTTACCCAACCGGCGAAACGGAATTTTTTCAAGGAGCTGGGGATACGTACATTTATCAATGCAGCCGGAACCTATACTTCCATGACCGGATCCCTAATGTCCGAAGAGGTTACATCGGCCATCGTATTTGGCGCAACGGAATATGTAGATTTGGATGAGCTACAGGACAAGGTAGGTGAAAGAATAGCAGAATTGTTACAGTGCGAATATGCCACAGTATCCTCTGGAGCCTTCGGTGCCATGTCCATTGGGCTGGCAGGGGTAATCTCTGGAACGGACTCCGAAATCGCCGCCCAACTCCCGGATACTACAGGACTAAAACACGAGGTAATAATACAGGAAGGCCATAATATTGGTTATACCCATGCCCTTTTAAACGTTGGCGCCAAAATAGTCGTTGTTAAATCGAAAAAGGAAATGGAGAAGGCCATTAACAAAAATACGGCAATGCTCTGGTTTTTGAATGCCAATACCGACAATGGGGAAATTAAGTATGAGGAGTTCATAGCTATTGGAAAAAAGCACAACATTCCAACCTTTATTGATTGTGCCGCAGACGTACCCCCAGTGGAGAACTTATTCAAGTTTACCAAGATGGGGTTCGATTTAGTGGCATTTTCAGGCGGAAAAGGAATTAGAGGGCCTCAGAGTGCCGGATTATTGTTGGGGAAAAGAGATCTCATTAAAGCGGCAAGAATACATACCCCTCCACGTGGAAGTACTATTGGCAGGGGGATGAAAGTAAATAAGGAAGAAGTTCTAGGGATGCTGGTGGCCTTGGAAATGTATTTGGCCAAGGATCATCAAAAGGAATGGGAACTTTGGGAAAATCAAATTAGATTAATTAGCGACAGCGCCCTATCCGTAAAAGGTGTGCAGACAGAAATACACGTGCCACCTTATGCGAATCATGTTCCTTCCCTACGAATTAAATGGGATAGCAATTTAGTTAAGATTAGTCCGGAGGAAGCCCGAAAAAAGCTAATGGAAGGGCACCCTGCCATAGCAACGGTGGGCGACAAGGAAACTATAGGCATAACTACCTGGATGATGGATCCGGGCCAGGAAAGAATAGTAGCCAAGCGCCTTAAGGAGGTGTTGGTAAATGTATAATAAATAGAAATTATTTTTTAAGGAAAGCGTATGAATTACAAGTATTTTTTAGTCCCATTAATGGCTCTAATGTGCCTTTCGTGTAACACAAAAAATGAAAATGAAGTGACATCGGTTGAAGTGGAAACACCAGCAATTCCAGTGGACTATAACCCAGAGGAGAAACTTAAGGAACTGGGTATAACCTTAATGGAGGCCAGTGCACCAGTAGCCAATTATGTAAATGCCGTTCGCTCAGGAAATCTAATTTTTCTTTCGGGAAAGGGGCCCTTGCAAAGTAATGGGGAAAATATTGAGGGCAAGGTAGGGACAGACTTGACCATAGAGGAAGGTTATGAGGCCGCTCGTATTACGGGGATTAATCAATTGTCCGTGTTAAAATCAGAATTGGGAAACTTAAATAAGGTAGTTAGGGTGGTCAAGGTCTTAGGTATGGTAAATGCAGGGCCGGATTTTGCAGACCATCCCAAAGTCATCAATGGATATTCAGATTTAATGGTGGCTGTATTTGGAGATAGGGGAAAGCACGCCCGTGCCGCTGTAGGTATGGGATCCCTTCCCGGGAATATTGCCGTGGAGATCGAAATGATCGTAGAGGTAATGCCCGACTGACAATGATACCAAAATTCAGTATTTCTTGTTTTCAATCATCACAATGCAATCTGCCTTGGATGCCTATTAAGATATTTAGGATCCGGAAGTAACTACCTTTTGTAGCAAAAACTCTAGGAATGCTTGTGAATTCCCCTTTTCAGCTTTGGAAGGGGAAAATTGTTATATTTATATATGATAGTTTTGTGGTAAAGTCCACAACCAAAAGGTTGTGTTAAACCCAAATTTCAAATCTTTGACAGATGAAAAAACTTCTAATCAAAAATATGGTTTGCGATAGATGTAAAACCCTTTTGGCACAGGAGTTCTCCAAGGTAGGGATTACCATTTTATCTATAAAATTAGGAGAGATCGTTTATGAGGAAAACGCAAATATTAATGATGCCTTAATAGAAGGTATACTAAATAACAATGGCTTCGAATTGGTTAAGGATACATCGGATATGATCCTTGAAAACATTAAAATCGAATTAATTAATACGATCAATAACGGAGAAAATGATATAGCAGAAAACATGTCCACCTACTTGTCCAAAAAATTAAACAAGGATTACTCTATCCTTAGTAAAATGTTCAGTAAAAAGGAAGGTGTAACCATTGAGAAATATTATATCGATCTAAAAATTGAAAGGGCAAAGGAACTCATCCAAATGAATGAACTCAATTTTTCAGAAATAGGGTACACCTTGAATTATAGGAACAGTAGCCATTTGGCCTCACAGTTTAAGTCGGTCACCGGCATGTCTATGGGAGCGTATAAAAAATTACAACAATGGGATAGAAAACCGCTGGACAAAATTATGTAAGGAATCTCCATAATTCTAAAAAGTGTTCCGTGTCAATATGACTATTTTTACTTAAGAATTAAAATGTATGGAGATGAGACACACCTATAAGATACATGGGATGACTTGCAATGGTTGCAGGTCGCATGTAGAGAACACCTTAAATACAGTGAATGGCGTTACTCGGGCAACTGTAGATTTGGAAAAGGCCGAAGCTGCAATTGAAATGGACGGGCATATACCCTTGTCTACCTTTAAAAAGGCTCTGGAAGATGATGGTGGTGCCTATGGTATCTCTATGCCCGGGGAGGAACATGAACATCATGGGTCCACAAAAAAAACACCTAATGTTAAGGGTACTGGGACCTTTTATTGCCCTATGCATTGTGAGGGCGATAAGACCTATGACCAGCCGGGGGATTGCCCCGTTTGTGGAATGGATCTGGTGGAAGAGTTAAAGACGAGTATTGGGGCCGTTACCCAATATACCTGTCCAATGCATCCTGAGATAATCGAGGATGAACCAGGTTCCTGTCCGATTTGTGGAATGGACTTGGTGCCCCTAAAGGCAGATGTTTCGGCAGAGGAGAAAAACTATAAAAAATTATTGAAGAAATTTTGGATAGCCCTTGCTTTTACCTTGCCCATATTTCTTATTGCCATGTCCGAGATGGTCCCCAATAACCCATTGTATGCTTATGTGGACATGAAAATTTGGAATTGGATACAGTTCGGACTTTCCCTTCCTGTCGTATTCTACGCCACTTGGATGTTTTTTGAAAGGGCGTACCGATCAATAAAGACATGGAATTTAAATATGTTTACCCTTATTGGCATCGGATCGGGGGTTGCTTGGTTATTTAGTGTGTTTGGGATGCTTTTTCCCGATATTTTCCCTTCCCAATTTAAAACCCATCATGGCACGGTACATGTATATTTTGAGGCTGCCACGGTAATTTTGACTTTGGTATTGTTAGGGCAACTTTTGGAGGCAAGGGCCCATAGTAAGACCAACAATGCAGTGAAAGAGTTATTAAAATTGGCACCTAACAAAGCCATCAAGGTAGTAGATGGAAAAGAAGAAGTCATTGCTATTGATAAAATTAATATAGGTGATTTTCTCAGGGTTAAACCAGGAGATAAAATTCCTGTAGATGGCGTCATACATGAGGGTATGGGCTCAGTGGACGAATCCATGATTACCGGAGAACCCATTCCAGCAGATAAGAAGGAAGGTGATCCAGTTAGTTCCGGAACTATAAATGGAAATCAATCCTTTGTTATGAAGGCAGAGAAAGTAGGTTCGGACACTTTATTGGCACAAATTATAGACATGGTCAATAAGGCCAGTCGTAGTCAGGCTCCCATTCAAAAATTGGCAGATAGGATATCGGGATATTTTGTTCCCGTGGTGGTATTGGTTTCTGTAATTACTTTTATTATTTGGGCAATTTTTGGTCCTGAACCCAAATATGTCTATGCCTTGGTAAATGCCATTGCCGTATTGATCATAGCCTGTCCCTGTGCTTTGGGCTTGGCCACCCCCATGTCTGTCATGGTGGGAATAGGTAAAGGGGCTCAATCCGGGGTATTGGTCAAAAATGCAGAGGCTCTGGAGAAGATGAACAAAATTGATACGCTAATAGTTGATAAGACAGGAACAATTACAGCTGGAAAGCCATCCGTGGAAAGTGTAGTGGTCACTTCCAAGGAATACAAAGAGGGGGAAGTGCTGCAATATGTTATATCACTCAATCAAATGAGCAAACATCCCTTGGCAGAAGCAACGGTTGCATACGGGAAGGAACAAGGAGCGGAAATATTGAAGGTGTCAGAATTTAATTCGGTCACAGGGAAAGGTGTCACCGGAATAATCAATGCCAAGAAGGTGGCATTGGGGAACGAAAAAATGATGGAAGAGGTCAATGCCACAATGTCTGAAGAGCTTATGAATAAGGTGAAAATGCAGCAGCGGCTTGGCAAAACGGTTTCCATGATTTCTGTGGATAATAGTACGGTTGGATTTATTGTGATTAGAGATAGAATTAAAGAAACCAGTAAAAGGGCCATTTCTGAATTGCAATCCCTAGGAATATCCGTATTGATGTTGACAGGGGATAATTATGATACAGCCAAGGCTGTAGCAGAGGAACTTGATCTTTCCGATTTTAAAGCAGGGATGCTACCTCAAGACAAGCTTAATGAGGTGGAACGCTTACAACATCAAGGTAGAAAAGTGGCCATGGCCGGCGATGGTATAAACGATGCTCCTGCCTTGGCGAAGAGCGAAGTTGGTATTGCCATGGGAACCGGTACCGATGTGGCCATTGAAAGTGCCTCCATTACTTTGGTTAAAGGAGATTTACAGGGAATTGTAAAAGCTAGGAACCTGAGTGCAAAAGTGATGGGGAATATTAAGCAAAACCTATTTTTTGCCTTGGTATATAATACACTTGGCGTACCTATTGCGGCGGGGGTGCTATATCCATTTTTCGGGCTACTTTTATCTCCCATGATCGCAGCTTTGGCCATGAGTTTTAGTTCGGTTTCCGTAATCGCCAATGCCCTTAGATTGAGAAATGCCGATATTTCTTGATCCGGCCTATTGCTAAAAATGGATAAAATATACCGCGGTTTATTATTTTAATCATGGCATAAGCTTCCAATAACCATAAAAAATTCATTTAAACTTAAAAAGAGGGAAAAATTGCCTTTTAATATTTATCTTTTGAAAAATTTTACAACCAACCGCCAACATTTTTGAAGCTAGTAAAAAAAGATATTTCGTTTTTACTTTATGGGGCCTTTGCCTCCTTTGGTACATATTTCTGCATGTATGCTTTTCGCAAGCCATTTACCGTGGCCACCTTTGAAGACCTGTCCTTTGCCGGAGTGGATTACAAGATAATTTTGATCATTGCCCAAGTGTTGGGATACATGCTTTCCAAATTTATCGGGATCAAAGTAATTTCTGAGCTACAGGCCAATAAGAGAATATACTATCTTTTGGGCCTTATTCTTGCAGCTGAGGCAAGTCTTTTATTGTTCGCCATAACTCCGCCCCCTTATAATTTTATATTTATGTTATTGAATGGTCTTCCCTTGGGAATGGTATGGGGAATTGTATTTTCATATCTGGAAGGCAGAAAGTTTACTGAATTTTTGGGAGTGATTTTATGTTCCAGTTTTATAGTATCCAGCGGAGCGGTAAAGTCGGTTGGTCTTTTGGTTATGGAAAATTGGCAGGTTTCCCAATTTTGGATGCCATTTGTTACAGGGGGCATTTTTTTGGCTCCATTTGTATTTTTTGCATGGTTGTTGAATAAAATCCCCCAACCTACAGAGGAGGATAAGGAACTTAGAACAGAACGTAAACCTATGACAGGAAAGGACAGAAGGAAAGTTTTTCTTGCGTTCCTGTTCCCGATTATAATTTTGGTATTTTTCTACACTTTTTTAACGGCATTGCGCGATTTTAGGGATAATTTTTCAAGGGAGATCTGGGATGCTTTGGGGTATGAGGGAGACGCAGCCATATATACCATATCCGAACTGCCCATTGCCATATTGGTCTTGGTAATCATAGGTTCTTTGGGCGTTATCAAAAACAATTATAAGGCCTTTGTTTCCTATCATTACTTATTGCTTTTTGGTACTATAGCCATTGGTCTTTCAACCTTATTGTTTCAAATGGCCTTAATTTCACCTATTCTTTGGATGATCAGTGTAGGCTTTGGGCTCTATATATGTTATGTACCTTTTAACTGTATCTTTTTCGATCGTATGATTGCCACTTTTCGGATAAAGGGCAATGCGGGTTATCTTATATATATTGCGGATGCCTTTGGTTATTTAGGTAGCATGGGGGTACTACTGTACAAGAATTTTGGTCAAAGTAAGCTTTCTTGGCTCAATTTTTTCATGACCAGCACTTATCTAATCGCCGTTTTGGGGACTATTATTACCCTGGTTTCACTTTTCTACTTTAAAAGGAAATACAAGAATAATTTATTGGTGGAAAAGTCGGAAGTTCTATTGGCAGAAGTATAAGTTTACTCCTGTTAATTTACCATCAGTCTTTTTGTTATCGCTACGGATCAATTTCTCTAGACCCATCCTAAGTACTTTTTCATTCATTTTCTTGTCCTAAGTTATACGGTTAACATTCATTTAACAATTAGTGGTATTTCATTGCAATCTTTTAATATTTATTGAGGGTTTAGTTAACCTACGCCTAGGATATTTGCGCTCACTAAATAATTAAAAATCACAAACTAAAAAGAATGAACAAAACAAGTATTGTTATGGTATTTGCCTTTTTTGCATGTATCATAGGCCATTCCCAAGGAATATTTACGGGAAAGGTTTTGGATGAAAACAGTGCGCCTTTACCAGGGGCATCGGTAGTCATTAAAGGTAGTTCCAAAGGTGTAGCTACAGATTTTGATGGAAATTTTCAAATTGGATTAAATTCGGAAAATGATGTTCTGCTGGTTTCCTATATAGGATATATTCCAACTGAATTCCCCACTTCTGGAAAAACATCGGCGGAAATAGTACTTCTTCCCGATTCTGAAAAATTGAATGAGGTGGTTGTAACGGCATTGGGGATTACCAGGGCAGAGAAGAAGATTGGTTATGCCACCCAAAAAATGGATGTGGAGATTATAGAGGAAATAAATGCTCCCAATGTGGGGAATTTGTTTACTGGCCAGGTAGCAGGACTAAGCGTAAGCAATCCCACAGGGTTATTTCAAAAGCCATCATTTTCCTTAAGGGGTAAATCGCCCTTGATCGTAATTGATGGGATACCGGTTGAAACCGACTTTTACGATGTTTCCGCCAATAACATAGCCAATGTAAATGTGCTCAAGGGAACAACAGCTTCTGCACTTTATGGATCAAGGGGTAGAAATGGCGCTATTTTGATCACTACCAAAAATGCCAAGGTAGACGGATTGGAAATAACTGTTTCACATAATACCATGATATCTGCCGGCTTCACTGTTTTTCCGGAAACCCAAACAGAGTATGGGAATGGGTCTAACGGTAAATATGAATTCTGGGATGGTAAGGACGGAGGTATTTCGGATGGGGATATGATCTGGGGACCTAAATTTGAACCTGGAGTTTTGGTCTCCCAATGGAACAGTCCTATATTGGATAATGTTACTGGGGAAACCATTCCTTGGTGGGGTGATGTTTATGGTACCCAATATGACGATAAATCCCGTTATTCCAGAGTGCCAACCCCTTGGGAATATCACGATAACTTAAAGGATTTTATGGGAACCGGTTATATTTCCAGTACGGATTTTGCAATCGCGAGCAAATCCGAAAAGGGGTCGTTCCGCTTGTCCGGTAATTACTCGGATCAAAAGGATAGGGTTCCCAACTCCGGTCTTAAAACGGGAGGGCTGACTTTTAAATCTACCACCAACCTTTCCAAATCACTTACCTTGGACAGTAAGTTGTCCTATAATAAGGTGTATTCCCCCAACTATCCAAGACATGGGTATGGACCAAAGAACCATATGTATACCATTCTTATTTGGATGGGCGATGATGTCAACGGTCAAGAATTAAAGGAGCATATGTATGTTCCCGGGCAGGAAGGCTATAGACAGGCCAACTTTAACTATGCCTGGTACAATAACGTGTATTTCGCGGCCAATGAACTGAACCAGAAATACGATGCCGATCTGATCAATGCACAGATGGTGCTGAAGTACAATATAGCCGAAGGCTTAAACCTGCAAGGAAGAGGTTCAGCTGTAATACAGGATATTTTTGAGGACAGACAAAGTCCCAAGACCTATTTAAATTATGGTGATGCCAGGGAAGGTGACTATAAGACGTGGAACTCCAAAAGACTTACCGTAGACTATGATGTTTTGGCTTCCTACAACAAATCTTTGACCGAGGATATCTCCTTCGACGTCAACGCAGGTGCTTCTACCTTTTATAGAAAATATCAACAGGAATATAACTCAACCGATGGCCTTGTAGTTCCTTTTGTTTATAGCCTCAACAATACCAGTGGCAATGTGGCGGCGACTACTTACGTAGAGGAAAGGGCGACCAATAGTGTCTATGCCACTTTGGGACTGGATCTTTACAATGCAGTGTTTTTAACAGCTGCGGCAAGAAACGACTGGTCTTCTACCCTACCTAAGGAAAATCGCTCTTACTTCTATCCATCCGTGTCCTTAAGTACGGTGGTGTCCAATTTTGTCAGCATGCCCAAGGCCGTGGATTATTTAAAGCTCTATGGTTCATGGGCACAGGTTTCCAGTGACTTGGATCCTTATAGTACAGAATCATATTATACCAATAGTGGTGTTTTTGGAGGAAATATAAAATTGCAATACCCTAATGGTTTGGTGAATTCCAATATAGAGCCCGAAAGTTCAAACTCCTTCGAATTTGGTCTAAGTGCTGCTTTTTTAAAGAACAGGCTGGCATTGGATCTTACCTATTATAACGTGGTGGACACCAACCAGATCATAGACTTGCCAATTTCAAACACATCGGGTTTTGAAAACAGAAAGGTAAATGGCAATGAATATACTACCAATGGTCTGGAAGTGGTGCTTAATGCCAAACCAATCCTTACGGATAACTTTAGTTGGAATATAACCGCGAACTGGAGTAGAAAGGTTCAGAAAATCACGGAAATATACGGGGATAATACCACGTATAATAATCTAAGACTGAACGATAGGGCGGACAGCTATTACGCAACCGTGTGGCAGAAGTCAGCGGATGGGGATTTGATTTTGGGCGCCAATGGATTGCCGATCAAGGATAATTTTCCACAACTGTTGGGACATAACGATCAGGATTGGACCCTAGGGCTTCAGAATAGTTTTAAGTACAAGAACCTGACCGTTAATGTTGGTATAGACGGTGGATGGGGAGGTTTAATCCGTTCCTTGACCGTAGAAAAGATGTGGTGGGGCGGCAAGCACCCCAATTCTACCGAATATAGGGATGCAGAATACGCGGCCGGAGTACCGGTTTATGTTCCGAACGGGGTACAGGTTACAGGAGGGGACTTGGTGCAGGACGTAAATGGGGATGTTATTTCCGATACTAGGACCTATGCCCAGAATACCACTGCGGTGAGCTGGCAGACCTGGTCACAGAACTATCCGTATAGGGCAGCTGTGACCTACAAGGAAAACGAAAAATTTGCCAATATTTTCGATCGGAGCTTTTTTAAACTAAGAACCCTTTCCTTTAAATATGATATCACGGAATTGGCCAATATACACGGCGTAAAAAATCTTGATGTAACCCTTAGCGGCTATAACTTATTGGTATGGAAGAAGGCAGATATCATTGATCCGGATTTTGGGAACGACAACAATCTACAGGATCCTTCCACTAGATACATTGGTATAGGCGTTAATGTTAAATTTTAGTAAAAGACACACAATGAAAAAAATAGGAATTTTATTCGGATTAACAGTATTGATGTCTCTGGGCGGATGTCAGGACCTTACGGACTTAAACGACAACCCAAATAATGTTAGTGAAACACACCCACAATTGTTATTGACCAATATTGCAAGTAATGCATTTGAGGTTGATGGTACCGGAGCTTTATATGCCTCCCGTATTTTGGTGCAGACCGATGGTGAAAACAACAACCAATACTATAACTGGGACCGCGCTGGTTTTGATGATTATAATATGTTGGGGGAGGCTACCAAAATGATGCAGGAGGCAGAGCGTATTGAAAGCGACGAGTATATAGCCTTGTCCAAATTTTTTAGGGCATATTACTTCTATAACCTAACCCTTACATTTGGCGATATTCCCTATAGCGAAGCCCTTAAAGGAGAAATCGAAGAGCAGTATTTGCCCAAGTATGACACCCAAAAAGAAGTTTTTGTGGGGATATTAAAGGAATTGTCGGAAGCCAATGATCTTTTGGAAGGAAATACCAACATTATTGCGGGTGATATTATTTTTGGCGGAAATACTACCAAATGGCAAAAATTGGTCAATTCCTTTAGATTAAAGGTACTTATGACCCTTTCCAAAAAGGTGGGCGACGCAGACTTGAACATAATAAGTTCCTTTGCCAGTATCTACAATAATGAGCCTATAATGATGTCTAATGAGGACAACGGCCAGTTGGTGTTTTTGGACGAGGAAGGGAGTAGGTATACAGAATTTAACTCTAGTGGTTATGGATCGGGTATGTACATGTCCTCTACCTTTATCGAAAGGCTTCAGGACAGACAGGACCCAAGGTTGTTCATTTATTGCGGACAGACCAAAAATGCCAAGGAGGCAGGATTGGCCATTGATGATTTTATGGCCTATGAAGGCGGTGATCCCTTAGCTCCCTATGCAGAAGTAAACGACAAGGCGGCTGCAGGAGACGTCTCCAAGGTAAACTTGAGATACACCACAGACCCCACCACTGAGCCGCATAACCTTATGGGGTATTGGGAATTGGAATTTATATTGGCAGAAGCATCCGTGCGTGGTTGGATCGCTACCGATGCCAAGGAACATTATGAAAATGGGGTAAAATCATCTTTCGATTTTTATAATACCTATGCCAAGAATTTTGAAACTTATGTGGAGCCAACGGATGCCGATACCTATCTTATGGGGGCTGAGGTAGCATTTGACAATGGACTTACCACTGACGAAAAGTTGGAACTTATCTTGACCCAGAAGTATTTTACGTCATTTTTGCAAACGGGCTGGAGAGCTTATTTTGATCATTTAAGAACAGGATTCCCTGCCTTTGCACAACTGCCGGGAGCCACGCCTCCAACCCGATGGATCTACCCTAATTCTGAGTACAACAATAATACGGCAAATGTTGCTGCTGCCATTGAAAGACAGTTTGGGGCTGGGAACGATAAGATTCGTGAAATTACTTGGTGGTTGAAATAATTTCAGAAACCAAATGGATTTTATGGCTTTCTGTGGATAATGATCAGCATTACAACAGCTTAGTCCATGTATAACTGGTTCAAGGCCATAGCGGATTTTCGCTATGGCCTTGACTCTTATGTGGACCAGGAACCGGCATTTATGACGAGAAGAAAATGTATTTGGTATGGGATCGAGAATTTTATGTTTTATATAAAAATTGTAGTTATAGTTACAAAAATTTAATATTATTAACTTTTTGACTTAACTTAGTCACATGATATTTACACTTTTTCATTAATCAAAATCTAAAACCAATCAAAATGAGCAAAGCCAGTATTGTACTAAAAAGCACCTTGTTTTCGGCTATTTCGGGCAACTTGCATAGCGTTTTTACCAAGGAATTATTGCTTAAAACAATAGTATTTGTGATCATATCGGGTTCATTTTGGTCCTGTGCCAAAAAAGACCGTGAAAATTCCCCCTTAGTAAAGCATGTTGTAGTTATTGGTTTTGACGGACTAAGTCCCGATGGACTGAATAAAGCAACTACTCCAACCTTTGATGGGATAATAAGTGAAGGGGCATCCAGCATGCACGCCAGGGCGGTGTTGCCAACCAGCTCCAGCACCAACTGGGCTTCCATGATTATGGGTGCGGGTCCGGAGCAGCATGGGATTACTTCCAATAGCTGGGAGAAAAACAATTTTATACTGCCGGCAATTACCCAAAGTGAAGACTTCCTTTTTCCTACTATTTTTCAATTGATTAACGACAATCGGGAAGATGCAGAAATTGGAGCTATTTATCATTGGACCGGATTTGGGCGCTTATTTGAAAAAGGGGCTGTGGATTATGACATAAACCCTGAAAATGAAGATAAAACTGCAGCCTTGGCCAGTGCCTATATTAAGGATAAAAAACCAACCTTCACATTTATCCACTTTGATCATGTGGATCATGGTGGACACGAATATGGCCATGGAAGTCCTGAATATTACAAATCCGTGGAAAAAGCGGATGAATTGCTTGCTGAAGTAATGGAAGCTATAAAGGCATCTGGAATGGCAGATGAAACCTTGGTTATCATAAGTGCAGATCACGGAGGATTAGGGAAAGGCCATGGAGGCGAATCTTTGGGGGAAATAGAAATCCCTTTTATCCTATGGGGGAAATCGGTCAAGAAGAACCATGTACTTAAATACCCGGTATACCAATATGACAATGCTGCAACGGTCGCATTTGCTTTGGGGATAAAAAGGCCTATGGCCTGGATAGGCAAACCCGTAAAGAATGCTTTTGAGGGATATGATCTTAGAGATGATTATCCAATTACGGAAAGGATCATGAAACCAACGATACTACCTCCTGCCGATTTCTATAAACGGGCTGGGGGTTTGTTTGATGATTCTACAAGTATTATTATAAAAAATCCAAATACCATAGGAGAAATAAGGTACACTTTAGATGGTTCCATGCCCAACCTTAATTCCGCCTTATATACCGAGCCTGTCAAGACTTCTGAAAATGTGGTGGTTAAAAGCGCTATTTTTATGAATGGGAAAATTGTCAGTACCGTTTCTGAAGTCTTTTTTAGAATAAAAAATAGGACAAGGGCAGCACCCATTTCCTATGAGGTGTTTTATTTGGAAAACTTAACGAGTATCCCCACTTTGGAAAATAAAAAACCGGATGCCAGAGGAAGCTGTTTTGAAATTACCTCGGATGAGGTAAAGGAGGAAATCCGTGACAACACTGTAGTGAGATTCACTACAAATATTCAAATTGAAAAAGAAGACACTTATGTGTTCTACACCAATTCCGATGATGGTAGTAAATTATGGGTAAATAATCAATTGATCGTGGACAATGATGGGGATCATGGGGTGATCGAAAAGAATGGCAGTATTTCCTTAAAGCCTGGAAACTACCCCCTACAAGTGGTATGGTTTAATGGAGGCGGTAGTGGATGGTTGAACGTGGATTATCAAACTAAGACCATTCCTAAACAAGTGCTATCAACATCAATACTAAAGTAATTGGAAATAACGGTAAAAGGTTTATCAATGAAGGTCATATTCCTTCTTTTGCCCATGATACTGGTAACGGCCCAAGACAAAGGAGGGCAATTACCCGCGTGGGAAGAGGGGATGATGGATATTCATCATATAAATACAGGTAGGGGGGATGCCGCTTTTTTTGTTTTTCCAGATGCGACCACGCTCTTGGTGGATGCAGGCGACATGTCCGAAACCCATGCTAGAACTTTATCTGCCAGAAATGCGGTACAAAAACCCGATAATTCCAAAACTGCACCACAATGGATTGTGGATTATATTCATCAGTTTTTTCCAAAAAATAAAACCTTGCAACTGGATTACGGACTAATAACGCATTACCATGACGATCATTTCGGGGAGATGGATGTTAAAAGGAAACGGCACCCGAAAGGAAAGTATGGCTTAACAGGAATGATGGAAGTAGGGAGTTTATTGCCTATTAAAACCCATTTGGACCGCGGAAGTAATTATCCAATCGATTTAAAGAATACAGCGGTACAAAAGAAAATAAAAGCGAACGATTCTTATAGTATTATAGAAACATTGCAGGAGTATTGGAATTATATGGATTATCACATCAAGGAAGATGGGATGATTTACGAAGCCTTAAAGCCTGGGGCTATCAATCAAATCCATCTAAAACAATCCCCCAATAAATATCCCCATTTTGAAATTCGTAATATTGCCGTTAATGGCGATATATGGACTGGTGAAAACGAGGATTATTATTCTTTGTTTACCAAAGGGGATTATCCCGGTGAAAATCCTTTAAGCACATGTCTAAAAATTACCTATGGCCGGTTCAATTATTTTACCGGGGGAGATATTAGCGGTATCGATGCCTTGGGACAAACGGACTTAAATTCCTTGGAATCGCACGTGGCACCAGTGATTGGTCCTGTGGATGTTGCCACCTTGAACCATCATGGCAACAGGGATTCCCAAAATGTATTCTTTGTAAGAACACTTAGACCAAGGGTATGGATCCAACAAAATTGGTCATCGGACCATCCGGGAGAGGAGGTGCTAAGAAGAATAACTTCCAAGGCCTTATATCCTGGAGAGCGGGATTTGTTTTCAACGGTTATGTTACAACCTCTTAAAGATGTGATAGGAGATAAATTGGATCAATATAAAAGTCAGAACGGTCATATTGTGGTCCGGGTGTATAACCAAGGAAGACAATATGATATCTATATCCTGAACGACAATACAAAAGAACGAGAAATAATAGCAAAATACGGACCTTATGAAGCAAGATAATTCGGGAATGGTTGCCCAGAACAAAAAAACAGAAGGGGATATCAATTTTACTCCGGCACGTGCCGCCTGGATGGACTCCCAGATAAGTGTGGAGACCAAGGAAATTTTGGAACGGGATGCCCGATATTTTTTGCACCAATCCATGTCCACTCCATGTTTGGATGTCTTACAAAGTTGTGAGGGGCCCTATATTGAGAATATCTCGGGAAAAAAATATCTCGATTTTCATGGCAATAATGTGCATCAAGTGGGCTACGCCAATCCACAACTCATTGAAAAAATTATTGATCAATTAAGGGTTTTGCCTTTTTCCCCAAGACGTTATACGAATATTCCTGCCATTGATTTTGCCGAGAAATTGGCCTCTCTTATGCCTTCCGATCTTAACAGGGTGCTTCTAACACCTAATGGAAGTTCCTCTATTGGGATAGCGTTAAAATTGGCGAGGGCCGTCACTGGCAGGTTTAAGGTGGTGTCTTTTTGGGATTCTTTTCATGGGGCTTCCTTAGACGCTATCAGCGTTGGAGGGGAAGCGGTCTTCAGGGAATCTATGGGGCCTTTAATGCCAGGAGTGGAACGTATTCCACCACCTGTTACTTACCGTGGAATTTTTGAGGACAACGAGGATAAATGTTTGGAATATTTGGAATATGTGTTTTCCAAGGAAGGCGATATTGGCGCTTTTATTGCCGAAACTATAAGGAATACGGATGTTCAATTGCCATCCAAAGCATTTTGGAAGAAGGCTAGGGAGCTATGCACCAAATATGGGGTATTACTAATTTTGGATGAAATTCCAATAGCACTTGGCAGAACTGGTAAAATGTTTGTTTTTGAACATTATGAAATTGAACCTGATATATTGTGTATTGGCAAAGGATTGGGAGGAGGTATTTTTCCACAGGCCGCTATTATCACTAGGGACGAATACAACAAGTTTGGCGATATATCCCTAGGGCACTATACCCATGAAAAAAGTCCGTTGGGTGCTGTGGCAGCCCTTGGTACCATTACCTTTTTGGAAAATGAAAAAATATTGGACAAGGTCAAGGCAGATGAGAACTACCTTAAAACATCCCTAGCAGCATTACAATTAAAATATCCCCTTATCGGTGATATCAGAGGTATGGGATTGTTGTGGGGGGTAGAATTGGTGAAGGACAAGAAAACCAAGGAAAAGGCAATAAATGAGGCCGAAGTGGTCATGTACGAATGTTTAAAACGAGGTTTAAGCTTTAAGGTTTCTGCCGGCAATGTTTTACAATTATCACCGGCACTTACCATAAGTAGAAAAGAACTGGATGCTGCGTTAAATATTCTCGACGAAAGCTTGGCGTTGGTGCATGCGTAATAGAAATAACCGCTCTACTACGTCTTTTGAATACGATTGTTTTAGTTATTAACTATTGGAATATAAATTAACAAATGAACATTAAGAGTACTGCAATACTGTTTTTTGCCATGGCATTTCATTTCTTTGGAGATGCCCAAAATGTAAATGGAGAATTTTTGGTTCAACCTTACCTGCAGGATGCCGAGCCCAATTCCATTAAAATTATGTGGGAAACTTCCATGGGCGAAGAAAGTGTGGTTGAATGGGGTTTAACACCCAAGCTGGGCAAAAAGACCAAAGGTATGGCCTACGATATCAATTTTAGTGAATCCCGTATTCATGAGGTCAAATTGGAGGGACTGCAACGCTTTACAGAATACTACTACCGTGTAAAAACAGCTAAAATGGTTTCGGATATTTTTCAATTTAAAACCCCTCCCTTTGCCAGTGACCATGAATCCTTTAAAATCGTAGCTATGAGCGATATGCAAATAGACCATAACAACCCCAATAAATTTTCCGAGGTCGTAAATGATGGCATATTGCAATATTTTCAAAAGGAGTATGGGGGCAAGCTTCCCAATAATTTGGCCATGGTGATGATACCTGGCGATTTGGTGGAGAATGGCACCAAATATTACCAATGGAAGGAGCATTTTTTTAATCCAGCCGAAAAGTTGTTTTCAGAAGTTCCAGTGTATCCAGTTTTGGGGAATCATGAAAAAAATTCGGTATTCTATTTTAAATACTTCAGCTTGCCTGAAAACGGTACGCCTGCCTATGCGGAGCATTGGTGGTTTAAGGACTATGGCAATACCAGGATTATTGGGCTCAATTCCAATGACGGTTACAACAATAGTAGGGATCAGTATGAGTGGTTGCAGAAGCTGTTGGACGAAACGGCTAAGAACGAAGAGGTGGATTTCGTTTTTGCTCAGTTGCACCATCCCCATAAATCGGAACTGTGGATTCCGGGAGAAGAGGATTTTACAGGAAAAGTAATTGCACTTTTGGAGGCGTTTACCACCAAGACAGGGAAGCCCAGTATCCACTTTTTTGGGCATACCCACGGTTATTCAAGAGGACAGTCCAAAGATCATAAACACTTATGGATCAACGTTGCTTCCGCAGGTGGCGCCATTGATAATTGGGGAGAATTTGAAGGAAGGGATTACGATGAATTTACGGTAACCCAGGACGAGTATGGTTTTGTGATGGTGGAAGTTGATGCCAGTCAGGAAGACCCTAAGTTTACCATAAAGAGAATTAGCCAGGGGAATGAAGAGTTGGAGCGTAAAAATGAACTTAGGGATAGCCTAGTCATTTATAAAAGAGAAAGAAAGCCTGGGGCGCCCAGTGTTATCTCGCCCAATAACGAAACGGTTAATTTTACCGGAACCACCCTGAAAGCCGGAGATTTCACTAGCAGCTTCGGCAATGCATTCCATGCAGCCTCACATTGGCAGGTTGCAGAGAGCAATGACTTTGAAAAGCCCATTTTTGACAGCTGGAAGCAATTTGAAAATTGGTACTACAAGGAAAATAGGCAAAAGGATGACGACCTTACCGATGAAAAAACTAATAGGTTAAAACCGAACACCACCTATTATTGGAGGGTCCGTTACCGGGACCAAAATTTAAATTGGAGCGACTGGTCAACTACCGCTACATTTAAGACCAATAAATAATTTATCTAGGGTTCATAGACTACAAAGGCACCCTATGAAGTTCAAGTTATAACTAGAACCGATTAGGATTGAAGGAGCTATTTAGGGCGCCGATTTCATTTTGTCGACAAATAATTGCTAGGATTGTTACACCTCCGATAAAGAAAGAGCCTCAATCTCCATTTTAAAACCTTCCAGTGTTTTTAATCCCTGGGCCAATGCCGCTTGAACCCCATCTTTTTCATTTTCAAATGTTCCTTTTAAGCTTTCAAATAGTTCTTGGTAATAGGTGATGCCCTCATTTAAATTTTGGGTAAATGTCAATAGGTATTTCTCTTGTTTCTTATTCATGGATTCCCGGGATTCCTCGATTTTATTTTTAAGATAATCAAGGTAAATCCCCAATTCCTTAATAAACATATGGGGCCTATCAGTTCTGGAAATAACATTGTCACGGCCGTAAATGTGATCCACCATTTCCTTTAAAGTCATTATTTTGGAATAATAGGCCATATTGGGTCCTGGGCAGATAGATACGCCCGATCCTTCGGTTTTGGTATCCAAACCATAGGCCAAAAGGGCAGAAGTGCCAAGGCCTACACAGGTACATGATTTCTCTGTTATTTTATTAAATTTTTCAGTGTATTCCTTTTCGGACAAACCTAGTTCGTCCAGTTCCTTAATTTTGATATGTTGGTACTGTCGTGAGGCGGTACAGAGACCCTTGTCGGAGTAATCCTTGTTCAAGGCTACAAATTTTTTGGGACAGGAACTTCCTGGTCTATTCTTATCTATGTTTTTAAACTTTTCCAAATCCTTGGTATTTCCACGTAGGTTGTGGAAGGGTATTCCCAATGGGGAAATATCACTTAAGTACAAATCTTCCTCTTTGGCAACAACCAATTTATCTAGGGTCACCTTGTCCACTGTTGTGGCCTCCGGAACCAATAAAAACGGGGTCCCCCAACCTACGGAATCCACCTTGTAATGATCCAGTAGAAATTGGTGTTCCTCAGCGGTACCTACACCTCCTTGGGCGGTTATTTTTAAGGATAGATTTTGTTTGGGTACTTCACGGCCCTTGCTGCTAAGTGCAGAAATTAAAATGGCATGTATTTCGTCTATATAAGCCTGTTTGTTATCCCTGAACTGGGCCATAATAGGCCCCATTAGATAACCATCCGTTGCAAAGGCATGTCCACCACAATTTAAACCGGATTCTATCCTAAACTCCGACACCCAAATTCCTTTTTTGGCCAAGAACTTACCCTGGATCAAGGCAGACCTATAATCGCTTACCTTTAAGACTATTTTCTTTTTAATATTACCGTTTTCATCAGGAAAAAAATCATCAAAATTTTCTAAATAACTGTATAATCGAGGGTTCATCCCTGCAGAAAGAATTACGGACGAATTTAGTTTGCTGCAGGCATATCCGCGTAACGCAGCATGGGCATCATTATATTCTGTGGACAGTTTGTCATTTTTAATAAAGTTGTCCTTGTCCACCTTGGTCATAATATTTACATCGACGCTACCCATGGTTAAATTCTCTTTCAACCATTTTTTAATCTCAGCGGCATTGAATTCGTTGGAAGTGAGCTTTTCAAACTCTTCCTTTAGTTGGGAAGCATTTGGCAGAAGAGCTACGTATTCTTTTATTTCTTTACCAGTGCTATGGGCCGAATTAATTAGGTCTGCAAATTTTTTATGCGCCGCATCATTGATCAAGTTGAGATAACTGGTGATTCTCTTGGCTCTAAAATCTTCCAATTTATCTGAAATTTCCTGATAAGAGAGTTCAAATTTTTCACAGTACATTTTCCTTAATTTCTCTATCAGGATGTCATCTACCAAAGAAATAACCGAATCTATACCAAGGTGGGAAACTTTTAGAGGTGTGTCTATGGTAAACCCAATTCCCATAACTGGAATATGAAAGTTATGTTTTATCATACGTTTAAATGTTTTTTATTTTCTGTTGCACCGTTCCTATGTCAGCAATGATAACGCGTCAGAGGTTTTACACATGGGGTGCCTTCCCGTAGCAGTGCAGTCCAAATGTGAATCGACAAATTTTATACGAAATAGGTTCTTAGAATATGATAATTATCAGGAAATGGATAAAATATACAACTGGTACTAAGGGTGTTGGATAATACTCTTATAGTCGGGATGGTGGAGGCTTTTATTTTTAGTAATGTTAGCTTGAAGTTTAGTTAACTTCTAGATGGGTTTTTAATACGAATTTTGTCTTGAAAAGTTTGAGTTAGTATTAGTTTGAGTTAGTCTAGTTGAGGAGCTGGTGCACTGCACCAGCTTTTTTCTTTACCGGAAGAGAATGAGAAATGCGCCGATTGCGGTAAGGATCAAAATCATCTTGCGATAGAATTGTTCTTTAATAATTTTTACCAATCGTACCCCTACTATAATTCCGAGAACAATTCCAGGAACCAATTTAAGATTAATTAATAGGGTCTCAGGGGTAATGGTTTTCCAGATAAAAATATGAAAGGGCAGTTTAAAAATATTTACTATAAAAAAGAGCCAGGCCGCGGTTCCAATGAATTCGTTCTTTGGTAGCCTCATGGCCAAAAAATAAATGTTGGAAAAGGCTCCTGCCAAATTGCCTATCATGGTCGTAATGCCCGCCATGGTTCCTATAAATCCTGCAAATGCCCAATGGGTTGGAACGTTTTTGGATTTTTTTCTATCCCACCAATACATCATTATAACCGTTCCCAATATAATAACGGACATGCTGATCTTAAAGGTGGTTTCCGGCAAATCCTTTCCTACGGCCGTGCCAATAAGGATGCCCAAAATCATCCAAGGCAAAAAGGCTACAATATACTTCCACTGTGCATGCCTGTTGTAGTACATAACGGCAAAGGCATCTCCCAAAACTAGTAAAGGCACAATTAATCCAGTAGATTCCTTGGCTCCGAAGGCCAATGCCATTAGAGTAACATTAATGATAGCGATTCCCTTGATACCGGCTTTCGAAATTCCTATCACAAATGCGGCGGTTAAGGCAAGTACCCATGCTGTTGTGGTTATATCTGATGTTGTTAAGAGAATCATATGTGACATTTGGCGAACAAAGGGCAAAAGTATCCCAAAAAAATTTATCTTTAGATCTTAATTCTCAAACCTAAGCCAAACCGATGGAATTAAGTACCCTAGATTACACTTTTATTGTTGTTTTTTTCTCAATTGTTTTATTTATCGGAATCTATGTCTCCAAGAAATCGGGGGCCAGTTCTTCGGAATATTTTCTTTCCGGCAGAACCATGCCTTGGTGGCTGTTGGGCCTCTCTATGGTGGCCACAACCTTTTCTACGGATACGCCCAACTTGGTGACCGATATTGTTCGTACCAACGGAGTTTCTGGAAACTGGGTTTGGTGGGCTTTTCTGCTGACCGGCCTACTCACCGTTTTTGTCTACGCCAAACTTTGGAGGAAATCCAATGTAAATACGGATTTGGAATTTTATGAATTGCGTTATGGTGGTAAACCGGCAAGCTTTTTAAGAAAATTCAGGGCGGTTTATTTAGGCGTTATATTTAATGTGATTACCATGTCTGCCGTTACCTTGGCAGCAATTAAGATAGGGGGTATAATGTTGGGCTTGGAGCCTTGGGTAACCGTGGTGAGCGCAGGGTTGATAACCGTGACTTTTAGTGCCTTAGGTGGCTTTAAAGGGGTGGTGTATACCGATTTTCTATTGTTCTTTGTAGCTATGGGCGGTGCAATTGGAGCAGCCTATTATTTGGTGAACATCCCAGAAGTTGGGGGTATTACAGCATTAATGGCGAATGAGCATGTAGCAGATAAACTTGCTATAGTACCCGATTTTAGTAATACCAATGCCTTAATTACTTTATTTATAATACCCTTGGCGGTACAATGGTGGAGTTCGTGGTATCCTGGTGCGGAACCAGGAGGTGGTGGATACATAGCCCAACGTATGTTGGCGGCCAAAAACGAAAACCATGCCATAGGTGCTACTTTCTTCTTCAATATTATGCATTATGCCTTACGTCCATGGCCATGGATTTTGGTAGCTTTGGCATCCTTGGTAGTCTACCCGGACATTGCTAGTATCCATGAGGCTTTCCCCAATGTTGCAGTAGATAAATTAGGACATGATTTGGCTTATTCCGCCATGTTGACCAAATTGCCCAGTGGATTATTGGGCTTGGTTTTGGCCTCTTTGATAGCCGCTTATATGAGTACCATTTCTACCCAATTGAACTGGGGATCGTCCTATATTGTTTATGACTTCTACAAACAGCAGATAAATCCCAATGCCTCCGAGAAAAGATTGGTGGCTGTTGGAAGAATATCCACCGTTATATTAATGGTCTTCAGCGCTGCTTTGGCCCTACTCTTACAAAACGCCTTACAGTTGTTTGAAGTGTTGTTGGTGTTTGGTGCTGGTACCGGACTTATCTTTATTTTAAGATGGTTCTGGTGGAGGATCAACGCTTGGAGTGAGATAACGGCCATGTTTGCATCGGGAATCATCTCCATTATATTAAAATTAACGGCTGTTGGACCTTTCTTATTTGCCGCAGAAACAGGTGTTTTCCCAGATTGGGCAGAATATCCTTTTGTGGTTGTTGTTACTACGGTTATTTGGTTGGCAGCAACGTATATGACACAGCCAGAATCCAAACAGGTATTGCAGGATTTTTACAAAAAAATTCAGCCAGGAGGGCCGGGTTGGTCCAAAGTGATCAAGGATGCGAAGGACGAAAACGTAGAGATTGTGAACACTAAGGAAAAATGGAGTGTACCTGCAGGTATCACTGCCATGTTGCTAGGTTGTGTATTAATCTACTCCTGCATGTTTGCCACTGGGTATTGGATATATGGAAAAACTACCAATGCCCTTATTTTGACCGGTGTGGCCGTGGTGTCCGGATTTTTGCTGGCACGGGCTTGGAACAAAATGAAGGATCATATTCTATAGAATATATAATAAATAGCTGGTTTGTCGCCAGGCAGGAATGAATATACAGAATAGAATAATTTCCGTGGATATCTTTAGGGGACTTACCATTGTCCTTATGATTTTGGTAAATAATCCCGGTACCTGGTCCCATGTGTACGCTCCTTTTATGCATGCTCCATGGCACGGATATACTCCTACGGATCTGGTCTTTCCATTCTTTTTGTTTATCGTAGGCTGTTCCATTGTTTTTGCATATCAACACAAAGCGGTAGATTCCAAGACCTATAAAAAAATTACGATTAGAGCCCTGAAACTAGTTGGATTGGGGTTGTTCTTAGGGGCTTTTACCATACACTTTCCTTTCTTTAAGGATTTCGAAAATATTCGATTTCCAGGAGTGTTGCAACGTATTGGTGTTGTGTTCTTCTTTGCCTCGATTTTATTTATCAATTTTAGTTGGAAAACACTGGTTGGTATTTGTGCCTTTCTTTTAATTGGGTATTGGTTGTTATTGGGTTTTGTTCCTGTCAATGGAATGGCACCCACCTTTGAACGAGCCCCGAACAATTTGGCCAATTATTTGGATGTCCTTGTTTTTGGGAGCCACAGCTATAAAGCGGATTACGATCCCGAGGGATTGTTAAGTACTTTGCCTTCCATAGCTACCGCTATACTGGGGATCTTTACAGGTCTAATGTTGCGCTCCAAGTGGGCTAAAAAGGAAATGCTCCTGTTCGGTATTGGATTGGCAATGTTGTTGGTGGGTTATGTGTGGGATTTGTTTTTCCCCATAAACAAGGCCCTGTGGAGCAGTAGCTTTGTAATGGTAACAGCTGGTTGGGCCAATATAATTTTGGCTATAATATATTACTTCTCCGATGTTAAGGGGATTAAGTTTGGCAGTATATTTAAATATGCCGGAGCCAATGCCATTGTCCTGTATTTTCTTTCCAGTTTCACAAGTAAAATTATGGGTTTGGTAAAAGTGAATGGGGACACTTCCCTAAAAGGCTGGCTTTTTAATACCGTATATGTTCAGGATTTTTGGTCAATGGAAACTTCTTCATTTCTGTATGGGCTTTCATTGGTCTCTTTGTATGTGTTATTGGGATATATTCTCTACAGAAAAAAAATATTTATAAAAGTCTAACTAGATGTAGTAACTTGGGGATGGCCAAGTCTCTGGAATGTTTTTAACAAGATAGGTGTTCCTATTTATCCCACCTTGGGAGAGTCCGTCTCTGGCTGGCAGGGTGGCTGTTCTTTTTAGTTGTCGAACTCCCATAAAGTAGATTTTGGTCGACTTCCATTGCCATAAACACTTCCTTTTAAACTAATTTAATAACGGGTAAACCGCATAAACAAAACCTCAAATCCTGTACGATTTTCAATCTTTAAAATAATATGGTCTTCAACACATATATTTAGCCACGCCAATAATGATGCAATCATCTTGGGTAAAGAAATCCAATCTTATTCAATCTGTTCCGGAAATACTTTTTTTAGTTCATTATAAATTTGAGTGCTCGTATTTTCCTTTGCGGAAAAGTAAATTTTCCCTCCATTTGTTTTTGTAAACAACAGATATGTTTTGCTGTCGGAATTCAATATCAATTTCACTTCCTCTCCAACACCAGTCTTAAAATATCCTTTCCTGATGCTTCCAAGGGCAAATCCGTTGGTTTTTGAGGTAATTTCAGGTAAATGGTCCACAAGGGTCACGGATGCTATATCCGACACATTTAGAGTTTCCCCGTAACTGCCCTGAAATTGGACAGCATCCGGTTCAATGATTAGTTTATTTTCCTTAAAACCCATGGCAAGGAGCCCTACTACAAGAATCAAGGTTGCCGCTAGGACATAAAGGCCAATTTTATTCCATTTGTTGCTGGACCCTTTCCAGTATTTATTGCTTTCCCTCATGAAGTAGAGATAGGCAAGTATGGGATAAACACCTATAAATATTCCACTGGCACTTTCTCCAATGGCATAGTGCAATATGAGACCGATAATAATAAACGAGGACCCCAACAACAAATGAAACTTTTTAAAATATGGGATGTACGATTTTATATCCACCTGTTTTCTTTCTTCCTCGCTCATGGTGTTATAGCCAGAGAGGAGATATTTCGAATTGTTTTCCGTAACAAGAAATGCCATGCCAATAAAAAGAAGGCCAATTCCAATTAGTATATAAAGCATAAGTATTAAACCTTAAGGTGTTGTAGGGGAGTAAATTAGTATAAATTTTTTTAAAATCAATCTTGTTAAATTGAAAACTTTACTATAATCCTTTGGTTTTTATCCTCTGAGTTCCAATAACCTGGATACATATTTTCCTATTACGTCAAACTCCAGATTGACCCTTGTTCCTATTGTATAACTTCCAAACCGGGTATGCTCATAAGTATAAGGGATTATGGCAACGCTAAAGCTGTTTTTCTGGGATCCAACTACGGTTAAACTGGTTCCGTCTATGGTTATGGATCCCTTTTCAATGGTGACATTATTCTGTAGGGAATTATAACTGAAGGTGAAAATCCAGCTGCCATCCTTTTCTTTAATATCAATACATTCCCCGGTTTGGTCCACATGTCCCTGTACAATATGTCCGTCCAATCTGGCCCCTAGTACCATGGCACGTTCCAGGTTTACAAGGTTTCCTTCACGAAGATCGTTCAAGTTGGTTTTTTCCAAGGTCTCCTCAATGGCGGTTACGGTATATTGATCAGCTGCAATTTTTACGACGGTAAGGCATACTCCGTTATGCGCAACACTTTGGTCAATTTTTAGTTCTTGGGTAATCTTAGATCTTAAGGTAATATGAAGATTGCTTCCCTCTTTTTCCAATTTTATTACTTCTCCCAAAGTTTCAATAATCCCAGTAAACATGTGTCGTTTTAATTAAGTAGTTTTGTGTTGTAAATTTAAGGGTTTATTTCATATTAAACGAAGAGACAAAATGCAGGAAACTGGAAAAATAAAATTGGGGATATCCATTGGGGATTTAAATGGGATTGGGTGCGAAGTGGTACTTAAGACATTTGAAGATTCCCGGATGTTGGACTTCTGCACACCGGTTATTTTTGCATCCAATAAAACCATCTCCCACCAAAAATCGGAGTTGGGACTGGAAATTAATTATAATGGCATACAGGATGCTTCCAAAGCAATTGATGGAAAGATAAATGTGGTGAACGTATGGAAGGAAACTCCGGTCGTAAGTTTTGGGGTGCCAACCCCTGAAAGTGGAAAATATGCCATACAGTCTTTAAGGGCGGCAGTAGCGGCCCTAAAGAATAACGATATAGATGTTCTGGTTACGGCACCTATTAATAAGAACAATATACAGGCCGAGGATTTTAAATTTCCAGGGCATACCGACTATTTGGCCAAGGAATTGGAAGGAGAAAGCTTAATGTTCATGGTAGCCGATGGTTTAAGGGTGGGCTTGCTTACCGATCATGTTGCCGTAAAGGATGTTGCAGCCAGCATTACACCGCAATTGATACGCTCTAAAATTGCCACCATTTCGAATTCCCTTAAGATGGATTTTGGAATTAGGAAACCTAAGATCGCATTGTTGGGGATTAATCCCCACAGCGGAGATAACGGTGTAATAGGTAAGGAAGATGATGAGGTTATGAGACCGGTCATTAAAGAGATGTCGGAAAAGGGGCATTTGGTCTTTGGGCCTTACTCCGCTGATAGCTTTTTTGGATCTGACAATTATAAAAATTTTGATGCTATTCTAGCCGCTTATCACGACCAGGGACTAATACCCTTTAAAACCTTGTCTTTTGGGAAAGGGGTAAACTATACCGCAGGCCTTAATAGAGTGAGAACCTCCCCAGACCACGGAACAGCCTATGAAATTGCAGGTAAAGGTGTTGCTGACAATAGCTCTTTCAAGGAAGCAGTATTTGCGGCCCTCCATATATTTAAAAATAGACAGGAATATAAGGAATTAACTGGGAATCCTTTAAAGAAACATAAATTAAAAAGACAGGGATAGGCTTACCTAAATATGGGGGCGCTACTCGGCGTGATATCATTGAATTATGGAAATTTAATCGGAATATATTTATTTCGGTCTATTTGTTGGCTTTTTACAAAATAATAGTATCTTTGCACCCGCCTTTATTGCGGCGGGTACGTTAAAACCAGTGTGGATCATGATGCAGCATAAGGAGTTTATTATTCCTTTTTCGGGACTGAAACAGGGAAAACACGAGTTTGAGTACACTATAGAGAATACGTTCTTTGAGTCTTTTGAGTATGATGAATTCAATGCTGCGGATATTAAATTAGACGTTACCTTGAATAAAATGAGTACCATGATGGAGTTGGAAATGGAGGCACGGGGAACAGTAAATGTTAATTGTGATCTAACTAGCGAACCTTATGATCAAAAAATCAAGGCCGATTTGGAATTGGTTGTTAAGTTTGGTGATGAGTACAACAATGACAATGATGAAATATTGATTATTCCACATAGTGAATACCAAATCAATATTGCACAATATGTTTATGAAATGTTGGTATTGTCGGTTCCGCTCAAAAAGGTTCATCCTGGGGTTTTGGACGGCACTTTACAATCAGAAGTGTTGGACAGGCTGGAAGAACTCCAACCAAAAGATACAAAGGAAAACAAAGAAGATATCGATCCCCGGTGGGACGCTTTAAAAAAATTATTAACGGATAAATAAGTTTCATAATGGCACATCCTAAAAGAAAAATTTCCAAAACCAGAAGAGACAAGAGAAGAACGCACTATAAGGCGGTAGCTCCTACTGTAGCACAAGATCCAACTACTGGAGAAATGCATTTGTTTCACAGAGCTCATTGGCATGAAGGTAAATTATACTACCGTGGGGAGGTTTTGATCGACAAAACTGAGGAAGCAGTAGCATAAATCACCTAGGCACAATATAATTTGGACTCCCACTTCTTAAGAGTGGGAGTTTTTTTATGAGGGTGAGGTAAAATTCAAAAACAAGGTGTTTTTAAACTTAAAGTCACAGAAAATCACTAATTTTCACAAATTTTCAATTGTTTTTGAAGATTTATTGATAAAAATCAAATTTAGATGAGCAAAATAACAGCTGCTATTACTGCTGTAGGGTCTTATGTGCCAGACTTTGTAATGACGAATAAGATTTTGGAAACTTTGGTGGATACCAATGATGAATGGATTACGACAAGAACCGGTATCAAGGAAAGGAGAATCTTAAAGGGGGAGGGGCTAGGTACATCCTATCTTGCCATAAAAGCGGCGGAGCAACTTCTGGAAAAGCAAAAATTGGATCCCAAGGAGATCGAACTAATAATTGTTGCAACTGCAACTCCAGATATGATGGTTGCTGCAACTGCTGCCTATGTGGCTTCGGAAATTGGAGCAACTAATGCCTTCGCTTATGATTTGCAAGCTGCTTGTTCCAGCTTTTTATACGGAATGTCCACGGCTGCCAGTTACATAGAATCTGGACGATATAAGAAGGTATTGCTTATTGGTGCGGATAAAATGTCCTCTATTATTGACTATACCGATAGAACCACCTGTATAATTTTTGGGGATGGTGCCGGTGCAGCACTTTTTGAACCAAATAACGAAGGTCTAGGTCTTCAGGATGAATATTTAAGGTCGGATGGCGTAGGAAGAAATTTTCTTAAAATGGATGCAGGTGGCTCCTTGCTTCCTGCCTCGGAGGAAACCGTTAAAAACCGACAACATTTTATTTACCAAGATGGGAAGTCGGTCTTTAAATTTGCCGTGACCAATATGGCCGATTCCGCCGCAAAGATTATGGAACGAAATAATTTGTCGCACGAGGATGTTGATTGGTTGGTGCCCCACCAAGCCAACAAAAGAATTATAGACGCCACTTCCAACAGAATGGGATTGGAAGATTCCAAGGTAATGATGAATATACAGAGGTACGGAAATACCACTTCCGCAACCTTGCCACTTTTATTGAGCGATTATGAAAGACAGCTCAAGAAAGGTGATAATTTGGTTTTTGCAGCCTTTGGTGGTGGTTTTACCTGGGGCTCCATTTATTTAAAATGGGCATACAATTCATAAATCTGTCGCAACCTATAAACTAATACGAACTCTATGGATATTAAAGAAATTCAAAGCTTAATTAAATTTGTCGCCAAATCTGGGGCTAGTGAAGTAAAATTGGAGATGGAAGATATAAAGATCACCATCCGAACCGGGGCAGCTGGTCATACCACAGAACCAACTTATGTACAGCAAATTCCTATGGGGGGCCATATGCCACAGCAAATGGCTGCCGCTCCTGCCGCTTCTCCTTCTGTGGAGGTAGAGGTGAAAAAGGAAGCTGATGAAAATTCAAAATATATTACCATAAAATCGCCTATAATCGGTACTTTTTATAGAAAACCTTCACCTGATAAACCTTCTTTTGTTGAGGTAGGCGATACCATTGGTAAAGGGGATGTGCTTTGTGTTATAGAAGCCATGAAACTATTCAATGATATTGAATCCGAAGTGTCCGGGACCATTGTGAAAGTTCTTGTAGATGATAGTTCACCTGTAGAATTTGATCAGCCTTTATTTTTGGTAGATCCATCATAAGAAGTTTTAAATGTTAAATGTCGGATGACAATTTTCTCTGGTCAGTCCGAACCATTTAAAATTTAGATTACAAAATTTAAAATTTCAAAAGATGTTTAAAAAAATACTTATTGCAAATAGGGGGGAAATAGCGCTACGGATTATTAGGACCTGTAAGGAAATGGGTATTAAAACGGTTGCGGTATATTCTAAGGCCGATGAAGAGAGCCTGCATGTTCGTTTTGCGGATGAGGCGGTTTGTATTGGTCCTGCCCCAAGTAGTGAATCTTATTTGAAGATTCCCAATATTATAGCTGCGGCAGAAATTACCAATGCAGATGCTATTCATCCGGGATATGGTTTTCTTTCGGAGAACTCCAAATTTTCCAGAATATGTGCTGAGCACGATATCAAATTTATTGGAGCTACAGGTGATCACATAGACAAGATGGGAGATAAGGCCACGGCAAAGGAAACCATGAAGAAGGCTGGTGTACCTTGTGTACCAGGTTCTGATGGTCTGCTTAAAGATGTAGCCGATGCCAAAAAGGTAGCTAAAAAGATGGGATATCCCGTTATGATCAAAGCTACTGCTGGTGGTGGAGGTAAGGGAATGCGTGCCGTAATGTCCGAAGAGAAGATGGAGGATCTTTTTGACAGTGCCGTAAAGGAAGCTACAGCGGCCTTTGGCAATGGTGGAATGTATATGGAAAAGTTGATCGAGGAACCACGTCATATAGAAATTCAGATTGTAGGGGACCAGTATGGAAAGGCTTGCCACCTTTCGGAAAGGGACTGTTCCATACAGCGTCGTCATCAAAAATTAACGGAAGAGACTCCTTCCCCCTTTATGACGGATAAGCTGAGGGACGATATGGGGAAAGCGGCTGTAAAAGCAGCAGAATATATTAAGTACGAAGGAGCTGGCACCATAGAATTCTTAGTGGACAAACACCGGAATTTCTATTTTATGGAAATGAATACCAGGATACAGGTAGAACATCCCATAACAGAACAGGTAATAGATTATGACCTTATTAGGGAACAAATTTTGGTGGCAGGTGGAGTCCCCATCTCAGGGAAAAATTATCTTCCAAAACTTCACTCCATTGAATGTAGAATAAATGCCGAGGATCCGTATAACGGATTTAGACCTTCTCCAGGAAAGATTACCACCCTGCACACTCCAGGGGGACACGGGATTAGATTGGATACACATGTTTATAGTGGATATACCATACCGCCCAATTATGATTCCATGATTGCAAAGTTGATTACCACGGCCCAAACCAGGGAGGAGGCCATCAATAAGATGAAGCGTGCGCTGGATGAGTTTGTAATAGAAGGAATTAAGACCACCATTCCATTCCATAGACAGCTCATGGATCACCCGGACTACTTGGCCGGGAATTATACCACAAAGTTTATGGAAGACTTTGTAATGGCACCACAACCGGCGGAATAATAAGCTTTTAACAACACAATTATTTCTTGGAAGAGGCGGATTAAACTGGGGGGCAACCAACAGTTTAATCCGCTTTTTTAGTTTAAAGGATTATTGAATGGACCCTTCACCATTAATTATTCGTATCTAAATTAATAATACCTTTATCGCACTTTTGTTACCTTGATCATAAATGCACCTACCCTATATGAACCTAAGTTATTGGGAATATAAAACTTGGTTGTCCAATATAGACTACACTATTATAGGCAGCGGAATAGTGGGGCTTAATTGTGCTGTGTATTTAAAGGAGCAATTCCCTAAAGCTAAGATTTTAGTCTTGGAAAGAGGACTGCTGCCACAAGGAGCCAGTACTAAAAATGCTGGATTTGCCTGTTTTGGCAGTATTTCGGAGGTTTTATCGGATTTAAAAATGCATTCGGAGGAGGAAGTCCGGCAATTGGTGCAAAAGCGCTTGGAGGGGATACAGTTACTTAGGGAGAACCTTGGTGATGAACAAATAGATTATCAGAACCACGGAGGGCATGAAGTTTATTTCCAGGAACAGGAGGAGCTATTTGAAGATTGCCTGGGCAATTTGGAATGGGTGAATTCATTATTGAATCCGGTATTTAAGACAGACTCTTTTCAAGTACATCCCAATAGTTTTAATTTTGAGGGGATCCAGAAGTATTATATCACAAACCCGTTTGAAGGGCAGATCAACACCGGTAAAATGATGAAGGCTTTACTGGATAAAGTGCAGAATTTGGGTGTTACGGTCTTAAATGCCATTGGGGTGGAAGGCTATGTAGAGAATATGGATCACGTTGCTGTTAAAACCGATCATTTCGAATTTAAGACCCACAAACTATTCATTGCAACCAATGGTTTTGCCTCCCAATTAATTGGGGAAACGGTACGCCCGGCCCGAGCTCAGGTACTGATTACCAAACCTATAAACAACCTGAATATTAAAGGAACTTTTCATTTGGAGGAAGGGTATTATTATTTTAGGAATATAGACAATCGAATTTTATTGGGAGGGGGGAGAAATCTCGATTTTAAGGGTGAGGAAACTAGCTCCTTTGGCGAGACCGCCCTGATCCAGAATAGGCTGGAGCATATACTACATAAAGTCATTTTGCCCAATACCTCCTTTGACATAGACCTAAGATGGAGCGGTATTATGGGAATGGGCAAACAAAAGAAGCCTATTGTAAAGCAATTGGGCAAAAATGTATATTGCGGGGTGCGAATGGGAGGGATGGGAATTGCCATTGGTAGTTTGGTTGGTAAGGAATTGGCTAATTTGATGAAGTAGTTTTAAAGTTTCAATGGGCTAAAATCCGCCGTAATTTAAAAAATTTTATTCTGAATGGATTCTTCGGTAAAACAACAATTATATGCGTTTTGTAAAGTATTTATAGGGAAGAGGTTGGAGCGTATCAATAGCAACATCGATTCCCTACAGGAAGCTTTGACCTCCGAGACCAAAAGTAGTGCCGGGGATAAGCATGAAACGGGAAGGGCTATGATTCAATTGGAACGCGAAAAGTTGGGCAATCAACTGGCGGAAGCACAATTGTTGCAGGAGTTGTTTAAAAAGATACCGCTACAAGCGAGTTTGTCAAAAGTGGGATTGGGCAGTGTGGTGTTTACCGATCAACAAAATTATTATATAGGGATAAGTGCGGGGGAGTTGAAGATAAATGGGGTGTCCTATTTTGCCATTGCACCAAATACCCCCATAGGGAAATTGTTATTGGGGAAAACTGTGGGCGATATGGTTGTTTTTAATACTAGGCAAATGGTAATACAGCAGCTCGGGTAGTTGCTGGAGCTGCAGAGGGAAGTATTTGGTTTTAAAAGTATTATTTTCTCATTATGGTTGAAATTATTGATCTAAGTCAGGAAATATTTTCTGGAATGGCGGTGTATAAGAGCCTTCCCGAGGTTAAGATGGAGATGTATGCTTCCCATGAACAATGGGACGGGATTACCGATGCCAACACGGTATCCCCAAGTGTCTACAAGTTGGATATGAGCGAACATACTGGCACCCACGTGGATTCCCTTAGCCATATGGCACGTGAATTTAGGGGGCAGTCCATAGACACCATGCCGCTCACTATGTTCTATACGGAGGGAATTTGTTTGGACTTGTCCCATAAGGGCCTAATGCAATTAATAGAACCGGCAGATTTGCTATCGGCTTGTTCCAAAGGCAACACGGAAATAAAAAAAGGTGATACGGTTTTGATCTATACCGATCATTATAGACGAACTTATGGAAGTGCCAACTGGGGCCGTGGTCCGGGACTAAGTGCTTCTGCGGTACGTTGGTTGGGAGAGCATGGCATTTCTGCATTTGGCGTGGAAATGATGTCTCCTGGTATTCCAGGGGTATCCAATAAAGAGGTACATCATATTTGCGGACAAATGGGCTTTACGCATTATGAAAATATGATCAATTTGCAGCTCCTGATTGGTCGAGGGCGCTTTAGATTTATAGGTTTGCCTTTGAAAATCAGGGGCGGTACCGGATCCCCTGTCCGGGCCGTAGCTGTTTTTGGGGAGGGGTAGCATTAGGTTGTTACCCGGGGACTAATCCAGCTTGGGTTTGCTCCTGTTTATTTTTTTTAGGGCCGCTTTTTTTTTGCCTTTTAATCGTTTTTCGATGGCCGATCTGCTGGGTTTGGTCTTTCTTCGTCTTTTTGGAACTACCAGGTTGGTTTCGAGGGTTTCCAGGAATTTTTTGATGACCAGTTCCTTGTTTTTATGCTGACTACGGGTTTCCTCACATTGCATTAAAAGAATGTTTTCCTTACTCAGTTTGGACGACAGTTTTTTGAGAAGTCTGTTTTTTTCCGTTTCGGTCAGGGAATTGGAATTTTCCAGATCAAAGGTCAGTTCCACTTTGGAGGAAACCTTGTTTACATGTTGTCCTCCGGCACCACTGCTCCGCACTGCTTTAAATGTTAGTTCCTGTATGATTCCTTCCCTATTCAATGGTATGTTATGGTTTTAGACGTTGGCTAATGGTTTCCAAGGCAATATTTAGGAATACCTTTTTACCGATGGTTAGCGCTTCTTCGGAATTGAACCGTATTCTTTGCGCTCCTGATATGGCTTCAATTAAAAAATGACTGCCCATAAAATAGCATCTTTCAACAATGGTTGGAATTCCAGATTTATTTGAGACCCTAAATTCATGGGCGTATACAATGATTTTTCGCTCCAAATCTCCATAAGATTTTATTATATTTATGGGTATTAGGTTGGCTTCCCCGAACAAACTGGCGGTATAAATATTTTTCGGGTTGTTATACAGATCTCGGGTATTGGCATTCGCCATTATTGTCTGATCCTTGATTACTATGATTCTTTTGGCATAGGGCAAAATGTCTTGGTGGTCATGGGTAGCGGTGATACAGCTAATCCCCTCTTTATTTAAATATTCAAAGAGATTTCTTCTAAGTTGATTTTTTCTAAAATTGTCAATATGCCCGAAGGGTTCGTCCAACAAAAGTAATTCAGGTTTTTGCGCCAAAACCCTGGCCAAAGCAACCCTTTGCTGTTGCCCTCCACTCAGGTTTTTTACCTTGACCTTTGCAAAGGGGACCATGTCTATCATTTCCAATAATTCAGTGGTTCTTGCCTTTAATTCTTCTGGATAAAAAACAGATAAAAACTGACTTACGTTTTCAGCCACGGTGGTGAAGGGCATTAAATCAAAATCTTGGGAAAGGTATTTCATGAAGGATTCCCCGGGTACTAAATTAAAATCGGGGCCCATCACCTGCTTTTCTCCCCAGAATATGTTGCCTTGCAGGGGCTGCAAAAGACCGTAAATAATTTTGAGCAAGGTGCTTTTACCACAACCGCTTTCACCTACAATGGAAATATGTTCTCCCTTACCTACCTTAAAACTGATATTGGTAAGTATCGGTTTTTTATCATAGGCAAACGAAAGGGAATTGACTTGTAACATGGGCTAAAACTATAAATGCACTTAGAGGGTATAAAAAAAGTCCATTTCTAAAAGAAACGGACTCTAGAACAAAATTATCGATTTTTTTTAAACTAATCCTTAAAATCTTTTAAAACTCCCTTGTTCGGGAGTTCTCTAAAGCCCATATTGAACAAGGTAAATCCAAAAATATCCACATTTTGCTCAATGGTCTTGCTAATAGGAGTGCCTGCACCATGGCCGGCATTTACTTCTATTCGTATTAGGGTAGGGTTGTCCCCTGTCTGCTTATCCTGCAGTTCCGCAGCGAACTTAAAACTATGGGCTGGTACCACCCTGTCATCATGATCGCCCGTGGTAATCAAGGTAGCCGGATATGCTACCCCTTTCCGAACATTGTGCAGAGGGGAATAGCCTTTCAGATAATTAAACATTTCCAAGTTGTCTTCAGCTGTCCCATAATCATAAGCCCAGCCGGCACCAGCGGTAAATGTGTGATACCGTAGCATATCCAGAACGCCTACAGCGGGAAGGGCCACCTTCATTAAATCTGGTCTTTGGGTCATGGTGGCACCCACTAAGAGCCCACCATTGGAACCTCCCTTAATGGCCAAATAGTCCGATGATGTATATTTTTCGGCTATTAAATATTCGGCGGCAGCAATAAAATCGTTAAAGACGTTCTGTTTACGGGTTTTAATACCGGCATCATGCCATTGTTTGCCATATTCACCTCCACCTCTTAGGTTGGGCACAGCATAGATGCCGCCTTGCTCCATCCACACGGCATTTATAACACTAAAAGTCGGCGTAAGGCTTATGTTAAAGCCCCCGTAACCATATAAAATGGTAGGATTTTGGCTATTTAACCGCAATCCTTTTTTATGGATAATCATCATTGGTATCTTAGTTCCGTCCTTGGAAGGGTAAAATACTTGTGTGGATACATAGTCCTCTGGGTTGAAGTCTATTTCAGGTTTCCAATAAACGGTGTAATTACCGGTTTTTATATCCAATTTATAAATGGTTTCCGGGCTATTGTAATTGGTAAAGGTGAAATAAAGATCGGTTGCCTTCTTTTTTCCTCCAAAACCACCGGCACTTCCTAGTCCTGGAAGTGCAATTTCACGTATCATTGTGCCTTGGTCATCGTATTGATATACTTTTGAAATGGCATCTACCATGTACTCTGCAAAGAAATAACCTCCACCAGTGCCCACAGAAAGAACATTTTGTGTTTCTGGAATTAGATCCTTCCAATTTTCAGGTGTTGGATTATCTGCTTCCACGGTTACTACTTTTTTATTGGGCGCGTTTCTATTGGTCAATATGAATAATTTGGATCCCACATTGTCTATGATATGGCTATCACTATCCGTAGAATCCAATATGGTCCTCAGTTGGCTCTCCGGTTGCGTCAAGTCTTTTATGAACAATTTGTTCCCAGAAGTAGAAACAGCGGCCGAAATTATTAGATACCTATTGTCTTCGGTAACGTAACCTCCAACATATCTATGTTTTTCCGATAAAATACCGCCAAAGACCACCTCATCGCTCTTTTGGGGAGTCCCAAGTTTGTGATAGTAAAGTTTATGTTGGTCGGTTTTGGCAGATAGTTCACTTCCTTTGGGTTTGTCATAACTGGAGTAAAAGAAGCCTTCGTTTCCCTTCCAGGAAACACCACTAAACTTAATGTCAACTAGGGTGTCCTCAACAATGGACTTGTCTTCCGCATTGATGACAATTACTTTTCGCCAATCACTTCCACCCTCGGATATGGAGTAGGCAGCTATGGAACCATCCTTTGAAAAATTTATACCCGCCAAGGAGGTGGTGGCATCTTCGGAAAAGGTATTCGGATCCAGAAAAACTTCTACCTGTCCCTCATCTCCTTTTTTACGGTACAATACACTCTGATTTTGTAAACCATCGTTCTTAAAAAAATAGATGTAATCGCCTTCTTTGAACGGAGATCCCAACTTTTCAAAATTCCATAATTGCTCCAAACGTTTTTTTAGTTCTCTTCTATAGGGAATTTTGTCCAAATAGTTAAAAGTGGTCTCGTTTTGTAATTGGACCCAATTTTCTGTTTCGGGGCTTCGGTCGTCTTCCAACCAACGGAATGGGTCCGGTACTTTTGTTCCGAAATAGGTATCTACTGAATCGGTTTTTTTTGTGTTTGGATATTTCAAAATGACAGTATCTTTTTTTTGGGCAGGTTCACAGGCTAGCATCAGTATTCCAGCCAGTGGGATCAATATGAATGTTTTCATTTAAGGCCGTTCAGAAACCAAAAATAGCATAAAAAAACCTTTGCAAATGGTAGTTGCAAAGGTTTTAACATCTTCATTTACCCTTTAGGGATTGAAGGGTTTTGGTATATGGATTCTATTAAACTAGTTGGTTTTGGACCAAATACTCGGCAATTTGTACCGCATTGGTGGCTGCACCCTTTCTTAAGTTATCCGCAACGATCCACATGTTCAAGGTATTGGCCTGTGTTTCGTCCCTTCTAATACGGCCTACAAATACATCATCCTTTCCATGTGCATATATGGGCATAGGGTAGGTATTGGTATCGGTATTGTCCTGGACAACGATTCCTGGTGTTTCGCTCAACAACCTTCTTACTTCCGAAAGGTCAAAATCGTTTTCAAATTCAACGTTGACCGACTCTGAATGACCTCCGGCCGTTGGGATACGAACAGCCGTAGCAGTTACGGAAAATGTTCTGTCGTTGAATATTTTTTGAGGCTCCCTGGCCAATTTCATTTCTTCCTTGGTATATCCATTATCCAGGAATACATCGCAATGGGGCAATGCATTTTTCCCAATGGGATAAGGATACGCCATTTCCCCTTGTATTCCTGCAATTTCGTTTTCCAATTGCCGTACTGCTTTTACCCCGGTTCCGGAAACCGATTGGTAAGTAGAGACGACCACCCTTTTCATCTTGTATTTTTTATGAAGGGGGGAAAGTGCCAATACCATCTGTATTGTGGAACAGTTTGGATTTGCTATAATCTTATCTTCTTTGGTCAATTCGGAGGCGTTTATTTCCGGAACCACCAGTTTTTTGGTGGGATCCATACGCCAGGCTGAGGAATTGTCTATTACCGTGGTACCTACAGCGGCAAATTTTGGCGCCCATTCCAAGGAAGTATCCCCTCCGGCTGAAAAAATGGCAATGTCCGGTTTGGCGGCAACCGCAGTTTCCAGCCCAATTAAGGTATACTCCTTGTCTTGGAAGCTTAACTTTTTACCTACAGATCTTTCCGAGGCCACTACCAATAATTCCGTTACTGGAAAATTACGTTCTGCCAATACTTTTAGCATTACCTCCCCGACCATTCCCGTTGCACCAACTACAGCTACTTTCATTACTATTATGATTAAAATTTCAGTGGGCAAATGTACTGAATATAGGCTATTAAACAATACATAAATAGGAATATATTAAAAATATAACAAATTGTTACAAAAATAACTTTGTAAAATAAAAGAACCGTCAACTTGGATAGCGAATCCTAGCTGACGGTTTTTGTTGGTTAGTTGGTTGTGTAGCGGTTGTACTTCTATCTCAAGTCCAAGTACACAATGCTTTTATAAAAAATTATTTTTTCAGTAAATCCCTGATCTGTGTTAAAAGTTCCTCCTGACTTGGACCTTTTGGTGCTGGTGGTGCCGGTGGGGTTTTGGTTTTATTGTAGGCCTTTACGATCAAGAATAAAACAAAACCAACAATAATTAAATTGATTATAGAATTGATCCAAGCTCCATAACGAATGGCACTTGCTGGTTTTTCAACCGTTCCGTCCGCGGCGACGACAGCTTCGGAAAGAACATATTGCATGTCGGAGAAATCCACACCTCCCGTAAAAAAGCCTACAATTGGCATCATGATATCGTTGACAAATCCACTGACGACCAAGCCTGCAGCCCCGGCGAGCAATACAGCAACTGCCAAATCAATGACATTGCCTGTCATAATAAAATCCTTAAATTCTTTTAACATAATTAGTGTTTTATTTGATTAATACTATCTGCAATTTAACCCAAATAGACGTCTTAACAAAATGTTAAATAAAAATGTTGGGTACAGTGAACATATCTTTTTAATTCTAGTTTTAACCTCTGGTATAAACCTGAACCCTTAAATTCTAATCAATGTAAAGGCGTTTCACCCGCTGCGAAATACCGGTGAGAAGCTCATAGGTGATGGTTTTGGCGGAAGATGCTAGGTTTTCTGCACTGTGATCCGGGCCAAAAACAATGACCTCGTCGCCCTCTTTGCAATCAATCCCCGTTATATCTACCATAATCATATCCATACAAACATTGCCAATAATTGGAGCGGGTTTTCCCTGTATATATACCTTACCTATACGGTTACCATATTGTCTGCCTATTCCGTCCGCATGGCCTAGGGGTAATGTTGCGGTAACCTTGGAAGTATTGGAAATAAATGCCCTGTTATAGCCAACACTTTCATGGGGTGCAATCTTGTGGATTTGAGATATTATTGTTTTAAGAGTGGCAACAGGAATTAACTTTTCATCTTCTGAGGCCTCGTTTCCATACCCATAAAGTCCAATACCGCTTCTTACCATGTCGTACTGTGCTTCAGGGTAATTAATTATTCCAGAGGTATTCAACATGTGCCTAGTGGGGCTGTACTTTAATTTAGAAATTATTGCGGAACTTATTTTTTCGAATTGGCTAATCTGGGAGCATGTAAAATCTTTTTCATTGATATCCTCGGAAGCGGCCAAATGTGAAAAAAGGGAGCTGATTTTTACCTGATCTGCTCCTTCCAGCGACCTTATGATAAAATCCATATCCCTCTCCCCTAGTCCCAATCTGTTAAGACCGGTGTTGAATTTTAAATGTACGGGGTAGTCCCTTTGGCCCAACTCTTTGGCAATTTTTAAAAAGGAGGAGAAAATGGATTTTGAATATAGACTGGGCTCCAAACAATTTTCTATCATTTTGGTAAAACTTACCTCTTGCGCGTGAAGTACTAGGATAGGTAATTCAATTCCTGCATTTCTTAAAGCTATCCCTTCCGAAGTATAGGCTACGGCCAGGTAATCTGCACCAAGGGATTCCAATTTTTTGGCAATGGCAATTGAATCGCTTCCATAGGCAAAGGCCTTTACCACTCCAAGGAATTTGGTGTCCTGATTTATCTTGGTTCTTAAATAGTGATAATTGTGCTCCAGGGACCTGAGGTCAATTTCCAGAACGGTTTCTCCGACCTTAGTCATTCGATGTTTTTTGAGGAGGCACTACTTCCTCCGAAGTAACTTCCAAGGCACTCACTTTTTCTTTTAACATAGCTTTGTAGTATGCAGCCCTACTAAGGGGTTCATATTCTTCGGTTTCTCCAAGAAAAACCATTTTAGTGTTATTGGCCTTTCTAAAACTATAATTGGCAAGGTTACCGGTGCGAGTGCAAATGGCATGAACTTTTGTGACATATTCGGCTGTGGCCATTAAAGCCGGCATAGGCCCAAACGGATTGCCTTTGAAATCCATGTCCAATCCGGCTACCACTACTCTTATCCCCTTGTTGGCCAGATCATTGCATACGGTAATAATTTCGTCATCGAAGAATTGGGCTTCATCAATCCCTACTACATCACAGTCATCCGCCAAAAGTCGAATATTGGCCGCTGCAGGTACAGGTGTAGATCTTATTTCATTGGCATCGTGTGAGACTACCATCTCCTCATGGTATCTTTTGTCCACCATGGGCTTGAAAATTTCCACTTTTTGTTTGGCAAATTTGGCCCTTTTCAACCTTCGGATCAGTTCCTCGGTCTTACCAGAGAACATGGAACCGCAGATTACTTCGATCCAACCGAATTGTTCTTTAGGGTTAACAGTATTTTCGAGAAACATTTTGTAATTTTAGACGAAAGTAATTTGTTTTCCGTTTTTTATTAGGAGGCATAAAATTATAAAAAAAATAATCCTTCTGGTATAAATGTTGGTAGAAGTTGGTAATCTTGATTACTCGTTTTTTAACCATCCATTTATTACCTGTAAGGAATTGCTATATTGTTGTCCCAATCGGGGCCCTACTAATTTTAAAATATATTCAGATGAAAAAGAGACTAAAAGAGGAATTGAGAAAATTATCAACTGAAATAATAACTTCGAGAAACTTAAGCGATTACTCGGCCTTATATGATACGGCCAAGGAATTATATGAAAAGTTGGCGGTCCTTAAATATATTGAGGAACAATTGAATGAGGTAGAGATAGATGTCTCCAAGAATGCCATTGCGGCAAAATTTGAAACCATGGCCAACTCCGTGCTGAATGCAAATTCTTCGGTACCAGAAAGTAACCCGCATAAGGAGGATATAATTATTCCAGGTATAGATACCATAAAGGATATGGTCTCGGAGATGCCCGGAGCCACCACTATCGATGAGGTATTATCCCAATTTACCAACAAACCGGATCTTATCAAAAATGATAAGGATCTATTTACGCCCAAGGAGGTGAAAACAGTGAAAGCGGTAGGCACCGCCCAACCTGTGGAAAATAGTGCTAAAAAGGTATTGAAAGTGGATTTGAACGATCGCTTGGCATTTGTAAAGCATCTCTTCAATAATAATATGGAAGATTACAACAGGGTTTTGTCCCAGTTGAGCACCATTGACAGTGAAGAGAGATCTATTTCCTTCATTACAAACATGGTAAAGCCGGACTATAATAATTGGGAAGGAAAGGAAGAATATGAACAGCGGTTTATGAACGTAATTGCCCGTAAATTTGCGTAAGAATTTTTAGGGACAATAATGGAAATCGTTAATATGGATTTTCAGTACTTTTGTCACTTGCCACCAGCCGTTGTTCACAAAGCCGGTGTTTAATAGAATTAATGGGGAAATTATATATTGTACCTACTCCTATAGGTAATTTGGAAGATATTACATTGCGCGCTATCAGGGTGCTAAAGGAAGTGGATCTTATTTTGGCCGAGGATACCCGTACCAGTGGAAAATTATTGCACCATTACAACATCGATACCCCTATGCAAAGTCACCATATGCACAATGAGCACAAAACGGTGGAAGGTATTGTAAGGCGCTTGCAGTCTGGAGAAAATCTCGCATTGATATCGGATGCGGGCACTCCTGCCATTTCAGATCCCGGTTTTTTGCTTACCCGTGCCTGTGTGGAAAATAAGATAGAAGTGGACTGCCTGCCCGGTGCTACCGCTTTTGTGCCTGCTCTGGTAAATAGCGGACTGCCGAACGATAAATTTGTTTTTGAGGGTTTCTTGCCCGTTAAAAAGGGGAGGCAAACCAGATTGACCTTATTGGCCGAAGAGCCTAGAACAATTATTTTTTACGAATCGCCCCATAAATTGGCAAAGACCTTGTTACACTTTGAAACTTATTTTGGACCGGATAGATTGGTATCCGTTTCGCGGGAGTTGTCAAAAATGTATGAGGAGACCATAAGGGGTACGGTGAAGGAGGTTTTGCAGCATTATACGGACCATCCACCCAAAGGAGAGATCGTTATTGTGGTGGCAGGCAAAAAATAATGGAAGAACTATTATCTGAAATAAGAAGTTGCCAGGTATGTAAGTCCCATTTACCGTTGGGACCTAGACCTGTGGTTGCAGCGCATCCCGATGCCAAGCTTATTATCATTGGCCAAGCACCGGGTATCAAGGTACACCAAACTGGAATACCTTGGGATGACCCTAGCGGTCGGCAGTTGAGGAAATGGCTCAATATTACGGATACCGTTTTTTATGATGAAAGCAAAATAGCACTGGTACCTATGGGATTTTGCTATCCCGGCAGAGGTAAAGGAGGGGACTTGCCCCCTAGACCGGAATGTGCCCCATTGTGGCACAGCGCCTTACTGAAAAGTATGCCGAACGTGCAACTTATTATTTTAATTGGGACCTATTCCCAAGGTTATTATCTTGGGAAGACTGCTAAAGGAACCTTGACAGAAACCGTAAAAGGCTATCGCGAATTTTTACCGAAATACTTTCCCTTGCCACACCCTTCTCCCAGGAATAGGTTTTGGCAATCAAAAAATCCGTGGTTCGAGCAGGAGGTGATACCCATACTTCAGGAAAGGGTTAAAAGAATCCTTGATCATTCCTGATTATCTTCAAGTGTATATTTCATTTGTTCAGAATTTCTTCTCTGGAATACTATCCCAAAAGTATTTTAACCTATAATTGGGGCGTTTATCTAAAACCTTTTTTACGCCACTTCATTTGGTTTACTTTTGGAGGACCATAGCATAAGTAGGTTAAGTTCATGGTAAGATTTGGGGAAAAAAGGCGGAGCTTAGCTTCGCCTTTTTTATTGCTGAAAATCAGTATTTTAACTGTTTTTTAGCTCCTTTTAACGATAATTCTTTACCATCATAGAAAAAAATCGTCGATAAAAAGTCATAATTATTTTTGTTATTTCTCACAATACCAGTATTTTAGTATCGCCATAGCATAAGTAGGTTAAGTTTATGGTAAGATTTGGGACGAAAAGGGTGGAGGCTTCTCCACCCTTTTCTATTTTTAGGATACAAAAAAAAGTCCGCTTGTCCAATTTTGGACGAGCGGACTTTAAATTTATTCCATCGACTGCTTTGAAAAAGCACCCGAAAATAATCACTAAGGCCAAATGTAGCCTTTGCTTATTCCGTAATGGTTATTGGTAACCCTTACTTGTTGGCCTTGTAGGCAGCGGCTACTTTATCCCAATTGACTACGTTAAAAAAGGCGTTGATGTAGTCTGGCCTTCTATTTTGATAATTGAGGTAATAGGCATGTTCCCATACATCCAAGCCCAAAATTGGAAATCCGTCACATCCGGTTCCAGGCATAATTGGATTGTCCTGATTTGGAGTAGAGCATATTTCCAGTTTTCCTCCTTTATGAACACATAACCAAGCCCATCCAGAACCAAATCTGGTGGCTGCGGCTTTGGAAAAGGCATCCTTAAATGATTCGAAAGAACCAAAAGCCGAGTTTATTGCATCAGCAAGCTCCCCTGAAGGTTGCCCACCACCATTTGGAGACATTATTTCCCAAAACAATGAGTGGTTATAGAATCCTCCTCCGTTGTTTCTTACAGCGGCATTGGACATGTCCAAGTTGGACAAAATATCCAAAATGGATTTTTTTGCCAAATCTGTTCCCTCAATAGCATTATTTAAATTGGTAGTATACCCGTTGTGATGCTTGGTATGGTGTATTTCCATGGTTCTGGCATCAATATGTGGTTCCAAAGCGTCATACGCATAAGGTAATTTAGGTAATTCAAAAGCCATAATGTTTTCGTTTTTATGTTAAAAAATGTTGTTTCCCAAAATTACGGTTTTATGACATAAATTCAACTAATAATTTGTTAAGAACTGTTTAATATTGCTTATTTTGCGACTAAAATACCGTGCAGGACGCCCCTTACAAAATATATAACGCCTCCGCTGGGTCTGGCAAGACCTATACGCTTGCAAAAGAGTATTTGAAAATCATCCTTTCTTCGGATTTTAATAGAAACTACCGCAGTATTCTGGCCATTACGTTTACCAACAAGGCGGTAAACGAAATGAAACAGCGAATTTTGGGCAGTCTATTTGCTTTTGGCACAACCTCCGATGAATTTGAGATTCCTTCCATGCTGGCCGATATCTCCCAAGAATTGGGAATTGATACAAGAACGCTGCGGAATAGGTCCAAAAGAGTTCTGAAGGAAATACTGCATAATTATGCCTTTTTTGATGTTTCCACCATTGATAAATTTACCCATAGGCTTATAAGGACTTTTGCGAAAGATTTAAAATTGCCCCAAAACTTTGAGGTGGTTCTGGACACCAAATTATTACTGGATGAAGCCATTGCCAAACTTATCAATAAGGCGGGTTCCGATACGCAATTGACCAAAGTGTTGATAGATTTTGCCTTGGAAAAAATTGATGACGATAAAAGCTGGGATATAGCTATCGACCTACAAAAGATAGGGGTTTTATTGTTCAATGAAAATCAGGCTCCCCACCTTAAAAAACTTGAAGACAAGGGTATTGATGACTTTTTGGGTTTAAAAAAGGAATTGTTGCTTCAAATACAGTCCCATGAGACAAAAATAGTGGCGTGGGCCACGGAGACCCTTGCCATAATAGAGGATAACAATTTGGAATTCAATAATTTTAAATCGGGCTATTTCCCAAAATTTATAGCCAAAATTGCCTCGGGAGATCTAAAAATGGATTTCAATGCCGGTTGGAAACAAAAATTTGAAACCGATCCCCTTTACGCCAAGACCTGTCCACAAGGCATTAAAGATATTCTGGATAAACTTCACCCAAGGTTTATTTCGCTGTTCAACGAGATTAAGGATCATTATAATGCCTTGTCCTTGGTTAAGAACGGATATAATAATATAGTGCCCCTTACGGTCCTCAGTGCCATTCAACATGAAATAAAAACTCTGGAAAGGGAGCGTGACCTATTGCCCATCTCCTCTTTTAATAGTATTATTTCCAAAGAAATAAAAGACCAGCCGGCACCTTTTATTTATGAACGTATAGGGGAGAAGTATCGTCATTATTTTGTGGATGAATTTCAGGATACATCCGAAATGCAATGGAACAACCTAATTCCTTTAATAGGTAATGCATTGGAGAGTCAGGACGATCAAGGTAAAATAGGTTCCTTGCTTTTGGTAGGCGATGCCAAACAGGCCATATACCGTTGGAGAGGGGGCAAGGCGGAACAGTTTCTGAACCTGATAAACCTAAAGGAAAATCCGTTTGTATTTCCGCCATCCACGAAAAATCTTCCCGCAAATTACAGGAGTCATGAAGAGGTAATAAAATTCAACAATGATTTTTTTACGATTACCAGCCCCTTTTTGGAGAATACCGTATATAACAAATTGTTTGTAGAGGGCAATAGGCAAAAGTACAATAGCAAAAAAGGAGGTTTGGTACAACTTTCCTTTATTGATACCGAGGAATCCCACGAGGAAGATGGGGAATACTGTAATTTGGTAATGAAAACCTTGGAAGAGGTTTTGCAAAAGAACTATTCCCTAAAGGATGTTTGTATACTTACCCGTAAGAAGAAACATGGAATCTTGTTGGCAGATTTTCTAATGCAGGGCAATATTCCTATCATTTCGTCCGAAACTTTGTTGTTAAATAGCAATCCAAAGGTTAGGTTCCTGATTAATTTATTGCATTTTAGCCTACAGCCAAAGGAGATGGAAAGGTGTTATGAAATACTGAGCTTTCTTTCTGAAGAGCTTGAAAATAGACATCAATTTATAAACGCCAATATTAATAATGTACCCCAGTTACTCTTGGGAACTTACGGCTTTAATATAGATATTATAGGTCAATCCTCGGTTTATGATGGCTTGGAATATGCCATTAAAAAGTTTGGATTGGCAAACAGCTCGGACGCCTATATAACCTACTTTCTGGACGTTGTTTTGGAAGTGGAACAAAAGGAGGGGGCAAATACCCAAGTCTTTTTGGCGTATTGGGAGAAGAAAAAGGACAGTTTAAGCATCACCGCTCCCGAAAATGTGGATGCCGTTCAAATAATGACCGTTCATAAATCCAAGGGATTGGAGTTTCCTATTGTAATCTTTCCATTTGCCAATACCAATATATATGAAGAAAGGGATGCAAAATTATGGCTGCCCGTAAACCCGATCTCGTTTAAAGGTTTTGAGGAAATACTAATCAACAAAAAACAGGAGGTTATAGGTTATGGTCCTCTTGCGGAAACAATTTATAACGAAGAACAGCATAAATTGGAATTGGACGCCTTTAATCTATTGTATGTAGCACTGACCAGGGCGGTTAAGGGTCTTTATGTTATTTCCAAGAAAGATCTGACCCAAAAGGGAGAACATAAACCAAATTATTATTCCGGATTGTTTATACATTATTTAAAGGAGAAGGGGCTTTGGGAAGAGGCCAAGACCTCTTATCGATTCGGAGACCTTGAAATGCAAGACGATTCCTCCGGCCAAGGGGAACATCAGGAAAAGATAATCCATTTATACACTTATAAGGAGCGACCCGGATTTAGAATTTTGACCAAAGCGGGCGCACTTTGGGATACGGAGCGGGGAACAGCACTTAGCAAGGGAAATTTGCTCCATCATATAATGGGATTAATTGAGACCAATGACGATATTGAAGGAGCTGTTGACACGCTAATTAGAAACGGCGATCTTTCCCATGGAGACAGTCTTTTGATGAAACAAAGGATTAAGTCCATTGTTGACCACCCAAAGTTATGCGGCTATTTTCTTAAGGGAAACCTTATAAAGAATGAACAGGACATCCTAACCAAAAATGGAAAGGTACTTCGCCCGGACAGGCTGGTCATTAAGGAAAACAAGGCTACCATTATAGATTATAAGACAGGGAAAAGGAATCCGGCATACCATGAGCAAATCTATTCCTATGCAGACGCTCTGGAAGCAATGGGATATGAAATTGAAAACAAAATCCTTATCTATATCAATGATGATATTACCCTAGACTTTATCTAGTGGGTGCTAAAGGCGTGATTGGAGAAGTTTAAATAGGACGTTTTTGGTCTTTAATGCGCTCACTGCGGTATAATAGATTGGGACTCCTGTTATTTATTGGCCCAAAATTATGTTAGATGGTATCCAATTATGGTGGAAATTCATCAATTTGATGCCATAATAAATTATTTATCTTATCGGATTATTCTTTCCATGTTGTTTAAAGATAAAGCAAGAAGTTGCCTACAAGGTCTTATAGCTAATGGTTTTTTGGACTTGGATTGTACAATAACTATTTTTGCCAAGGTGGGGATAGTATGAAATATCGATTAAATGCGTCTTTTTTGGTATGAAATACGTTAAAAAAATTAAGAGAATGATTTTGTTAATAATTTTTAACAACTTACATTTGCAGCTAATAAACACTTAAACTTAAAAAATTGAACATGAAACATCTTAGCAAATTATTGGTTGTTGCCTTACTTTTTGTAGGTTTTAACAACGTACAAGCGCAAGACGAGAATAACCCATGGCAAGTAAGTTTCGGAGCTAACGCAATCGACGTTTACCCTACCGAAGATTATAGTAGCTTTGGGAATGAATTCTTTAATGCAACAGACCACTGGAACATACTTCCATCAATTTCCTATGTTGGAGTTTCCAAGTACGTAGGTAGCGGCTTCTCAATTGGGGCAAGAGGTTCCTTGAACCGAATTGACAAATTGGGGGATACAAGCGTTGACGATTTGTCTCACTATGCTGTTGATGGTACAATAAAATATAATTTCTTAAAAAGTACAGTAATCGATCCATTTATCGAAATAGGTGGTGGATATACTTGGATAGACGAAGTAGGTGCTGGTACAGTAAATGGTGGTGTTGGACTTAACATCTGGTTTACTGAGAATATAGGTCTTACATTACAGTCTAGTTACAAGCATGCTTTCGAAGATTACTTGGCCAAACATTTCCAACATATGGCAGGTATTGCTATCAAATTTGGTGGAACTGATACCGATGGTGACGGAATCTACGACAAGGATGATGCTTGTCCAGAAGTTGCTGGTCTTGAAATTTTCAACGGATGTCCAGATGCTGATGGTGATGGCATAGAGGATAGCAAAGATGCTTGTCCTAACGAAGCTGGTTCCAAAGAAATGAACGGATGTCCAGATGCTGACAGTGACGGTGTTGCCGATAAGGATGATGCTTGTCCTAACGAAGCTGGTCTTGCTGCTTTAGCTGGTTGTCCAGATGCTGATGGTGACGGTGTTGCCGATAAGGATGATGCTTGTCCTAATGAAGCTGGTCCTGCTGCTAACAAAGGATGTCCTTACCAAGATAAAGATGGTGACGGTGTATTGGATAAAGATGACAAATGTCCAGATGTTGCTGGAACTGTAGCTAACCAAGGTTGTCCTGAAGTTACTGAAGAAGTTCAGAAGCAATTGAACGAATATGCTAGAACAATCTTGTTCGATACTGGTAAATCTTCCATCAAAGCAGAATCTACTTCTGTAATGGTTGATATTATCACTATCCTTAAAGAGTATCCAACTGCTAAATTTACTGTAGAAGGTCATACTGACAGTGTAGGTAGTGCTTCCTTGAACCAAAAATTATCTGAGTCAAGAGCACTTTCAGTTAAATCTTTCTTGGTAGAAAAAGGTATTGAAGAGTTTAGATTATCTGCTGTAGGTTACGGTGAGGATAAGCCAATCGCTACTAACAATACTAGAGCTGGAAGAACACAAAACAGAAGGGTTGAAATCAACTTGGTAAAGTAATTTCCAAGTAGTTTTAAAACTATAACGAAAAGCCCCGCTATTTAGCGGGGCTTTTTTTGTTTTTAAAAGTTCAAGGATAAATGGCTAAAATTATTATCCCAACCTAAAATTATTATATTTTTAATGTTAGTACGGACTGCATGCCTCGGTTCTATTTTTTATAATTAAATTACCCTGTAATTGCAGACAACTGTATTGCAGCAGGTGCCCTAGAAAACGGGAAACCTGTTGGTAACTGTGGGGATTTTGGCCACGACAATTATAACTGCCTGCCCCTAAAGGGTCTGCCTATTAATTTAAAATAAAATAGAATCAGTTGAAAAGCTTTCTCCAACAGGTAGTTGATGATTTATTACAATCCTATGACTCCTTAGACGACCTGATCTTAATACTTCCCAGTAAAAGGGCAGGAACTATTTTAAGGACAACATTGGCCGATACAGCCGATAAAACTATTTTCTCGCCAAAAATATACAGTATTGAAGGCTTTGTGGAACAAATATCCAATCTACAGACGGCTTCCAGTATGGAGCAACTTTTTACCCTTTATAAGGCTTATTCGTCCATGGAATACGCAGAAAAGGATAACTTTTATACCTTTTCCAAATGGGGACAGACCATGTTACAGGATTTTAATGAAATAGATAGATATTTAGTAGATACCAAGGATATATTTTCTTATTTGGCCAATATCCAAGAAATTAATCATTGGTCATTACAAAAAGAAAAATCGGAGATAATAACGAATTACATTGAATTCTGGAATAATCTTGAACCACTTTATAACGCTTTCAACGATTTGCTAAAAGCCCAAAACTTGGGACATCAGGGTCTAATTTATCGGACGGCCTGTGAACAGCTGAAGGATTATTTAGGCAATAACCAGAACAACACACATATTTTCATTGGTTTTAATGCGTTAAATACCGCGGAATCGTATATTATTCAGCAAATTCTTGACAAGACCAAAGCGGATATTTATTGGGATGGGGACAGCTATTTTGTGGAGGATCCCATACATGACGCCGGGTACTTTATTAGGCAACATTTAAATACCTGGCCCTGGCTTAAAGGAAAGACGCTAAAGGGCGTGGAAAGCAATTATTTATCCGAAAAGGATATTAAAATTATAGGGGTACCTAAAAACGTTTCCCAGGCCAAGTACGTAGGTAACCTTTTGTTACAACTTAAGAAACAGGATAACAACCTACTTAAAAACACTGCAATAGTTTTAGGGGATGAAACTTTGTTGAATCCTGTTTTAAATTCCATCCCCTCGGAATTGGATACGGTAAACATTACCATGGGATATCCCTTGAAGAATACTCCTTTGGCCAGTTTGTTTTCCCAATACCTTTCCATACATATAAAAAAGGATTCCCAGGGCTGGTATTTTCAGCAGGTGTTGGATTTTTTATCTCATCCTTACATCCAGATCTTATGTACTGAAAATCAGCAAAATAAGGCTAACCTTATAAGTGAAGCTATTAGAACAAAGAATTGGGCATTTATAACGACTGATAATTTACGGTCCTTAGGGGAAGGAAATGAGGATTTGCTAAGTTTACTTTTTTTTCGCGAGGAGGTCCCAGGAACTGTTTTTTTACATAAATGCCATCAAATTATCCAAATTCTTAGGGAAAGGTTTACCCAAAGCAAAGACTCCTTCGGATTGGAGTATTTGTATAAATTTTACTCCCTGTTCAACCAGCTTCAGGACATGGTAGAGCAATATTCATTTGTCAATGACCTAAAATCCTTGGAAAGCCTTTATTTGGAAATTGTAAGGAACGAAACCTTGGACTTTCAAGGAGAGCCCTTGGAAGGCTTACAGATAATGGGAATGTTGGAAAGTAGGGTGCTCGATTTTGAAACCGTTATTCTTACTTCTGTCAATGAAGGAATACTTCCTTCCGGTAAGTCCAATAATTCCTTTATCCCCTTCGATCTAAAAAAGTATTACAAACTTCCTACCTATAAGGAAAAGGACGCCGTTTACACCTATCACTTTTATCGCTTATTGCAACGGGCAAAAAACATCTACTTGTTGTACAATACAGAACCAGATGTTTTGGAAGGCGGGGAAAAGAGTAGGTTGTTGACCCAATTGTTAACGGATGAAAATAAATTGGCGGATATTACCGAGATCATCGCGGCACCTGAAATTGCCCCTTCTCTTAAAGTCTTACAAACTATATCCAAGGATAAAAGCCTTATGGATTTGATCAAGACGCACGCTGCAAAAGGATTTTCTCCTACCTCCCTGAGCAACTATATTAGGAATCCAATAGATTTTTATAAGAGGAACCTATTGGGAATAGACGATGTTCTTGAGGTAGAGGAAACCGTTGCCAACAATACCTTTGGTACAATTGTTCACGATACCTTGGAAGATCTCTATAGGCCCTATATAAATACCTATTTGAAGGAATCCATGCTTTTGGAAATGAAAAAGAAGGTAAGGCCTCTAGTGATTGGCCATTTTGCCAAAAGCTTTGCCGATGGCGATATTTCCAGAGGAAAAAATTTAATAGCATATAATGTAGTAGTGCGGTATGTGGAAAATTTTCTTAAACTGGAAATGGCAGAAGTGGCGCAACATCAAATTAGGATATTGGGGGTTGAAGAAAAACTACGAATGGATATTAATGTTCCAGGCTTGGATTTCCCTGTAGCCCTAAAAGGAAAATTGGATCGGATAGATGAAAAGGATGGGGTCATTAGAATTATCGACTATAAAACAGGAACTGTCACCAGTTCCCAAGTTGAAATTGTTGCATGGGAAGACGCTATTGAGGATTACAACTATAGCAAGGCTTTTCAATTGCTGTGTTATACTATAATGTACAACAGCATGAAGCCTATTGATGCTATTGAGGCAGGGATTATATCTTTTAAAAATTTAAGTTCGGGTCTTCTCAAATTTGCCGTAAAGGAAAAAAAGGGCAGTAGAAACAAGGATAATTCCATTACCCAAGAAACTATTGCCCATTTTATGGAATCCTTAAAAACTTTAATATTTGAAATTGGCAATCCTGTTGTGCCGTTTACCGAAAAAGAAGTGTAGCCCTATTTTTTATCTGGTCGTGTAGGTCTAACCTCTATCTTGCTGGGCAAGGTCCTTGGATTCATTTGTAAAAGATCCAAAACCAATTCGCCAATATCTTCTGGTTGTATCTTCCATGCATCCTCTTTTGAAGGTTCATGTCCATTAAAATTAGTTGCTACGGAACCTGGCATTATGGTGGAGACCTTAATGTCATAGGGTCTTAAATCCAACATAGCGGCCTGAGTAAAGCCTACTACCCCAAATTTGGTGGCATTATAGCCAGCGCCATTCGCAAAAAAATTGGTACCGGCCAAACTTGCCACAGTAATATAATAACCTTTGGATTTCTTTAGTGCCTCAACGGAAGCCTTGAGAGAGTGGTATACTCCGTTTAGGTTGGTGTTTACCATTTCGTGCCATTGAGTGTCGGAAATTTGATCTATGGGAGCAAAATGTCCAACTCCTGCGTTGGCCACCATTACATCCAATTTTCCCCACTTATCCAAGATCTTTTTAATCGCTGCCTTTTCATCACCTATATTTGATACATCCGAGGCTATGGCAAGTACCATGTCTTCAGGGCCAAGTTCTTTGGCCGCTTTTTCGGCATTTTCCAACTGCCTGCTACTAATGGCCACTTTCATTCCCGCTTTCAATAATTTGGATGCTATTCCAAATCCTATTCCTTTGGAGCCCCCTGTAATATAGGCTACTATGTTTTTTAAATCATTCATGCTGTTTAGTTTTAGGTGAAATTAAAATTATAAGGGGAGAAAATAAAAAAGTAAGCGTTATTGTTTTCTTAAACCGGGTGCTTCATAACAAAACGTCATACTAAATTAATGGATAAGTGGGCTTAGGCAGGTAGTAGCAACCTCTGGGCGGTGTAATACTGTAGATGTCTCTTTACGGACGTTTTGTATTTAACGAAATCATTTTGGTGGTAACCCTTATAAATTGGGCTCGTTAAAACTCAATAAAGGGATGCCTATATGTTCCTCCATTTTTGCCACTAAGCTAATATGGAATATTTTTTGAAAAAAGCCTTTTTCCTCCCGCTCCAACAGTACTAGTAAGTCGGCCCCAATAGTCTTGGCATGTATTTTTAGCTTATCCTGTATATTGTCAGAGAAAATCAACTCAAATTCTATGCTGCTATCGTCAACCACTTGTTTTAGCATATCCTTAAACCATTCCATCTGCTCTTTTCCTGCATATTCTTTTTCAGTGGATATATGAACTACATGTATTTTAGCGGCAAGTAATTTTGCCATTGGGACCAATTTTTTTAGCGCCAAAATATCCGCTTCCTCAAAGTCCGTTGCGTACAAAATAGTCTTTAATGGCTTGTCTGGGGTATTATTGGGGATAATTAGTAGGGGGCATGGTACTTTTTCCTGAAGTCTCTTTCCAATATTGCCCACAAAAAGACCTCGATCTGTATGTTTGTCCTTTCTGCCTATAATTATCATATCGGTTGCAACATCCTTGGTTTTTTCCAGAATCCCATTGGTTACCGAATCGTTGTGGATGACTTCCGCTTGTAGATCCTTATTATCCACGGGAACGCCTAAATGCTTGGAACAATAGGACGATAAAATCTCTGTCTGCTCTTTGATTACGTGGTATTCAATTTGGGCTGCCGGACGTGAAACGGAAACGCGTAAAGGTTCCATTTCGTGAACATAAAGTACCAATAAGGTGGCATTTAATTTTCGGCTTATCTGGTAGGCGTATTTTAAAGCAGGCACGGTATATTCACTTCGATCAGTAGCATAGAGTATCGTCTTCATTGTATCTTTATTTAAAAGCTAAATCTAAAGGCTATTGTTGATAATAAATATGATATTGGTCATAAGTAATGGAGTGCTTAGCTGTTGTGCAATTGGTGATTTGATTGTAATGTTGGTGATAAATGGAATTTTTGGTGAAACCCCAAGGCTATATGTAATCAAAAAATATAGGTTAACTGATATGTATCATTTCGAGGGATAATTTGCAATTGTATATTAGTAGTCATTGGGATCTATAAAACCATACCTTCATGAAAGCTATAGCAAAAATTGGCAGCCTAATCACTAATAGGGACAAGATGATCATTCTCCGCAACCTTAGCCGAATTATGGATATTAGGGTAATTGACCTTGATATTGACACGGGAAAGCTCATTATTCTTTATTATAGTCCTATTGCTTTGGAACAGGTAAAGCAAGAACTTTGGAGAATTGGATATCCAATCGGACAGTTTAAATTTCTATCCAGGTTAAGCCCTAACTTACATAGTGAGGGTAGTACTGAGACCGCCATTGCCTAAGCATTCCTTAAAATATAACATGGCTTATGTCTACATAAAATATATAAAAGTTTAAAAATTGGGTATCCACCATTTGTTTTGGCCAGGCACTTATTTATACCGCATCATTTCAGTAACTTTTTACTTTAAATGAATATTTTAAAATTACTTTGAATGAAATCAAAAACACAACTGTTCATTGAATTATGGGAAGAAGCCCGGACCCGGTTTTCCAACCAATTATCAAACCTAACGGAAGATGATCTAAGTAAAAGGTTATTGCCTGCGCCCAATAGTATTGGTTTTCTTATAAGGCATATTGGGGATGTTGAATTGCTTTTTGCCAAGAACGTATTTGGGGCACAGGAGGTAAAGGTAATTGCAAAAACGGTCATTGCCCAAAAGGATACAGGAGAGTGGACCAATAGGACCGAATTATTGGAATATGTGGAATATTCTTATCAAATGCTTAAATCGGTGTTGGAAAAACAACAGGAGGAGGATTGGGAGACCACAGTTACCACCAAGGAGTTTGGGACCAAGACAAAGGCGGAGGCTTTTGGGAGGATTGTATCCCACACCATACACCATTCCGGTCAAATGGTCCTCCTTAAAAAATATGGATCTTAGCATTCAATGGATCTTTTCTACCACCCTTTTTAATTTCTTCCCCACTTCATCCGCAATATCCATTAAATCCAGGTTAATTACCGCCTGCATGGACGCCATGGGGTTTACCGCTGCAATTTCAACAAGTCCAGGTTCCTTTTCCATAACAATTACATTACAGGGCAACATAGTGCCAATTTTATCTTCGGCCTGTAAAGCTTTATGGGCAAATGGGGCGTTACAAGCACCCAGAACGATATAATTATAGAAATCTACGTCCAATTTTTTCTTTAGGGTAGCTTTCATATCTATTTCCGTCAGTACCCCAAAACCCTCCTCTTGTAGGGCCAATTTGGTTTTTTCGATGGCTTGCGCGAAGGGTATATTTCCAATTGTTTTATTAAAATAATATTCCATAATAAAATTATTAATGTGTTTTTATCTAGTATTTAAGGTAGTGATTTTTAAGCCATTTAAATGGGTCTATGCCGTAAAAAGGTATAGTAGGCCCTTTATTACTTGGACTTTATAAAAAAAAGGATTGGCATATCCATATATCCCAATCCTTTATGTCCGGACCTTGGTAGCACTTTTGCACCTACCCAATCCCGATGGGGAAATTTACACTTGTAATATCCTTACAAGGGGATGGGTAATAAGGCTCAAGAAGTTACTTTAGCTCCGGAGTATGGTCGCTAAGGCATTACTGCTTAGAAACTTTATTTTTATTTCTTTCAATGAACGAATGCTTTTTTACTAGTACTAAAATATCGTTATCGAATTAAAAAAGAAATGACATAGATCAGTTCGATGCTTTTTTCTTGTTTTTTTGATAAAGGAATCGGGATTACTACTTTTTATTAAGTCTTTTATTCATTTCCCTATCCCTCGATATTTGTGGTTGGGGGTTCCAGCAATTCAAAGAATTGATCTAGTTTGGGTAAAATGATAATTTCTGTCCTGCGGTTAATTGCCCTGCCTTCTGCCGTTGCATTGGTAGTCTTTGGAACGTATTCAGACCTGCCCCCAGCGGTCATTCTTATAGGTTGTACCGCAAATTTAGTTTGCATTAACCGAACAATGGAGGTCGCCCTTTCAACACTTAAATCCCAGTTGTCGGTCATACAGTCTGTGGAAATGGGAACATTATCCGTATGCCCTTCCACTAAAATATCAAGTTCTTTATGGTCATTGATAATCTTGGCAATTTTGCCTATCACTTCCTCTGCCCTGTTACTTATGTTATAGCTTCCGGAACGGAAAAGCATTTTGTCCGAAATTGAGACGTAGACCACTCCTTTTTTTACCTCAATATTAATGTCCTCATCCTCAAAATTGTCCAAGGATCTTTTTAAGTTCATCACCAACACCAAATTAATGGAATCTTTTCGCTGCATGCTACTGGTAAGGTTCTTTATGTATTTATTCTGTTCGTTTAGGGCTTCCAAAGATTTTTTAATGCTTTCTGCCCCTGATTTGCTCACAACGGAAAGATCGGATAGTCGGGCCAATAGATCTGTATTGGTACTTTTGAAGTATTCCATTTGTTGCTCCAAGGATTTGGATTTGTTTTTTTCGTTGGCCAATCCGGCTTCCAGTAAATTGTTTTGGTTCATACTGGTATTTAATTCATTTTCACAATTTAGTGCCCGGTCTTGCATGGCGGTATATTTTTTTTGACTTACACAGGAGGTAAAAAGGGTAAGCGCCAATATATAGAGATGTAGTGTTTTCATAGTCATAAGTTTTATGGATAATAGTTGTTCCATAAAGAAAGACACAATTTAAAAGGTGTCCAATGATATATGTCATGTAGGGCAATGGCCCTTTATTTTTTGGTTACGGTATTCTTTCTTCACAATGCTTCGTCATAGTGGTTCCTTGAACCGGAACTGCCTCTTACTAAACTTATGGTATGCTTTGCATGCATAACTGACAATGGTCATAGGGTGGTGCAGGCTTAAGGCATAGCTTTATGATCCTTAGCAGGAATTATAGGCTGCTGCCTATAATACTATTTAGAAGGATTAAGAATCGGCTTTACTTTTTTCTCAATTATGGCCGGGATATTAAAAGAAAGAATTCTATGAAAAATATTAGAAAAATACTTCTTGTATTATTATCGATTGCTTTGGTCTTTTTGGTGTTTATGTTTTGGTATCAAAATGAATACGCTATGGATCATGTACAGGAATACGAGGTAAATTCTCCCAGGGAAAATTCCAAATTGCTTTTGGCCACTCAGGGAAGTGAATTTAAAAATGCGATTACTACCTCCATTGTGGATTATTATAAAACGAAGTCGGTATATATAAAGGTTATGGATGTCTCCGCATTGGTAGGTGTAAATCCTAGTAACTATGATGCCCTATTATTGATCCACAGCTGGGAGAATTGGAAGCCACCCTCAGCGGTTAAATCATTTATGGACAGAACCATGAATTACAGGGATAAGATGGTTGTCCTAACCACCTCGGGCAAAGGCTCCTACAAAATGGAAGGGGTTGATGCCTTTACGGGAGAATCTATTTTGGATGAAACTCCCATGTACGTGGGTGAAATTATTGAAAAATTAAATCCGTTATTAAAGTTGTAAATATTGCAATAGGGTTTCTGATTTCTGGATATCAAAAACGCATGAATAATTATGTATAATTTTAAAAACTTCAATATAGCCGACTGGTTTTCCTTTTATCGAATTATGGCCGTACCCCTGTTACTAGGCCTTATTTTGGTTGGCGAACGTGAATGGTTTAGTTGGATGTTGCTTATAAGTTACAGTACGGATGCCATTGATGGCTTTTTGGCCAGAAAGTTGAAAATAACAAGTGCCAGGGGCTCACAACTCGATTCTCTTGGAGATCAAGTGACCCTTATTATTGGGTTGGTAGGATTGTACTTTTTTGAAAATACGTTTATCAAGGAAAATTATCTACTTATAATTATTGTATTTGTACCATACCTGATTCAGATGGCCATTGCCTTTGCGAAATACGGCAAAGCCACCGCCTTTCATACGTATTTGGCCAAGTTATCTGCCATTACCCAAGGGGTATTTATTTTATGGCTGTTGTTCCTTGGACCCGTATATTGGTTATTTTATACCATGATTGTTGTGGGAGTATTGGAAACTGTTGAGGAAATTACACTTATCTTTATGTATGATAACTGGGTAGAGGATGTAAAAGGTTATTTCTGGGCGTTGAAGGATAAAAGACGGCTTGTGAATAACAATAACCAATAGTAAAACCCCTATTAATGCGATCCTACACTTTTTTTGCCATAGTCCTTTTGTGTTTTGCCATTTTATTGATCGATGCCTTGGCTTTCTACTGGCTTAAATCTATCATGGAGCCTATTGAATCTTCTACCATTAAGAAAACTATTTATATCGCCTTTTGGTTTTTTACCATTGGGCTCATTATTTCTATTTTGGTGTTGAAAATTAGATTGGAAAGTATATCCCCTTATAGAAAACAACTGCTTATTTCATCCTTATATGGATTAACGGTTTCGTCCTTTATTCCCAAGTTGATCTTTGTAGTTGTTATTTCCATACTTTATTTCTCAAATTTTTTGATCACAGGGGAGAAATCCTTGCTGATCATTCCTTTAGTGGGCGTTTTTTTTGGTTTTTTGCCATTCTTCGTTATTGTATATGCCGTCTTCAGGGCGGTATATAGGTTTAAGGTACACAAGGTGGTTATTAAATCCGATTTGCTTCCTTCAAGCTTTAGTGGATTGCGTATAGTTCAAATATCAGATCTTCACTTGGGCAGTTTCAATTATCGTTATCATATACTGGACCGCGCCATTACAACCATAAACCAATTAAATCCGGATTTCATTTTTTTTACGGGCGATTTGGTAAACAACTATGCCTGGGAATTAAATGGTTGGGAGAAAGTTTTAGGGCAGCTCTCCGCCAAAATGGGTAAATATTCGGTGCTTGGAAATCACGACTATGGGGATTATAGCAAATGGGAATCTGAGGAAGAGCGGAAAAGCAATTTTGAGGATATCAAAGATTTTCATTCCAAAATTGGTTTTAAACTTTTACTGAATGAAGCCGAATGTATTGAAAGTGAGGGGGAGAAAATTGCGATCGTGGGCGTCGAAAATTGGGGGAACCCACCTTTTAAGCAATATGGGGACCTACAAAAGGCCCTTCGGAAAGTGAATGGTATCGACTATAAGATTTTATTGTCCCATGACCCATCGCATTGGAGTGGGGAAGTGTTGGATAAGACCAATATAGCCCTTACGCTTTCAGGGCATACCCATGGAATGCAAGCAGGGATCAACATTAAAAATAGGGAATGGAGTCCTATAAAATACAAATACAAACATTGGGCAGGGCTGTATGACTTGGGCCCTCAATTTCTATACGTAAGTCGAGGACTTGGCTGGATGGGTTTTCCTGGCCGATTGGGGATGCGTCCGGAAATTACATTTATAGAGCTTGATAACGAAGGGTGAAACGGCCTTTTAGCTTTAATTGACCAGGACTTTAAGGGTATTTTGGAGACTTATCTGTTATTTTTCTCCTTCTTTTCTTTTTTTTTGAAGTAGCCGCGAGTGAGAAAATTGTGTTTTAAGGCTTCCGTAACTTCATTGAAGTTTTTCACTCCTTCCGTAACGTTTTCCATACTGGTTTCCAGCTGCCGTACCAATACGGTGTCTGTGGCCAAATAATTAATGGCCCCTTTTCCAGTCTTAATATCCCCGATGACCGAATTTAAGTTCTTGGACATATTTTCGATCTCTAGGCTGGAATTTTCCAGATGCGAAATTACATTCCTCATTTTATTGCCGGAAATGGAATCCTTTAGGAGAACCCCTGCAGCGCTATTCTCAAAATCGAGCTGCTTTACCATTTGGTTCATTTCCCGGATCATTTTGTTGGCTTCATTACTGCTCAGTTTTAAATTGGTTATGGTTTGGTGTAGATCCTTGGCCATTAGGGAATCGTTGAGCAGCCTAGCAAAGGTGCCTTTGCCTTGCGTTAATGACCTAGTGACCTTTAGCAGATCCTGTGTTAATAAAGCTGCATTTTCATTGGTCTGGTTCAAGGTGTTTAGCATGTCTTGGGTGGCCACCCTGCTATAGGACTGCAATTCATCCCCCGGGCCAATATGGGTTGTCTTTCCTTCCCCCGGTACAATATTGATGAGCATACTACCCACAAGTCCATCGGAACCAATGGTAGCTACGGCATCTTTTTTAATATGATTTTGCATTTTTTCCTCAATGATCATATGCACTCGAATGGTGGTATCGTTGATCATCTCAATTTTGTTCACCGTACCTACATTTATTCCGGAAAAACGCACATTATTCCCATTTTGAAGTCCGTTGGCATTTTTAAAAATGGCACTTACGGGAATGGTCTTTCCAAACATATTCTGTCTGTTCCCAATTAAATAGGCAGCAACGACTAGTAGTGCCGTGCCGAAGACTACAAATACTCCGAGTTTCATATTTTCTAATTTAGTCTTTGCCATATGCTTATTTTTTAAAAAACGCATCCACTTTTGGATCGGTAGATTGCGATAATTGTGAATAGGTACCTTCCGCATAATTTATACCATCTACCAGAAGTATCATCCGCTCAGAAATTACGCGGGCACAGTCCACATCATGGGTAATGATCAGGGAAGAAGTACCGTATTTCTTTTGAATGGAACGCATAAGTTCTATAATCTCCTTGGAGGTAATGGGATCCAAACCACTGGTAGGCTCATCATAGAGGATAACTTTTGGTTTAAGTATCAGGGTACGTGCCAGGGCTACCCTTCTTTTCATACCTCCCGATAACTCTACGGGCATTAAATCCATGGTATGAGCCAATCCAACATTTTCCAGGGCTTCCCGCACCAGGGGTTCGGTATCCGTAACCGCTCCCAATTTTTCTTTGTGCCTACGCATGGGAAATTCCAAATTTTCACGGACCGTCATGGAATCGTAAAGGGCACTCCCCTGAAAAAGAAATCCGATATCCGAACGCAATTCGTCCAAGGTTTTCTGGTCCAAAGCATTTATTTCCTTGCCCAAAACCTTGACCGTTCCTCTATCGGGTTTTACCAGCCCTACGAGGCATTTGATCATGACCGATTTACCGGAGCCCGATTTACCCATGACCACTAGGTTTTCCCCTTCCATAAGGGTCATGTTAAATCCGTTCAGGACGTGATTGTTCCCAAAACTCTTATATAGGTCTTTGATCTCAATAACCGCTTTTCCCCGAGGGAGGGTTTCGTTTGAAGTTATTATTTGGTTTGGGTCCGTCATATTAAAGTTCATAAAAAATATCGGAAATAAATACCGCAATAAAATCGATCACAAACAAAAGTAGGGATGCCATTACTACAGCCGTATTGGCTGCTACCCCAACGCCTGCCGTTCCCTTCTTGGAATAATAGCCTTTAAAACATCCAACCAATCCTATTGCAAATCCAAAAAAGAACGATTTTATGGTGGCCGGTACCAGGTCACTAAAGGACAAAGCATCGAAAACCGTATTAAAATAGAGTTGAAAGGAAACATCACCCTTTAAATTCTCTACTAGTGCCGATCCATATAGGGCTACCAAATCCCCGTATATGACTAAAATGGGTATCATTAGAGTTGTGGCCATTATCCGCGTTATTACCAAATATTTAAATGGGTTGGTTCCCGATACTTCCATGGCATCAATTTGCTCGGTTACCCGCATAGAACCTAATTCTGCCCCTATCCCTGAGGCTATTCGGCCAGCGCAGATCAGGGCGGTAATAACGGGCCCTATCTCCCTTACTATGGAGATCCCTACCATGTTGGGCATCCATGAAACGGCTCCGAATTGAATCAAAGTGGGTCTGGATTGTAAGGTAAGTACCAGACCAATGATAAAGCCTGTAATCGTTACCAGGACCAGGGATCTATTTCCCATTTGATAGCATTGCCGCATTAATTCCTTAAACTCGAAAGGAGGTTTTAGTACTTCCTTAAAAAACCGGGTGGCAAAATTGGAGAGATCCCCAATCTCTATGAAAAATTCTTTTAGCCCTTTAAATAATGTAGATGTGTTGCCCATACCCAAATCCCTTTGTAAGGGTCTATTTCATCAAAGATAGCATGAAAGCCAGGGGCTTAAAATGAGGAATGTCATATACCGGGGGAAAGGGTGTGACCATTATCATTTTATAATCCCATGAGGCGTATTAGCTTTGATTTAATCCGAATCAAACTTTACCCATATGATTAAAGCCAATATTATCTTTCTATATGTATTAGCTCTTTTGATAGTTTCATGTAATGTCAATCGACCTATTTCACCAAAGAATACTTCCATTGAAAAGTCCAACACCCCAGCAAAAAGGGTAGAGGCGCAGAATAATATTCCAGAGAAAGCCAAACCTCTTCTGGCTTATGTTACCAAGGATATTACAGTGGGCCATTATTTTAAGTTTATGGATTCTTTGGCGAATAGGTACGACTCCTTAGTGCCCTATGCTTTGTCCGAGCATGTTTTGGTCCGTGCCAATCCGTGGATAATGGACACCTTGGCAAATACGGATTATTACCGGCAGATGTCATTGGATTCCTTTGTTTATGACCAAAGTAAAATGATTGTTCTAAAGGCCAATGATTCTTTGTTGATTCCAGATACTGTTGAGGGGCAGAAGCATATACGGGATATGGCACATACCTGGATAGACGTAAACATTCCAGAGTTTAAGCTTCGCATTTATCAAGATTCCCTGCTGTTATATACCTTCCCAGTACGGGTAGGACAGCACAGAAAAAGATATTTGGCCATGGGAGACCGAATAACCGATTTAAGGACCAAAACCGGAAAAGGGAAAATAGTGAGGTTGGAGCGGAACCCTCATTTTTATAATCCGGTGACCGGCAAGCGATTTTATGTAACTAAAAGAGATGATAAAAAAACTACCATAATGCCTATTATCCCATGGATTGAAACAGAAATAAATGGTATTCGCAATGGGCAAATGATACATCCCACCACCAATCCAGAAACCCTGGGAAGGGCATATTCCAACGGTTGTATAGGTGTAGCCGAATCCGATGCATGGATTATTTATTACCACGCCCCCTTAAATACCCCTATCCAAATACGATACGATCTAACTATTTTGGATGATAAGGGTGAAAAAAGGGAACTAGAGAATATTTATAAGTAGTCTTCCCAAATTATTGGTAAATTATTATTTATAGTTGTAGGCTGATCATACTTTTTATTAGTTTGCACTTCAAACAATATGTTATGGGTGAATTACAAGATTTCCAAAAGTTGGTCATTGCCAATGCCGCTGAAGTAAAAGGACTTTCTGTGGGAGATAGGGCGCCCGATTTTAACTTGCCCAATGCTTTTGGTAAAAAAGTATCACTATATGAAGCGTTAAAATCAGGAATTGTAATTATAAAGTTCTATCGAGGGGAGTGGTGTCCTATTTGCAATCTGGATCTTAGGGAAATACAGAATTATTTACCTCGGATTAAGTCGCTTGGGGCCACCTTATTGGCCATTAGTCCCCAAAGGCCAGATGATGCATTGACGGCCATACAAAAAAACGAACTTGAATTCGAAGTACTTAGTGACGCTGATCAGGATGTGATAAAAGCGTACAACCTTCAATTTGATCCGGGAGAGGATTACCACCAGCGTCGGGATTTAACGGTATTGAATGGTGAGGGTTTAAAAACCTTACCGGTTCCGGCTACTTTCATAATCAATACTAACCAAATCATTGAAGCAGCGCATGTTGAGGCAAATTATACTCAACGAATGGGGCCCTTGGAAATTATCCATGTACTTGAAAGGATGGCAAAAAGGGAAAAATAGTTTGCCAAGGAATCGATGATCCTTTGGGTTAGAGGGAAGAAGGGACCATTATCTGAAGAATATGAGTTGTAACTTTCACTAAACTTAATGAGCTGGGTATTCTATTTTGGCTTCCTTTAATTAAGGACCAATTCCCATTTGTTCACCAAGTTCATGGCAGCCCGGTAATTGTATTTGTTACGATCCGCGGTCTTCATTCTCTGTAGTGTTCCCAATACCTCATTCTTTAGCAATTGGCTGTTGTCATCTATCAAATAAATTGAATTCATCGCTTGGGTTTGGGCAAATTCACGGTCGGTTTTCAAAGCCCTTATAAAAGCCTTGTAAGCTTCTTGTTTCTCCCCAAGTTTGTACAGCGATTCTGCAGCTACCACTGCTACACTCACCGAAGGGTCATCAACGGCTTTTTTTAAAGCGGTAATTTCAGATTTTCCTTTTTCCCCAAGGAGGAGCAAACCCGTTGCGCCCCAGTAGCGGATTGCAGATTCTTTGGATTTAAGGAATTCTACCATCTTTTGTTTATTTTCAACCTTGCCCAAGGAGGCCAGCTCAGCCGCTTCAATAATTTCTTTTATGGGTACCCCACCACTTTGAAAGAAATCGAAAATAGCCTGATCTTTTGCTTCTATGGTGCGTTCATCCTCGGGCATAAACCCGGTATCTTTAATTTTTATTATCCACTTGCGGTTGGCTGTACGCATTTCCTCTAAAATATCGGCGTATTTTGGGCTGTTGGCAAGGTTGTTTATTTCCCATGGATCGTTTTCTGTGTCATATAATTCTTCCACTGGCTTCGAATTCCAAAAGGCACTCTGAATTTCGTTGCATTCACCATTCTCATAGGCTGTTTGCCATGATTGCAAGGACTTGGCCCTGAACAAATACTCTATTGGCAAAGCATACATTCTGTGTGGCATGTAATTGTGGATGTAGCGGTATTTTTTACTTCTAACCGCCCTGCTGATATCGTACCACTCGTCCATACGGTCACGGAACATATATGCATATTTTGGATCGGGGCTTATGTTTTCTCCTAAGAAGGCTTCTCCTTGTAACTGTTCCGGAATTTGCGCTCCCACCAAACTTAGTAAGGTAGGATACAGATCAACAAAGCTGATCAAACGGTCTATTCTTGAATTAGGCTCCTTGGCAGGCCAGAAATTTTTATATTTTTCAGGGATGCGCACAATAAAAGGTACCCTTGTACCAGTCTCGTACACATATCTTTTGCTTCTTGCCAATACGCCGCCATGGTCACCGTAATAAACAACAATGGTATTATCGGCCATTCCAGAGTCTTCCAATTCTTTTAATCGTTCGCCTACAAAAGCATCCATTTGTTGAACACGGTCATAGTATTGTGCCCAGTCGCGTTCCATATCCGGGGTACGCGGATGGTAAGGGGCAATAGGGACTTTTTTGGGGTCATGACCCAACTCACTTAGAGGTAACTGCTCGTGAATTTTACTTTCATGGGTAATGGTGGTATTAAATATGGCAAACCAAGGCTTTCCTTCTGGCGCATTCTTATAGTGGGCATCCGAACTGCATTCATCCCATACTTCCTTATCAACATTGGTGTTGTAGTCGGTTTTAACCGAATTGGTGCAATAATATCCCAATTCCCGCATGGCTTCCACATGGAATTTCACATGCTTACCCCTAGGATAATTACTTCTCATATTGGAGTGCCCGCCAGAATTGGCATAGATGCCCGAAATAATGGTGTTACGGGCAGGAGCACAAACCGGAGCATTGGCATAGGCATGTGTGTACAAAAAACCTTCACTTGCCAATTTGTCAAGATTGGGGGTATTGGCAAATTCGTCACCATAACAACCCAGAAAAGCACTGTTGTCCTCGCTGGTAATCCACAGAATATTAGGTCTTTCCTGAGCTTGTACTAGACTTAAACAAACCATCATTAAAATTAATGCCACAATTCTGGGACTTGGATATTTTGTCATTTTTGGGTCTGGATTAATTGCCTTTGTATCAGGACCTTAAATTAACGAATATTATAGACTTTCCAGGGCCATCGATAAACATCATTTATACCTGCTCAGAAAATAATTTTGATCTATAATCGATTTTTCCACAAATTGGTTCTTTTTAGCTGTTGTTTGTAGCGTCTTAAAACTGGCAGAAACTACTCTTTGCTTAGTTCATATTTCCCACCTCCCTGTTTCAATATCATTTTATGGTCTAATGGGCTAAATTCCAATACTAATCCGGCCTGCTCAAACTTAAACTTGTCAGTTTCATAGGCTTCTAAGGGAAATGAAGGTTGATTGGTAGCCTGACCTATAAGTATATTATCTTTTTTGGTTATGGTTATTTTTAAAGGAAAACCTGGACTCGAATACACACCGAGATATTTATCCAAATCTTCCGACTTTAGGTCCAAGGCCTTTGTTTCCTTAAACTCAGGCAGACTGTATTCTTTTCCAAAATAGATGCTCAATACCCCGATCATGATATCATTTATGGGCATGGCCAGGCCATTGGCCGTAAATGCCACAGACACGTTTTCTACTGGAAAATAGTAGGCATTGGCTTGAAAACCGTCTATTGCTCCGTTGTGTCCATAAGCCTTTTTATCATAGAATGGGACTTGAAACATCCCTAGGCCATAGCCATCTTCGATTTCCATCATTGCTTGCACCGTTTTCTCCGAAACAATTTTATTGTTGAAAAGGCAGTTTAAGAATTTGTTTAGTTCCTGAGGGGTGGAAACAACGGCACCGGCACCTTGGGGAATGGACATATCGGATTCAGGGGCCAATTGCCATTCGCTGGATTTAATATAGGACTTCGCTTCATTATTTTTTGTTGAAATTTTAGAGCCATAATAGGTGTTTTCCAAGGCGCAGGGCATACACACCATCTCTTTTATCAGCTGTGCCAAGGCCTTATTTTCTACTTTTTCCGCAATGAAGGAAAGCAGCACATAATTGGAGTTGGAATATTCAAATTTGGCATTGGGCTCAAATACACTCCCATTTGCTGCTATTTTTTTAACCAAATCTGCTTTTGATATAGGCTGTTCCATCCAGGATGTAAAATCTTCGGCATTGGTAAAATTGAATATACCGCTCCGATGTTTTAACAATTGTGCTATAGTTATTTCTTTGGAATTCTCGATTTCCGGATAGTATTCCGAAAGCTTGGTGGTCAAACTTAATTTGCCTTCCTCGATCAATTTCATGATAATGGAGGCGGTAAACGTTTTGGAAATGGAGCCGATACGGTATTTGGTTTTATCTGTGGCCTTTATATTCCCTTCTTTGCTGGCATAGCCGAACGAATGCTGGTAGGCTTCCCTTCCTTCTTCAAAAATGGAAATACTCCCCATGCCTTTTTTATTGGATTCGATAAGGGTGAAAAGACTGTCCATTTTTTGCCTGTCGAAATCCTGGGCGGACAAGTTTGTGCTTAGTACAATGGTGATCAATAGTAGTAAATTTTTCATCTTCTTTAATTTAGTAGTCGTTACTCTTCCATTACTTGAATAAGTTCGTCAATTTTTTTCAATCTAGGGGTTATTTGTTTTTTAACCACTCTTTTGTTCAAATAATAAACAATTATCCCTAGCCCGATTAGGAGGGTAAGCTTTAAAAACAACTCTTGCATGTCTGTAATTGATCCTACAAAGAATAGTACTACCCCAATTGCAATAGGTGAAAAATACCAGAACAAAACGGTGTCCAATAGCTTTTTTTGTATGTTGAGATACGCCTTTGTTTTATATAAATAGTCATGGTATGTTTCGGTAAAGGCACTTGGTTTATGTCTTTTTGTAATTTGCAACCTAATAATGATATAAATAATGCTAAGTATAATCCAAATTACGCCAATTTTTGAAAGCGTAAAGGGAATAGTGTAAGCAATACGGACCAAGAATGGAATTATAAAAATTGCGGGGATTGTTTCCATTATATCCCTATATTTTATTGATTTATGAAAGTGGTCTAAGCTCGACTGTACATCCAGCATCAATCTTGATTTCTCAAATTTTATCTTCTCCTGATTTGGGGAGGTCTGCCAAATCTTTATCAATTCATCTTCCATCATGACACTTGGTTTATACAGTTCAACAATTTCTTTTTAATTCTTTTTACCTTAACTGCTACTGAATTTTCCGTGAGACCAAGTATCCCTGAAATTTCCTTGTAGGGGAGCTCTTCAAGGTAGAGTGTAATCACGGCCTTGTCGGCTTCGTTTAGTACTTTAATACAATTTCTTAGTTGTACCAGTTGCGTTGGCTGTTCATTATATTCCCTCTCGGATGGAAGGTTTGCCATGGCAATGCTATTCATATGAAGGAAACGTTTTTGTTTCTTGCTTTTCTTGGAACGAAAACGAAGACAAACATTCAAGGTGATGCGAAACATCCAGGTAGATAGTAAGGAGTTGGACTTAAAATTGGGCATTGATTGCCAAATATGGATCAGTACCTCTTGAAGAAGGTCTTTGGTATCTTCGGCATCCTTGGCGTAAACGGAACAAATTCTAAGTAACTTTTGTTGATTTTGTTCCAATGCCTCCAGAAAAGTGTTTTCAAGTTCTTTGCCCATTCTTATATCTTGTCTCTACTACTTTAGTTACAGGAGTCTTAAAAATATGACAACTTATCCATTAAATGTTTCAGACATATTCCAATTTGAAGTCAGATCGTCCATGACAACTATTATTGCCAGCTTGCCCAAACTCCATTTTTACCGGTGGCAATATAAATTGGTTACCTAAGTATATCCTTCATGAATTAAAGGTGTTCGGTATTTGGATAGTAGTGGTCATAAGACCGGTGTAAGAGGTCCATTACTTGTAAGAATTTATAATTTTTTAAGGGGCTTCAAAGGGGGTTAATGCAGAACTTTGGGTTAGTTGCCTTAAAGTTGCTCCTCAAATTTTTTTAAAATTGCTTAACTTGTACTACTTCCCCTAAAGAAATTGAATATATAAATGAGTTCGGACAATAATTTGGACAAAGAATTCCAAGAAAAATCAATGGGAGGTACTTTGGTTGAGAAACTTACCAAAGAAATTGAGGCGCATTTAAATAACGATCAATTCGGCGTGGATAGTCTTGCCCAAGCGGTGGGAATGAGCCGTTCCAGTCTACATCGCAAACTGCACAAAATGGTTGGGGTCTCTACAAGCCAGTTCATCAGGGAATACAGATTAAAGAGGGCTTTGGAACTGTTAAGGGAAGGGAATATTACGGCCTCAGAAGTTGCTTATCGGGTGGGGTTCAGCAGTGCCACATACTTTAGCACTTCTTTCCATAAGTTTTACGGGTATACCCCAGGGGAGGTAAAATCCAGAGATGCCAATGAACTTGTTGAGGGGAGTGAACCATCCATTTTAGAAATAAACCAAGGAATGCCATCCCACGTTGCCCTATCAAAAAGACAAAAGGGAAACTATAATAAATCATTGATCTTGTCTGTTTTGCTAATTGCAGTAGTATCAACGGCCTTTTTTCTTTATAGTACTACTTCAAAGAAAAATGTTGAAACCAAAGGAATGGAAAACCTAATTGAGGAAAAATCTATTGCCGTACTGCCCTTTAAAAATTGGACGGGAGATCCAAATCTGGAATATATTAGTGATGGAATGACAGATGCCGTTATCTCTAGACTTACCAAAATTAATTCCATTGATAAAGTTATTCCCTTTACATCTACTATAAAATACAAGGAAACGAATAGGTCTACCCAAGAAATTGCGACCGAATTGGGGGTGACCAACCTCTTGCAGGGCAATCTTCAGATTTCAGGAGAACAAATCAAAATAAACCTGCAAATGATAGACAGTAGAACCAACGACCACTTATGGTCGGAAGAATACGTAAGGGAATGGAGAAGTGATGAAATTTTTAAAATGCAGACCGAAGTGGTAGAAGGTATTGCCGCCAACATGAATGCTGTTATTGCCGACAATGAGCTTGATAATATTCAAAAAGTGCCCACAAAAAGTAAACAGGCCTATTCCTATTACCTTCAAGCCGAGTTTCAAAAGAATAAGGCCAATGAACTATCGTACTCCAATGCTATTGCCTTATATGAAAAGGCTATCGCTATAGACCCGAATTTTATAGATGCCTATAGAGGCCAGGCTACGGTATGGAGCTTCGGAGGATTGGTCTGGGGCATATATGATGAACAAGAAGCTTGGAGAAATGCAAAAAAATTACTGGAGAAGGCACTGAAATTAGATCCGACCAATAAGGAAGTAGAAGAAGAATTATACAGTGGGTACTTTTTTTACGATTGGCGTTTTGAAGAGGTAGAGAAGTATTATCAAAGAATTTTGAAGGATTCCTTCATAGACAATACACCCTCTATCAATGCAGATTATGCCATAAAAACAGGAAGGTATCAAAATGCCCTCAATGCAATGAATGAAGTTATTTTGACCGATTCATCAAGTGGCTTTCTTTTCTTCTTCAAGGCCGAAGCCTTATTTTTTCTTGGAAAAACTGAAGAAGCTTTGGAGCTCTTAAACAATACCTATTCTTTGCATAGTGATAATTGGTTTTACCTAAGGGAGTCCGCTAAACTTAATTACTATCTAAAGGAATATCAAAAATCAAAAAAACAACTTCATAAATTACTGACCCAATTTCCGGACTATCCACCAATTTTGATGTGGCTTAATGCCGTCTATGCCCAAATGGATGGTGATACTGTAGATGCTTCTAAATATTTGGTGGAGTTGGAAAGCAAGTATGAAAATCGCTCTTCCGGTAGTCCGGCATGGTTTATAGCACTCTTTTATAGTACTCAAAAAAATTATGAGAAGACCTTTGAATGGCTACAAAGGTCGTACGAGAGGCATGAGGTTGAAATGACCTGGTTAAGGGAGGAGCCACTTCTTGCCCCGCTTAGAAATGATCCACGATACATAAGTCTTTATGATAAAGTTGGATTTTCAAGTATAGGGATACCTATAAAAACTTCTTCAGAAATTAATAGCTCCAACTAGGATTTTCAACATTTTTTAAAGGTTGCGCACCATAAGTTGAAGGCCTGTACAAAAATTTAACAAGTTTGCAACATAGCTGTTAAGCAGCACTTTACGTTTATATCCATCTTTGACCACATCAATTTTTAAGTAGAGGATTAATTGTGGGATCAGTGGAAATATTCCTTCTTTTTAGTGTAAAAGCGAAAGTCCGTTCCGCAGAAATTATCCTAATCTTAAGAGTCAATTAATCCAAATAAAACCCCGTTAGCATCGGGCGGGAATTTGGATAAGAATCCTACTTAAGTGTTGGAGTAAAAAATAGTTCCCCTTCATAAATAATAGTAATTGTTCACTTAAAATTAGAACTATGGAATTAAATGAAGCAAAATTAAACGAGTTACTGGGAAAAGTAGTTACCGAAATGGGAGCTGCTGCCAATGGACCCTTAATCTTATTGGGGGATAAATTGGGACTTTTCAAATCTTTGGCGGCATTGGGGCCGATGAATTCGACCGAATTGGCCGATGAAACAAATACGGCGGAAAGATATGTCCGCGAATGGCTATCGGCCCAGGCGGCATCGGGGTATGTAAGCTATGATGCCACTACCAATAGCTTTTCAATGACCCCTGAACAGGCCGCTGTTTTTGGCGATGAAGAAAGTCCTGTTTTCATGACCGGAGCATTTTATGCCATTACATCGGTCTACAACGATGCACCCAAGATGGAAAAAGCGTTTAAATCGGGTGAAGGCGTTGCTTGGGGAGATCACAGTACCTGTTTGTTCTGCGGTACCGAAAAATTCTTCAGTCCATCCTATGAGAATAATTTGGTGAATCACTGGATTCCATCTTTGGACGGTGTTGAGGCCAAATTAAAGAGTGGGGCCAAGGTAGCGGATATTGGCTGTGGCCATGCAGCGTCAACTATTATTATGGCCAAGGCCTATCCCAACTCCACTTTTATAGGGTATGACTATCATCCTAAATCTATAGAACATGCTAGGGAAAGTGCCGCCGCCGCTGGTTTGGACAATATTTCTTTTGAAGTGGCCCTGGCCAAGGATTTTCCTGGAAGCGATTACGACTTTATTGCCTTCTTCGATTGCCTGCATGATATGGGCGACCCCGTTGGCGCCTGTGCCCATGTAAAAAAAGCCTTAAAACCGGACGGTACCTGTATGATCGTGGAACCTTTTGCAAATGATACTTTGGAGGAAAACCTTAACCCTGTCGGGAGAGCTTTTTATGCATTTTCCACTACACTATGTACACCCTGTTCCTTAAACCAGGAGGTAGGTCTTGCCCTAGGTGCCCAGGCAGGGGAAAAACGCTTACGGGAAGTTGCAACCGCAGGAGGGTTTACTAGGTTTAAAAGAGCTACGGAAACACCGTTTAATCTGATTTTGGAGGCAAGGGCCTAGATTTTTTTATTCTTGCCAGGAGATACAACCATTTTGATTTTATGCCAATAAGGATTAAAACAATCCTTACTGGCAAATATCGGACACATAAAAAATAAACTATTAACCATATAAATATAATATTATGAATACTAAGATGTCACTTTCAATAATTATGATTTTCGGAATTATAATTTCAGGATATGCACAACGAGCAGAAGTAGATAGGATCGATTTGATAAATGATGAGTTTCCGGAGGCGAAACAAGAAGTGATGGAGACTTTTGGTGCAATTGCACAAAGTATTAAAGATGGGGATATGGATAAATTAATTTCCTTCCACGCCTATAGTCCCAAGTTTACGGAATTCAAAAATGGAGAACCAAGAAATGGGGGTGCTGCCAATGAAGCTCATGAACGAAGTGTTTTTGGTGCTGTTTCCGAGGTAGTAAAGTTCGATGCCAAGGATTTACAAATTGCCGTTTATGGCGATGTGGCCAATTTAACCTTTCACTCGGATTTTCACTTGAAATTTGGAGAGGAACTAGTGGTGGTTAATGACCAAATAACATTGTTGTTCGTAAAGACTAACAATGGATGGAAAATGGTTCACGAACATCATTCACCCTTGGCAAAAACAGATAGTTAAAAGTGCTCCACAACAATGAATATTGGCAAGAGCTTGCTTGGATTACGGTTTACACCCATTTAATAAACCATCTGTACAAACATTGATTCATAAAGGTGGGAGTGATATATTTTCATTTCCCCACCTACGATCATAGTGTTTTAGGATCCATAGCACTTCCCCAAAGTCTATACCTAAGGGTAGAGCCATCTGTCGATAGACAGGCGCCGGAGCATTCAAATTTCACTTAATGTATAAAAAATGAAAATTATACACACAATGCGTCAACTCAACAATTATGGTTTAGTGTTGGTCCTTCTGCTTATGGGAGCAGGAGAGGTCTTAAATGCACAGAACGCTTCGCTGACAGGCAAAGTTCATGATGAGAATGAGGAAGCTATGCCCTTTGCACATGTACTTCTTTTGCAAGAACGGGATTCTGTATTGGTGAAGGGGGTTACTACCGATACAGAGGGTCGTTTCGCGGTGGAAGGATTGGCAGTTGGCAATTATTTACTCAATATTTCCCTCCTGGGATATGAGCCTTACTACAGATCTATAGCACTGACCGATTTAAAAGAGCATTCTACGGAAAATATCCAATTATCGCCTATGAGCGAACAGTTGCAAGGCGTTCAGGTGGTTGGGCGTAAGGCCTTATTCCAGCAAATGAGCGATAGGTTGATATTGAATGTTGGGTCCCTGCCTACTTTTAGTGGTAACAATGCCCTGCAAGTGCTTCAAAAGGCACCTGGGGTAATGGTACAGGAGAATTCGAACAGCATCAGTCTAAACAATAAGGGGGAGGTGCTGATTATGATAAACGACAGGGTATCACGCGTACCCAAGAGCAACTTGATACAGCAGTTAAAGGGTATGCGTGCAGAAAGCATTGATCGTATAGAACTTATACATCAGCCCTCGGCCAAATATGATGCTGATAATGCCGCCGGTATTATCCACATTGTCATGAAGGAAAATAATCTTTATGGTTTTAACGGTAACGCTAGTTTTACCGCTGGTATTGGACAAAGGGAAAAATTAAACGGAAGTACCGACTTTAATTATCGCAACAACAGTTTGAACATTTATGGCAATGCCACTGGCTTTCATAGCAGATCTCCCCAGTTATTGATAAATCATTTTAGGGAATATGATTATGAGGGAGATTACTACTATTACGAGAACAAGTTGAAATTTGAAAATCCTAGCAGTAATTCATTGGGCTTTACATTGGGGGCCGATTTTGAAATTGATAAAAACAACATTGTGGGGGGGCTTTTTGGGTATTCCAAAAATAATGAACTGGGGCATGATTATACTAGTAGGTCAAGTGGTTCAATAAATTCGGTGCCCAATACCGATTCGGAATTCCTCCTTGATGTTGACAATCCTAACAGCAACACCTTTATAAATCTAAACTATTTTCGAAAAATAGGAGCTAATGCTTCTTTAAATATCGATGTGGATAGGGTGACACTGGATGTGCAAAATTCTTCCGTACTTTCCAATCTTGATTCTGCGGAAGCTATTGAAAGAACAGAAGTAGGTCGTGAATCACAATTTGAAATCAAAACGGCAAAGGCCGATTTTGAATGGGAGTCCGAAGCGGGCAACAAATGGGAAACAGGTCTCAAAGGCACGTTTAATAACTCCAACACCGAATCACAGATCCGGAACAGAACATCTGGTGTTTGGGAAGTGGACGAAGCATTCACAATGAACGATGATATTGCGGAAAAGGTTTTGGCTGCCTATGCTTCATTTCATAAACAATGGAACGGGAAATGGGAAAGTAATCTGGGCCTTAGACTGGAGCACTATAATTATGAACTTGACGATACCGTTGGAGAAAACGACTTTAGCGTTACCTACAATAATATTTTTCCGGTCGTCAGGACCAGCTATGCTATTGATTCGACCAAGTCGCTGACTTTATCCTTTAACCGCCGTATTGAGCGTCCGTCTTATTTTAGTTTGGCGGGTTACTACGTTTTAATAGACCCGTCATTGTTCGCCACTTCAAACACGCGGATTAGGCCATCGTTTACCAATGCGGTAAGGCTGGCATACAACCAGGGTTCTTTTTTGATCTCGATGGAAATAAACAGGACCAAGGGTGCCATCGCTTTCTATAACACGGTTGATAAGGAAAAGAACCTGCAGACAAGTATCCCCATTAATTTTGATCGGATGGACGGGTTCCTACTAAATATGAGCTTCCCCATAAAAATTAGTAAGATGTGGAAAATGAATTGGAATTTGGACGGTGCCTATAAGAAAGTAAAGGATGCCTCCAACCGTCCCCTACCTTTTGAAAAAGGGTTATTTACCGTTACGGCCCAATTGGCCAACGTTTTTGAACTGGGGAATTCATGGACCGCCAACATAGATGGCAGGTATATGAGTCCGTACATATCCGGAGACCAAGAGCAGTACTTGCGTCATTACATTAACTTTGGGATCAGCAAGAAATTTAGGAACGAGAGTTCCCTTACCTTCAGTATACAGGATATCACTGCCACTAGCGGTATCATAGAATGGGAATACGACCAGCCCGAATTGGGCATAAAGACCTATGGTAATAACGATTGGTCCGAAAGGGTATTTCAGCTAACCTATTCTTTTCCCTTCGGGAATAAAAAAGTAAAGGAAACTAGAAAACGGGAAACGGGATCCCAAGAGGAACGCAATAGGATGTAAGATGACTAAATGTTTGGGGTAAAAAAACGCTATTGGTTTAACGGTTTTTATTAGTGAAACTCAATATTGAGAAGTCCGTAAGACGCACTTAAAATTGCAAGTTGAACTAAACCCGCCATTTTCGGCGGGATCTAGGTTCAATACCTCTACCCTAGGGTCGATTCCTATTATTGGGTTCAGGGCCTGCCTTTGTCGGCAGGCTTGCCCTGAGGTTTAATACCTTTTATTTCAAAAAGTTTTCTTTATTAGAAAGCAAGTAATTATATGTTTAATTGAGAAAGGTTGATAATAAGACGATGTCATAACTACACAATGGTGAACAGCGTTAAATAAATCTTCAATAACCACCCTTTTATTCAACCCCTTTACACATTCATTCTTAAGCATAATAATATATGCGTCTTATAGGACCATATCTGGAGTCTTAACTTGGTAGAATTGAATCTCACTCATAATCCAAAATGCCCTAATTTAAAGGCCCTGGACTGTGCATCTTAAATGAGTCTGTAAAAAGAAATAATAAAAAATAAGTTGCCATATAAAATGATTTTATATATATTAGCATTATGTAATACATAATAATAATATATGAATGGATTAATTGCGGCTACTTACGCCCCAATGCACGAGGATAAATCGCTAAACCTAGACATTATTCCCCAATATGGGAAATTCCTAATACAGAATGGAGTTAAGGGTGCTTTTATCAATGGGTCAACTGGAGACTTTGCATCCCTCACTACAGAAGAAAGAAAGACATTGACAAACGCATGGGGAGAAGTGAAATCCCAAAACCTTTTTGTAATAAATCATGTGGGGCATACAAATATAGACGTAGCCAAGGAACTAGCAGTGCACTCAGCCAGTAAGGTAGACGGTATTGCAGCCATTGCACCATTTTATTTTAGGTTGTCAAGCTTAGAAAAATTGGTTGAATATTGTAAAGAGATAGCGGGTTGCGCCCCAAAAATTCCCTTTTACTATTATCACCTGCCTGAATTATCCGGAGCCACATTTTCAATGGTAGATTTCCTTAAATTGGCCACCCCCCAAATACCTAATCTTGGAGGAATCAAGTTCACCAATAACAATATAGTGGACTATCAATATGCCAAAGACTTTAATAATGGCAGCGCAAATATCCTATTTGGGTTTGATGAGATTTTTCTTGCCAGCCTACCTTTTGGTGCCGATGGATGGGTAGGCAGTACCTACAATCATTTAGCTCCATTATATCTATCCATATTAAATGCCTTTAAGAATGGTAATCATAATCTTGCAGCAACCTTACAACAGAAATCCATGAGGTTTGTAGATCTATTAAATGCCAAGGGAGGGTTCAACGGGACCGCTAAATCTTTCATGAAAGTACTCGGTATAGATTGTGGACCTAGTAGATTTCCGCATATTACACTTACAGACCATCAAATTGAAGAAATTAATAAAGAATTACAAATCCTTGGTATCACACCATACTTGAGTAAACTAAAATGATAGTATCTTAATTCGGATTTAGCATCAAGAAAATCGATTCCTAAAAGAACATTAAAATTTTACAAATGGGAGGTCCTAGACCATATATTATAGCGGAAAATAATTGGAAATCCATTAAAAAGACCGGGTATTCCTTAGCAGTACTTCCATGGGGGGCTACAGAAGCCCACAACTTCCATTTGCCTTATGCCACTGACAACATTTTATCCGAAAGTGTCGCAATTGAAAGCGCCAAACTGGCTTGGGAAAATGGAGTCAGGCTGGCTGTGCTTCCCACAGTTCCTTATGGGGTAAATACCGGGCAAATGGATATTAAGTTGTGCATGAACATCAATCCGAGTACCCAGTTTGCAATTCTTAAAGACATTGTGCAAGTACTGGATTTTCATGAAATTCACAAGCTGGTTATCATAAATGGACATGGGGGAAACGATTTTAAACAAATGATTAGGGAGTTGAGCTTAAATTTTCCCAAAGTGTTCGTGTGCGCACTTAATTGGTGGCGTAGTTTGGATGCTAACATTTATTTTGAAGAGCCCGGGGATCACGCGGGTGAACTGGAGACCTCAGTAATGATGCACATTTCCTCAGAATTGGTATTACCACTAATGGAAGCAGGGTCCGGCTCTGCCAAATCATTTAAATTAAAAGGGCTAAAACAAGGGTGGGTCAAAGCACAACGAAAATGGACAGAAGTAACTGAAGATACTGGAGTTGGCAACCCAAGAAACGCCAACCCAGGTAAAGGAAAGCTATTTTTTCAGCATTCCGTTAAAAATATAAGTGAATTCTTGGAAGAGCTTTATCATAGTGATATGGAGGATTTTTATGAGTAATATCATAATAATAAAAAACATTACATAATAAATACCCAAAATATATGAAAACGAAGAACATTATCATTGGATTATTCTTGATTTCCGGATTTTTTACAGTAGCACAAAAGGAAGAACATGAGATTTCCGAAGGTGTGAAAGTATATCAAGATTTGTTTAATTCATCCATGAAGGAAGGAGTAGCTTGTTACAGAATACCTTCTATTATAACGGCTCCCAATGGTGACATCATAGCGGCAATTGATGAGCGGGTACCTTCCTGTAACGATGTTAAATACAATCCCAACATCAATATTGTAGTAAGAAGGAGCAGTAATAATGGGAGGACTTGGTCACCAATTGAGACCGTGGTCGACTTCCCTCTAGGTCAAACGGCATCAGACCCCTCAATGATTGTTGACAGGGATACCAAGCAAATTTTATTGTTCTACAATTATATGGACTTGAACAAGGAAAAAGACGCTATTTATTTGCATATGGTAAAAAGCTCAGACAATGGGAAAACATGGAGTCAACCTATTGATATCACCTCTCAAATCGCCAAGCCCGAGTGGCATAATGACCACAAGTTCATTACCTCAGGTCGAGGTATTCAAACAAAGTCTGGAAAGCTTTTGCACACCTTGGTTAACGTACAAAATGGGTTACATCTTATTGAAAGTAATGATCATGGAAAATCCTGGAACCTTATAGATAAAACCCTTGTTCCCGGGGATGAATCAAAGATAGTTGAGTTAGCGGACGGACGTTGGATGGTAAATGTAAGGGTCAGCAAGGCAGGAATGCGTTATGTGCATATTTCAAGCGATAATGGGAAAACATGGGTCACTTCACCTGTACCTGAACTGGTAGACCCCGCCTGTAACGCTAGTATTATTCGATATACTTCCATAGAAAATGGCCATAATAAAAACCGTCTTCTTTTTTCCAATGCAAAATCGGCCAACAAAAGAGTAAATATGACAGTTCACATTAGCTATGATGAGGGTAAAACTTGGACCCACAGTAAAACTATTTATACTGGTGGTTCCGCCTACTCCTCTATGACCATTCTAGAGAATGGCGATATTGGTTTGTTTTTTGAAAAAGATGATTACACTCAAAATGGGTTTGTAAGCTTTTCATTAAAATGGTTGACTGAAGGAAAGGACAAATGGAAAAAACCTTCAAAAAAAGGAAAGGTGAAATCCTAATAGTTTTATCATACGTTATTTCAATATTGTACAGGATTTTATGTGATTTTAAGTTTCTTCAAGTCTAGTTTTTTGGTTACTTCAAATGTTTCACGTATTCACTGGGACTGTAACCTATTACTGACTTAAATTGTTTATTGAAGTTGGAAATGCTCTGAAAGCCACTTCTAAAAGCCACTTCCGTAATATTCAACTGGCCTTTACCTAAAAGCTTGCAAGCATATCCTGTACGGTATTCATTTAAATATACAAAAAAGGTCCTTCTGGTCATTTTTTTGAAATACCTGCAAAACCCTTGGTTGGTCATATTAACAAGACCAGCTATCTGGGTCAAAGAAATTTCCCTATTAAAATTGGAATGTACAAAATTATATATGGTATTAATTTTTACATAATCATTCTCCCTATAATTGGGTAAATAGGCCGGGCTTGTTATATATTCATTAGAGGAGCTTCTACCCAGTATCTCAAAAATGGAAAGGATTTCCACAACACTTTTCATTGGATTCAAACCCCTGGATATTAGAAACATCTTCTCGGCGATGAGGGAATTGCCATCACCCGTAAATTTTATACCTCGCAATGATTTTTTAAAAAGCTGGTTCATGACAGCAAGTTCTTCTCCCTGCAACCAATCCCCCTTCCACAAGTTTCGGTTCAATTGGATCACCAAGGATTGGGAGGGCTGGTTAAAATGATGTGCGCTTTCCCATGAATGGGGCAGATTGGGGCCCAAAAAAAACAGATCTCCACTTTTGAAAGGTACCATCCGGTCTCCAACAAGGCTCTGTCCACAGCCCTGATGGATATAGGTAAGTTCAAATTCGGGGTGAAAATGGAAAAGGCCATCAAAACGGGGAACCTTATTGTTTTTTACAACAAATAGCCGCTCTTTCTCTATTTCTATTTTTTGATAAAGGGGTTTCATATTGCCTCAAAAATAACATTAATATACCATTTTTTATATACACTAAGTTAATATAGTGGCAATATTGCATCATATTGATGTAGCACAACGGTTCCAATCTACCCAACTTTGTAAAAACAACTTTAATCCCCGTAAAATGAAACCCACGGAAATTTTAAACGATAAGACTTTTTGCTTTCAGCTAAGGCAAGACTTTTTAAGGGACGGCTATATTTTGTTCCCCAAATTTCTTAAGCTGGATGAAATTGAATTGGTCAATAAAAAAATCCAGGAATTTATCAGAACAAAGGTCAGCGCTATGCCAGCCACAGAAGTATACTATGAGGATATCGACCACAAAGATACGCTAAAACAGTTGCAGAAACTATTTGATTACGACCCCTTCTTCTTTGATATGGTGTTTGGCAGTCGATTCGAGAAATTGGCATCCGTTTTGTTGGATGACAATGTGGTGGGTAAAAACATGCAATATTTCAACAAGCCCTCCAGAATAGGGAAGCCCACTCCTCCCCACCAAGATGGTTACTATTTTATGCTGACGCCTAATGAAGCCGTCACCATGTGGATGCCATTGGAACCGGTGGATGAAGAAAACGGTTGCATTAGGTATGTAAAATCTTCCCATATGTACGGGATCCGTAGTCATGGCAGAACCGGTACTTTGGGGTTTTCCCAGGGTATAATGGATTTTGGGTGTCCCAATGACATTGCCAATGAAGTATTTTTCCCAACACAGCCTGGTGATTTACTGGTTCACCATTCGTTGACGATTCATAGAGCAGATGGCAATCCAAGTGAACGTACTAGAAAGGCCCTAGGGTTTATTTACTACGCCGAGAAAGCGAAAGAGGACAAAGCTGCCCATGAAACCTATGCCCAACATTTGGCCAAAGAACTGGCCGAGGACAAAAAGATATAGACCCCAATTATTCTTAGCGCGTTGACCCAATGGAATATAGAAAATTTGGAAGATCGGATTGGAAAGTAAGTGAAATTGGCTTTGGTGGTTGGCAATTGGGAGGCACTTGGGGAAATGTAGATGACAAAAATTCCATAGAAACCCTTTTGTATGCCTTTGAAAATGGAGTTAATTTTGTAGACACCGCCTTTGCATACGGAAACGGACATAGTGAAAGAGTCATTGGAAAAGCATTGGGCCAATGGAATTCCGAAAAAATCTATGTGGCCACCAAGATCACCCCTTTGCTAGATAAAATCGAATCCAAAAGCCAACAACCAAATCATTCAATCATGGATTGCTACCCCGATTGGCATATAAAGGAAATTGTTGAAGGAAGTTTAAAACGATTGGGGACGGAACGATTGGATTTGATACAACTTCACTTATGGTTTGAGGATGGAATTACCAACTTAGAATGGCTACAAACACTTACTACGCTTAAAATTGAAGGAAAGATTGATAAAATTGGCGTGTCATTGGCCGATATTAGACCTGAACAAGGCTTGGAACTGGCAAAAACCGGTTGGGTGGATAGCATACAAGTTCTTTTCAATATGTTTGAACAAGAGCCTGCAGATGCCCTTTTCCCAGAAAGTCATAGAACTGGAACGGCCATTATAGTCAGAGTACCATTGGATTCCGGTGCTTTGACGGGCACTTGGATGGAAAACACAAGGGAGGAATGGACTGAAACCGATAAGAGGCGGTCAATGTACAGAGGCGATAGGTTCAAGGAAACCTTGCGCAGGGTTGAGGAGATAAAAAAAATATGCACCCCAAATTATCAATCATTGGCAGAAGCAGCCTTGCGGTATTCCTTATACCCGAAGGAAGTTTCTGTGGTCATCCCGGGAATGCGCAACAAAAAGGAAGTTGACCTTAATATAGCCATTTCGGATGGAATGAAATTTAATCCAAAACTTGTAGACATGTTGAGGCCCCATCGATGGAAACATGAATTTTATAGTTAATAAACGATGACAGAACAGTTTGAACAGTTGCAAATAGAGAGATTAAATCCACTCGAAATTGAAAAGGCCCTGGGCCAGCGGTCATTGGTATTTATTCCGTTGGGAGCCATTGAATGGCATGGATTGCATCTGCCCATAGGATTAGATGGTTTAACTTCCCATGGAATTTGCCTTAGGGTGGCTTATAAAACCGGGGGACTTGTTTTGCCACCGCTCTATTATGGTATGTCGGCCAGTATATGGCATCATCCCTTTACCATACTGATTGAGGAAGAGGAAATTTTTCGTAAAATATTGAAAATTACATTGACCCGCTTGGAAGCAAGTGGCGTACAAAAAGCGGTAATTTTTACTGGGCACTTTTCTTTGAAGCAATTACAGGCATTGGATGCCTTAAAACAGGAATGGAGAACCATGGGTAAATTGATGGAATTGCGAATATTTTCTATTTCCGACTGTCCCTCGGCTGGGATGGAGGCAGACCATGGGGCCATTTTTGAAACCTCAATTTTAGGAGAAATGCATCCCAAATTGGTAAAATTGCAAAACTTACCCTCCAAAGAACTTTTCCCCGCCAATGATATGGACGGGAACAGCAAAGGAGTTCACAGACGCGACCGAGACAATGTGCTCTTTGGGATATTAGGGGATGACCCACGAAATTACGACAAGCATAATGCAGAGATCCTATTTCAACATATTATCCAATGGCTGATAAAATCCATTTAGCCACTTTTATATTTTTTTGAATATTTGGTCAAAGTGAGGCTCCAAATGTCTTCTCATAGCTGTTCTAAAGGTCTCAGGGGTACCCACCTTCAGGTTGTCCATCAACATTCTGTGTGTTACAAATTGTCCACTGGAGTACTTATAGCCCTTTTCCAAGGAACGGTTTGAATAAACATATTCAAATACCGGTAGAAGGAGGTTTTGGAATTTTCTCATGGTTTCATTGTTGGACATTTCATAGAGTTTCCCATGAAATGCTATTTCCTTTTCCATGGAGAATACCGTTTTCTCAAACGAAGTCTCTTCCTCTGCCACCACAATTTTTTCCAATTCCACCATATCTTTCTCAGTTTTATGCTCAAAAAGAAAGTCGGCCATTCCCATTTCCATGATCAGTCGCAATTCGAACAAATTCTTAAGCGTGTCCGATGCCAACAGGGTTGGGTCCATCATTCGTTGGATGCTATCCATAATATTTGGATTGGTAAGGATCATACCCCTGTGCTTCTTTGATTCGATAAGACCAAAGGTGCGTAACCTCAAGATTGCCTCCCGTACAACGGTTCTACTTACCCCTAAAGATTGAGCGAAATCCAGCTCTTTTGGAATAGCATCCCCAGCTTGGAGTTGATTTTCTTTTATATATTCCAACAGACGAGCCTCTACTTTATCTACTAAAGAGGATGTTTCTATAGGCTGTATTGTCGTGCGTTTCTTCATAAAAAAATAAATCTAGTTTATCAATTTTTACAAATTGACCGGTAACAAATGTACTAATGTTATACTTTTTTCCGAAATCAAAAGTGTTTTGTTAAAAAAAACACTCGAATATACTAAAAAAATTATATATTCGTATTATGTATTACATATTAAGATGAAATATTCAAAAATTTATAAGGATGCTTTGCTGAAGGACGTAATTCCATTTTGGCAAAAGTATTCTATTGACCGTCAAAACGGTGGTTACTTTTCCTGTTTGGATAGAAAGGGACAAGTGTACGATACCGATAAATTTATATGGCTTCTGGGTAGGCAATCATGGACGTTTTCAATGCTCTACAACAATGTGGAAAAAAATGAAAAATGGCTGGAAATTTCGAAGTTAGGGATTGATTTTATTAGAGAATATGGTATGGACAGCGATGGAAATTTTTATTTTTCCGTAACCGAAGAAGGTCAACCCTTGGTACAACCCTACAATATTTTTTCTGATTGTTTTGCCGCCATAGCTTTTGGCCAGTATGCGAGGGCTACAGGTGATGGGAAAATAAAATCTCTCGCTAATCAAACTTATCATAATATTCTTAGAAAAAAGGATGCTCCTAAAGGGGTTTATGAGAAATCAACGGGCATAAGGCCCCTCAAAGGGTTCGCTTTACCAATGATACTATCCAACTTGGTTTTGGAACTCGAAGATGTATTGGATCCGGAGGAAGTTGAAAAAACCATAAACCATAGTATTAAGGAGGTAATGGGTGATTTTTTACAAGGGGAACCCGAGATTATTTATGAATATGTAAGCCTGAAAGGTAAATTGGAAGACAGTTTTAATGGCCGCTTATTAAATCCAGGCCATGGTCTTGAGGCCATGTGGTTCATGATTGATATAGGTGCCAGGAAAAACGACCTTGATCTAATTGAAAAGGCAACCCAGGTTATACTCAATATATTGGAATATAGCTGGGATAAAAAGTATGGAGGTATCTTCTATTTTATGGATGCCAAAGGGAAACCGTTACAACAGTTGGAATGGGACCAGAAGTTGTGGTGGGTGCATTTAGAATCATTGGTGGCTTTGGCCAAAGCCTACCAACATTCCCGTAATGAAAAAGTTTTTAAATGGTACCAAAAGGTTCATAACTATACATGGAACAACTTTCCTGACGCAGATAATGGCGAGTGGTTTGGATATCTTAATAGACAAGGAAAGTCTTTGAATACTTTAAAAGGAGGGAAATGGAAAGGATGTTTTCATGTGCCGAGGTCCTTATACCAATGCTGGAAATGTTTTGAGCAGATAGAGAACTCCAATTTATAAATATACAAGGCACAATCAGATTCCAATGAAATTACATAGTCCTCCTCGTTTATCAGTTCTTATCTTATTCTGCAGTATCCGCTTACTTTTCTCACAGAACATCTCAACTTTACAGGTTAATCTTGAGTCTGAAATTCCTCCTTTGGATAGTGGGAACAATTCTATGGGCTATGCCGGAATGATGGGTGGTGTATATGATGACATAGTCATTGTAGCGGGTGGTGCCAACTTCCCCAAAGCCCTTCCATGGGAGGGAGGCCAAAAAAAATGGTATGATTCCATCTATTGGTTGGATAATGGTATATGGAAACGCTCTACACGATCTTTACCAGAACCATTAGCCTACGGAGCCTCGGTATCCACTCCAAATGGTGTTTTATTGATTGGGGGGAACAATGAAGACATTACAAGTGATAAGGTTTTTTTGGTCATTTATAATTCATCCATAAAAGAAATTGAATTAAGCCGTTATCCAGATCTTCCAGAACCCTTGGCATACACCAAAGCGGTTTATGTAGATGGGTATGTTTACGTTGCAGGAGGTCTAAATACTGATTCGAGCACAAATTCCTTTTACCGAATAAATCTTCAGAAAAAAGTTCAATGGGAAAAACTTCTGGATTTTCCAGGAGAGCCAAGATCGTTGCACTCCATGGCCGTACAGGAAACATCTGGTTCCAAAAGTATTTTCGTTATAGGTGGGAGAAACCAAAGTAAGGAACAAATATCCACGTTTCCCAAAAGTTTTCTCTCCTATGACATTCAAAAACAAATATGGAATAATGAAGGCGACTTACTCGTAAAGGGTTCCAAAAGAGTAGTCATGGGTGCAGCTGCCGAGCCATCGGGGTCTATGCATATCTTGGTATATGGTGGGTCTGATGAAATACTGTTCCAAAAACTGGAAGAATTGGAAATACAAATAAAGTCGGCCAAAAATGACAGCATAGTAGAAACCTTGATAGAAGAAAAAGAAGAGATCCTTTTAAACCACCCAGGGTTCAGCAATGAAGTATTGGCCTATAATACCATAACCCATAAATGGTTTGTTTTCGATTCTTTGGATATTAAAATACCTGTCACTTCGCTTGGCGTTAAAAAAGATGATAGCTTTTTACTTGTTTCTGGCGAGGTCTCTCCTGGAATTCGAACACCAAAGGTATATATGTTTGAAGATATGGACGCCACCCATGCCTTTGGTTTCCTCAATTATATAGTATTAATTTTATATCTGTTGGTTTCCCTACTTATTGGGGTATATTTTGCCTGTAAACAAAAATCAACGGAAGATTATTTCCTTGGAGGGGGTAGAATTCCATGGTGGGCCTCAGGGTTAAGTGTCTTTGGCACCTTGTTGAGTGCCATCACTTTTATGGCGATTCCCGCAAAATCATTTACAACGGATTGGTCATTCTTTATGCTGAACATTGCAGGGATTGCTATCTCACCCCTAATAGCCTACGTATTCATTCCATTTTTTAATCGTTTGAACATCTCAACGGCCTATGAATATTTAGAGAGAAGATTCAATTATTTTGCCAGAGCTCTTGGAAGCATTTCCTTTATTCTTTTTCAGCTGGGAAGAATAGGGATAGTACTATTGCTGCCATCCTTGGCAATATCGATTGTTACAGCTATCCCAGTTGAAATATGTATCCTCATAATGGGTGTACTATGTGTGGTCTATACCACTTTTGGAGGTATAGAGGCGGTAATATGGACCGATGTGATGCAAGTGATTGTTCTAATGGGGGGGAGTATAGTGGCCATCATCTGGATTCTAATACATACGGGTTCTTCATTCAAAGAAATGTTGGTCTATTCCTCGGAAATGGAAAAGTTCAACATTTTAAATTTTGACCTTAATTTTACGGAGCCCACATTTTGGGTGGTTTTTATAGGAGGCTTGGCTTCTGCCATGGTCACGCAAGGGACCGATCAAACTGTAGTGCAGAGATTCTTGACAAGCAGCAGCGTGAAAGACTCACAAAAAACATTTTATACAAATGTATTGCTAACCTTACCTGCCACGATCATTTTTTTTGGGATAGGGACCTTATTGTTCATATTTTATTCGGAAATGCCCGCAAAACTATCCCCGGCTATTGTCAATAATGACTCCATATTTCCTTGGTATATTGTGAAAGAACTTCCAATGGGTGTATCCGGCTTATTGATAGCAGGGATCTTTTCCGCGGCCATGTCCAGTATCAGTAGCAGCTTAAATTCAGTTTCTACGGCCTTCTGCAATGATTTATACAAGAGGTTTCACCCAAATGTATTTGATAAAAAATTACTGGGGATTGCTAGAACTATAACAGTGTTTGCTGGAATTTTTGGGGTATTGCTTGCCCTATGGATGGCCAATTCCAATATCAAATCGCTCTGGGATCAGTTTTATAGGTTTTTAGGATTGTTCACTGGGGGATTGGGAGGTATGTTCCTGTTGGGAATGCTCAGCACACGTGCCAACCCCAAAGGTGCTTTGATCGGTCTTCTGTTAAGTACCCTAATTTTGTGGTATGTGGTCAGCTACACATCCATTAATTTTCTGATGTACTCGTTGATCGGTGTCGGCACTTGTTTTATTCTTGGTTATATCTTCAGTCTCCTTATAAAGGATAAGAATTCCTAGACTACTAATTCAAAAAGAAAAGGAGTTCACTTTTTAAGTGTTACCTGCCCATATATTCCCGTTAAGCTATGTGGCAAAGGGGGCACAAATATGATGGTCAAAAAGGACAAGCAGAGTTGTGGAAGCATATCCAAAGTTATTCCTATCTTCTCCAGAAAGTGACCAAAACCCTTTCTACTTGGATAAAGTTTGCAGGGCAAGGAAACATCCCTATAAAATGATCTTGAATCCTTAATGGGTAGGGTTGGAAATTTATAACCAAATGAACATTATCACAAAGGGAAGGTATTACACCTTCCCTTTTCGACTAACTCAAATTAACTAAACTAACTGCTTCAAATATGGGTTATATGCATATTGTTTAACTTATAGCCCCTTGAAGAAAGCTTCCGATGTGCTGAAAGTTATAGATATGGCAACGGACAAAAATATTTTAAATGTTTAATTTTATCGGATTCTGTTGTTCATTATTGGCCAATCGTTTTTCTATTAATTTGCCCAAGTGAAAAATCTGAATTATTCCAAGCCCAACTTCAATTCCTTTATCAGTTTTTCAACCACAATTTTAACTTTTATAATCAGCTGTATTGTTTCCATCTTTCAATGCTCCATATTCAATCAACTAATGAGTCTAGATAATAAGTCCAAAATTCGGTGATGATTTCATGATATCTTTACTTGGTAGATTTATCCAGGAAGCTACTGGTACCCTTCTGTCTGCTCCAACAACGGATTTCTACCTATCATGTCAATCGAAATTGGCAATTGCAACAGGTAACTTTCGTTGGAGGATATATAGTCGTTGTTATCAATGACATAATTATCCCCTGCTCTTCTCAAATCCCACCATCTTTTTCCTTCTGTTGCAAATTCCTTAAACCTTTCCTCAAGAATGGCTTCGGTATTTTCAGACTTGGATGCATTGGTATACCCATGAACTACATTGTCATAATTGCCTGCATAAGCTCTGGCACGAACAGCATTTATTTCAGCTGAAGGATCTTCTCCCAATAAATTTTTAGCTTCCGCAATCAACAAAAGGACATCGGCATACCTGTATAAAGGGATATCGTTTGTTGTAAGCCTAGCTCCTGCGGTAACAGTACCGATAAACTTTTTGGTCATTGCTCCGGCATAAGCATTGCTGTCGTAATTTGGATACCCTGCACCACCATTATCATCTTTGTAGAGCTTTATAAAAGTTTCGGTACTTCTACTATCCAAGGGGTCGTCCAAAGCAAGTAACATTTTTTCAGAAGGACCGTATCGATTATTCCCATTTACGGTAAAATCGCTCATGGAGTTTCCATACTGATCAAATTGGGGTTGAATTTCAGTACCTCGCCCAGTCAAAAGACTGTAAAAATTTGTTGCTTCATCTTGCTCGTAATCAAAGCTGAAGATAAATTCATTGTTTTCCTGATTTGTATAATCCCAAACGTCTGCAAAATTAGTTTCAAGGGCAACATTCAAGCCTGCAATTTGCTGGAGCGCAACAATAGCTTCTTCAAAGTCGGCATTTCCACCTTCCAAGATATTTCCAGACCAAATGTACACATCACCTTTCAAAGCTAAAGTGGCCGCTTTTGACCAGTAAATACGTTTATTGTTCCAATAAGATCCATCTGAACCAAAGTATGATAGTGAAGTGGCCAAATCCTCTTTTATTAATTGCATCACCTCATTTTTAGAAGACCTTGCTTTACTCATATTTGCCGGATCAACATTAATCAGTGGTTCAATGGAAATGGGAACTTTTCCCCAAGTTTTTAAAAGGGTATAATAATAAAATGCCCGTATGCCATAGGCTTGGCCGAGCATATGTGACTGTTCATTGGGATTGTCAAAAACAATGTTGGGGGCATTTGCTATGAAATCATTCAACCTATGTATGCTGGTATATAGTCCAGCCCAATTGTCAAATGGTACAATTGTGGAACTAATATTGGATTCAATATAACCCACATTGCTCGGTGTTTCGAAGGTATTACCGCCATATATATCACTTCTAACCTCCCCCATGATCCAAAAATTACCGGCGTTTGACCTAAAATTTGAATAAAGACCTGTATGTGCTGCCCGCACACCATCTTCGGAATCCCAGAACCCTTGAAAGGTTAAGGTACTTGGTGATGTTATATCCAATTCTTGTTGGCAAGAACCAAGTATCAATGAACAACTTATAATGTATAGTATTTTTTTCATAATGTTTTTTTTTATAAAGTAATATCAATTCCCAAGGTGAATGTTACTGGCATGGGAAAATCTCCTGCCCTTAATCCACCAAGCTCAGGTGTTGGCGTTGTGGTACTTTTGAAATAATGCAGATTGGAGCCGGTGATATAAATTTTCATCGCTTTTAAAAAATTATCATTCAACAGATTGGTATCCAAATCATAACTTAAAGTCACTTCCCTGATAGCCAAATAATCCCCCTTTTCCCAAAGTCGTGAACTACCTCTCAAAATATTCCTTTGATAGTCAATAAACACAAACCTTGGTACGTCAGTATCCCTATTTTCAGGTGTCCAGGAATCCAATAATTCGGTATAGGAGTTTAGGTTACCTTGGTTTTGTGCCAATCCCCTTTCCCTAGCAAGGTTTCTAACGAGATGGCCAAAGGCAAAATCGGTTTTAACGTAAAAATTAAAACGCTTTATGGTCAAGTAAGAGGATAATCCTCCTATAAAATCAGGCGTCGTTCTACCCATCACTTTTTGATCCTGAAAATCGATGACATTATCATTATTAATGTCTCTCCAGGCAACATCGCCAGGAAATCTTAAGGTTGGATTGGGAAGTAATACATCTTCCCTATTTGCATGTTCATCCACCTCGGCCTGATCTCGATATATATAGTCTTGTACATAAGCAACAACAACATCAGATCCTAAACGCTGTCCTTCCTGCAATCCACCTACCCAAACCAATTCTCCCTTTTCGGGATCATAAATCTGCGTTCCTCCTTGTCTATTAAGCTCGTTGTCATTTTCCGGAAGTTTCTGCACATAAGACCTTATTTTGGAATAGGTACCTGATAGGTTCCAATGTACATTTTCACTGTTGATTAATTTAGTATTTAGGGTAAGTTCCAAACCTTTATTTCTAAGAGTACCATTATTTGTGGTAATGGAGTTGAATCCTGTCCAGATAGGTAATGTCAAATCCGCAATTTTATCCTTTACATCCCTCACAAAATACTCCCCTATAATTAAATCCTATTATTGAATAACCCTAAGTCCAATCCTGTATTTAAAGTAGTAGACCGTTCCCATCTTAAATCTAAGGTCGGTAAACCCGTGTTAGCATATCCTGTCTGTCCATCATATATACCCTGAGACCCATAGGCTCCATATACCTCATAGAGGCCAAGTGTCGAAACCTTACCATTAACACCATAACTAATCCTGGGTTTAAAATTGTTGACCACTTTGGCAAGACGGGTATTTTTATAAAATTTTTCGTTATGCAAATTCCAGCCAAAAGATGCCCCTGGGAAAAAGCCAAATTTGTCATTGCCCAACCTGGAGGAACCATCATTCCTGAAAGTTAGTCCCAACAAATACTTTTGATTATAATTATAGGTTAGCTGTCCAAAAGCAGATGTTAACACATCGTCGGATTCCGATGAACTTGGAATACCGTTCGCCTCGCTGCCAGCGTTTAAGGTTGTTATCAAATCCGTTGGCGAATTCCTTGTCCCTGCAGAGAATAAGAATTCATTATTCTTATAAATTTCCGCCCCAAATAGTAGATTGAAATTATGATTTTCACCTAGGGTTTTCTTATAATTTACCAAACCTGTCAATTGGTTTCTCAAAGTCCTTTCCAAGCTGGCACTAGCATTTCTAGAGGTGTTCAAGTTTCCACCGGAGAGAAATGCTTTATTGAAAGCCTCATTGTGATTATTGATAGTGAAATAACTTCCCCTTAGCGTAAAACGTAAATCCTCTATGGGATCCCAATCTAGGGCTAGAGCTACCGATAATCTTTGTTCCAAATTTTTTCTTACATATTTATTTACATAATACAAGGGGTTTCCAAAACCTGAATTGGTTCCAGGACTTAAGTTGCTACTTAATGAGCCGTCAGGATTATTTATATAAATCCTGTTGGTAGGTGCTTGACCTGCAAACCTTCTAAAAATAAAATCATTTGAACCAAGCGGGCTGTTATTCAAATTGGAATGAATGTAATTGACCGTGGCAGAGACCTCAAGATTATCGCGTACCTTATATGACCCTGTTAATTTTCCCGAATATCTTTTAAAGCCGGATTCCAGGATAATACCATCATTATCTAAATAACCAAGTCCTAGATAAAATTTGCCTTTTTCATTTCCACCGTCAAAAGATGCATAATGATCTGTTGAATAGCTGTTTTGATAAATAAGATCATCAAAGCGATTTTCTTGAAATAATATCTGCTTTGAAGAATCTAGGGGGTCAGAGATTGTCTCCCATCCAGGATGATTTAACAAATAGCGATTATCATCAGTCAAATACTGAGTGGTGAAAGGGGAATCAGTTGTATTGTTACCAGTACCAAAAGCTGTTGGACCATTCAAAAAGGTAGCATCATAATTGTTTCTGCCCGAAGCCTCATTATAGTATGCAACGGCCTGTCTATTAAATCTAATAAAATCTGCAGCCTTAAGATAGTCCGCTGTTTCCCTTTTTTGGTTAATACTATAACGAGAGTGGTAATTGAAACTCGACTTTCCTATTTTGCCAGTTTTTGTGGTTATCAAAATGACCCCGTCTGCTGACCTAGCTCCGTATATGGCAGTTGCAGCTGCGTCTTTTAACACCTCTATGGATTCAATATCATCAGAATTTAAACCATAAAAACTTGAAGGTACACCATCAACCAATATTAAAGGAGATCCGCCTCCATTGAATGTGGTTCCACCCCGTAATACTATTGATGGGGTAGATCCCGGCTGACCACTATTATTAACCACACTGAGCCCAGCAATGGTTCCTTGGAGGGCCGTGGCTGCATTTGAACGTGTAGATGTTTCCAAAATTTTGGTGTCCAATTTTGATACAGAAGTGGCCAGTGTATTTCTGCTCTGAGAATTATATCCAACAACCACTACTTCATCCAGTTGTGATGTATCTTCTAATAGGATAACAGAAACAACGGATTGATTTTCCGTCAGAACTTCCTTTGATAAGAATCCCAGGTAGCTTATCACTAAAGTATCTCCTGCGTCAACATTTATGGAAAAGTTTCCATCAAAATCAGTTTGGACACCATTGGTTGAACCCTTTACCAATATATTGGCTCCTGGCAGAGGTTGGTTCAAATCATCATAAACGGTTCCCCTAACTATTCTTTCCTGACCATATACTCTTGAAAAGAGTAAAAATGTCATTAAAATCAATGAATGATTAAGAATTTTGGTTTTTTGTTTCATTGTATTAGTTTGTTATTATGTATTACATAATTCAATATTAAATAAAAAACTAGTGTTCCACAAATTTTGCATTGTTTTTTTATGTTAAATTTTCTATGTCTAATTAAAGATATACTCCTTAAACTGTGCTATTTAATAGTCTTTATGCAATTCACTGTTAAGTTAGATTACAGCAATCTTTGACAGTTTGGCATAATCAAAACCTCCAATAATCAAATAATAATATTAGTACTAGGTAGGTAAGCAGTAAACTATAAACCATATTGTCATGGGTGATTTTGTTTTATGTATAACATTATAGTGGAATAGGAGATCTTAATGATCTTAATGAATAGATAGTGGCAAATTTTTGAACAAAGCACTAAAAGCCATCCGGTTCTCGATTTGCCCAAGTCTGGCGTGCAAATAAAAAAAGCTCCAAGAGTTAAAAACTCTTGAAGCTCTGAATTTACTGGTGGAGAATACCGGAGTCGAACCGGTGACCTCTTGCCTGCCAGAATAAGGATTAGGCTACCATAACTAATCAAACTAATGCATAAATAATTGTATATCAGATATATAAGTAAATATGAATTTGTTTGATATCAATTGAATTCAAGAATCTGCGTGCAAATTGCGTGCAAATTTTTCTTACCTTTATTTTTCATGAACACCAATGTAAAACTTTCTTTAGATACACGGAGGCAAAAAAAAGATACCTCTTACCCAATTATTTTACGTTTGAGTCATTTACGCAAAACTACATCGATAAGTTTGGGACAATCTGTTCAAAAAGAATACTGGGACGATAAAAACGAAAGAATAAAAAGAGCGTTTAAAGGCACTTCATCAGTTAGCAAATTGAATAATCAGCTTTTGAAAGAAAAGACTCGAGCAGTAGACATAGTAAATGAGCTTTATGAAAAAGATGAGCTCAACTTTTTATCAATTCTTCAGCTCAAAAGCAAAATTGTAAAAACTGCTTCGTTCGATTCATTTTTAGAATATAGTAAGAGTATCGTGAAGGATCTAAAGAGGGCGGAACATTTCGGTAATGCCAATACATATTATGCCGTGACTAAGGTATTGGAAAGATTTAATGGTGGGAATGATATCAAATTCAACGAAGTTAATTATGATTTCCTTAAAAGATTTGAAAGCTGGCATTTTTCCAGAGGGAATTCCGTTAACAGTCTTTCGGCATATATGAGAACAATAAAAGCAATTTTTAATAAGGCTATTAAATCTGATGTTGTTTCAAGGGAAGCTTACCCCTTTACCCATTACAGAATTAAGACGACCCCCACCGAAAAAAGAGCTCTTGATATCAATAGCATGAAATCTATAATGCTTTTAAAATTAGAAAAAACCGATAGTTTATTTCACTATAGAAACTTCTTCCTGGCATCCTATATGCTTTATGGTATTTCGTTTATGGACCTGGCTTTTTTAAAGGTTCAGAATATCATTGATCGTCGTATCAAATTCCAGAGAAAGAAAACGTATAAGCCCTACGATATCAGTATTACACCCCAGCTTAAGGAGATACTTTCATACTATCTCAAGGATAAAGAAAAATCAGAGTATATATTTCCAATAATTAAAAGAGAGACCTTCGAGCTTCAATATAAAGATGTAGTATGGGCTAGAAAAAGATACAATAAAGGGTTGAAAGAAATCGCCAACAAATGTAATATAGAACAACGGTTGACATCCTATGTATCCCGTCATAGCTTCGCAACTCAAGCCATGTTACAAGATGTTCCTTTACAAGCAATCTCCGCCATGCTTGGGCATAATCGATTGTCAACTACTCAAATTTACTTGAAGTCCTTGCCAAATGATATACTTGATAGTTATAATAAAAAGTTAGTTGAGCTATAGAATAGGTTTTTGGCTTGTCCCAAATCTTACCATAACTTAACTGCGTTTGGATCCTGTGGAATTTTTGTAGTGTTCCGGCAGATAAGCGTTAAGCAAAAATCCCATAGGGCGCACCCTACTCTTGATTTGGAACTCTATCCTCTTTTTTTATCCATTTTAGGTACGATTGATAATGCTCTGGGTTTTGGTCAAAATATCCTTTTAGGTTTAAAATTACTTCTTGCTCACCCTCGGTAAAGGCCTTTTCTTTCGTATCATCTAATTGAGATACTTTGAAAGCTAAATAGCCGATAATAATCAAGGAAGTTATCCAAATCGAATAGTGGAGCCATAGTTGTGATTTTGGAATCAATCTTGCTTTTGAAATCTGCTCGGTAATATTCGTAACGGATTCTTGAAGCTTGGAATTATTTGTCTTCGCCGAATCCAGATGTTCCTTGAGCAAATACTCGATTTGCGAAGTATCCGACCTTATTTTGATATTGTCCACATTCATGGTCAGTTTCTCCAGCTTGTCCAACGACCTGTTGAACCCGTCGAGCTCATCATTCAGTAGTTCCATGATCTCATCCAATTTTTTATATCCCATTGTATTTTTCTTTTAAAATCCGATTCCCATATCGATGGCCCTTTTGATTGTTTTTTTTATTGCATTTTTGGCAATGCTGGCAGCAAGGTTGGTGCCCAATTTCATGGCTTTCCCCAATATCTGGACGGACTTGCCGGCCACTATGGGATTTCCCATGCCTTTATTCTGTGAAAGTTGCCCGATGATCTTCCCTCCGGACATGGAGCGGTGCACCTGGCTCGCCTTGAAATTGTGCCCTTGGTATTCTAATCGGAACCCCTGCAACTTGTTGGCTTTGTTGATACTAGGGATGACCTCCACATTTTGCGCTTTCATGGCCTTCATATAATCATCGAGGGTTCTTGGTTTTTGTTCCTCCATGACCCTTTGGTGTATGTTCTTTATCTCAAGACGGGTATGTATGGAATCCATCTCTTTTTCGAACTGCACCTCCTTGACCGTGGTCAGCCCCATTTCCTTGGCGACGTTCTCGGCCGCCAACTGGCTTCGCTTGCCGATAAAGCTGTCATTGTAGGCCTTGCCATCGAAACCTATCCGGTTCACGTACAGATGCACATGGGTATGTGCCTTGTCCCTGTGGACGAAAGCGATGGCCTGGTGTTCCCTCAATTGCATTTCCTTGATGAACCTTTGGGTCAGTTCATTTAGTTGCTCCATGTCCAGGTTCCTGCCATCCTCTGGGGTAGGGCTGAGTATGAAACTCAGGGTGTTCTTTTGGCAACGAGTGTTCTGTTCCTGGATCAACCTGAACTCCTCGGTGACCTGGTTCGCATTGTCCCCTGCCAGATGTTGGCCAAAGACCACTTCCGCATCTTTCTGTGGGTTCCATCCGTATTGTATGCATACTCCCGTGTTCGCGATGGCTTTTCCTTTTCCTATCATTTCCTGAAGTTGTAAAGATGTGTGCGTATTTCCTCTGCCAATTTCTCGACCTCGCTGGCCAGTTTTGGATTGTGTTTCTTGAACATATTACCGATACTGGTAAAGTTGTTCTTGTACTTGACCAACATTTTATAATGGGCCATCTGCTGCTCTGTCAGACGTTCGATGATGGGATTTCCAAAAGCGGAACTACGGCAGTATTCGGATAGGGAAAGACCTGCCCGTTCCGCCCTTTTTCTGAGCAGCTTCTTCTCGTAAATGGAACACCGGAATTTGATGTAGGTCCTTTTCATTTCTTTTTTTCTTTGCAACCATCGGGAGCAAAGCAAGTTTGTTTTTGTGGCAACAAAAACACATCTTGCGTTTCCTGCCCAAGTCCCTTTTTAGTCCTATGTATGAGCCATTCGTTGACATCCTTGAATCCTGTATAAAGTCCTGATCTGTCCTTACAGTTTTTAGAATATTTTATCAGCTTTTTAATCGTTCGTTTCCCTGTTGAATCGTTGTCCAAATAGAGCTCGATACCTGTATAATCCTCCATGATCTTCATCGCTTTTTGGATAAAGGCTATGGAGTTCAATACCAGAAAATCATATTCCAGTTCCAAGCTTTTATTCCAATCAAGAATCGATAGCAGGTCGAACATCCCTTCGGTGATGATGAGCTTGTTAGTTCCGATTTTGATATGGGTGATGTCCTTTGGCGAACTGGAGTTCTTATAGTATTTGTTCCGCAGTTCCCATCCTCCTGAAGCGTTTTCCAAACCGATGGCGAAATAGCTTTTTCCCTTAAAACTGTAATGCACCTCCTTACAATACCTCAAGGCGGTTTTCAGTTCGATATTCCTGGATTTCAGATATTCTTTCAAAGCAAAATGGGTAAACTCTCTGATTTTGGTGATTGTTATCTTAGGCCCGTCTTCTTCCTTTCTAAAAGTCGGATGCTGCTGAAAAGAAAAAGAGGTCTGGTCCTGTTCGATTATTTTTAAAGCTTCCTTGACCGGGCATTTATTGATCTCACAGATCAGGTCGATCACATTACCCCCTTTTCCCGCTCCATGGTCGTACCATCTGTTCAGTTTCTTGCTTACCTTGAAAGAGGCTTGCGTTTCTGTGCGGAAAGGGCTCAGGAACCAAGCTTCTTTCTCGTTCGATCTGGTCGGAAAGTGCCCTAACTTTGCCATCGTGGCAACGATGCAAACGTTAAGGGCTCTTTCACACGATAAGTTGATTGTTCTTTCTTTTTTCATAAGCCAAATAGTTTTAGGAAAATTTTTGATGTTTTGATGAAAAACCATTGGAAAGCCTTTATTTATTTAGGTTTTCAGAGCATCGTTTTCTTCATCGATTCATCGTTTTGATATTTTTTCCTTGTTTTCCTGTCATCGTTTTTTATTTTGATGAACAAATGATGATATAATGATGACAGCCTAAGCATCGATAGGTATTAGTAACAGCTCAATCTGTCATCGATTCATCGAAATTGTCAAGCAAAAAGGATTTTTCCACGGTAAAATAGCGTCCCTTGGCATCCAGCAATTGCATGGAAGCATCCTGCCAGATGACCAATTTTTGGTAGCTCAGGGAATTGTCTTTGTTCTCCAATTTCCAGTCCCTTTTTAGCAATCTTCTGAGTTGTGTCAAATCTGTCTTTATTCGTGTCCTGTTCAACAACTGTAATGCATCCAAAGGGCAAAGGTGTATTTCATTGCTATCGAACTGTTCCATGGCACCCAAAAGAATCGTTGCAAGTTCTTTTTCCACCCGGTTTCGATTGTTCTGTACCAGTCTTTTCAGGGCAGGGGTCTTTATCTGTTTTGGGGTAAACCACATTCTAGTGGCGTGCTCGGTCGATAATTGTCTTTGTTGTAGATGGAACAGGAAACCTGGGATTTCCGATATCAATTGATGAAGGAAATTCGTTTTCTCTTTTTTGAGTACTGGTATTTTCAAGACCCAAAAACGGGTCTCGTTCCCGTCGATCTTGATAAAGTTGTCCTCGTTGTTGCTGCAGAGGATGAACTTGCCAAAAAACTCCACCTCCCGTTTGTCCTTTCCCTTGGCCTCCAGTTTATTGATATTGGTCGTGCTCAGGTATTTGATGCGTTCGGTAAGCTCTTCCTTGTTGAAAAGTACCTCGTCGATACAGATGAGCAGTTTGTTCGCCCAATCCGCATTGAACTGGCTGCTGAAGCTGTCGTTGGTGAGATAGGTCAGGTTGTTGTCGAATATGGCCTTCAACCATTTCAGAAAAGTGCTCTTTCCCGTGGAACGTTCCTTGGAGACCAGGCACAGAATGGGCAATACCTGAACCGGCTTTGCATACAGTAATTGTAGATAATCCAGTCCCAGTTCCTGGTGCTTCCCGAAAATGTGTTCGATGAAAGCCAATGACGTTTTACATTCCCCTTCTTTGGGGATGGCAGGCAACGGAGAATAGGTATTATAGAAACCTTGATATTCCTGTTTGAAATCGATATGGCTCGGGATACAGGTAAAACCATCGTACTTCGGTACTTTACTCAGGTAATCCTTTCCATGGTCCTGACGTATGGTCTCGATATTCCAATGCACCAGGATCTCGTTGAAATGTCCGGCGATGGTTGGTGCCTGCACCAGTTTATAGTACGAAGTGCCTACTCGTAAGTACGGTACTGTTTTCATAGAATGACGTTTTGAACACCAAGGGGATTCCCAAGGCGTTGCAGTGAATTGATAAAAAATCCGGAAATGATAATGTCTGGCAATACCTAACGAACAGTTTCCGCTATCGTTTCGATTTTCTGTATGGATTTCCGTTCGTTCTGGAGCAGCCAATCAACGATTTTTTTCCTTTCAAAAAAAATCAGTTTCCCATTGGGCTTCGAGTGCGGGATATTTCCCGCAGCGGTAAGTTTGTACAGATAGCTCCTGGATATACCCGTGTAGTCACAGGTTTCCTCGAAGGTCAATACCTCTTTATTGGCGATCAACAGTCTTTCCAAACGGTCTAGCCGTTCGAGTATTAAAAAATTGTCCATTTTGTTTCTTCTTAGGGATGTGAAATGAACAAAAGCGCTTTTGCTTTCTTTCAATATTGTTATGGGATAAATGTATGAAAATGGGCAAACAGAGAAGTGGGAAACAACAAATAGTTATTCACAAATAATTGATATACAGTAAATTAGATTAAAAACCATCAAACGAAATACGGTTCAAGAGCCATTAATTTTACTTGGTTCCGTTTGATACCAAATGGAACTGTTTTTAACATTGCCAAATAGCGGTTTAATGAAGGAAAACGGGGTTATCAACAATTAAAACTGAAAGAATTGGAAAATATCTACTTTACAAAGGGAGATTTTAATGTTCGGATTGATTCAAGTGTAGTCCGACACTTTAAAACTATTTGAAGAAAGCTTTTCATTCTTCTGAAAAATACTGTTTTAAAAAAACGTTGGTTTTAGGGAACTGGACTAGAGCTTTTCATCGGAATGGATTTAAAGCCATATTTATTATTGGTCAACCAAAGCCGTTTCCGGTCCACGCACCCCGACCAATTCTATTTTTTCCAACGCCTTACGGAATTCCTTCAGTTCAGCATCGGAAAAAGTAACATTAAGTGCCCCCACATTCTCTTTCACATGGTGCAATTTTGTGGTACCGGGAATCGGTACGATATAGGGTTTTTGCGCCATGACCCAAGCCAATGCTATTTGAGCTGGAGAGGCATCTTTCTTACGTGCCCACTCGCGAACAAGTACGAGTACCTCCATGTGCTCTTTAATTGCTTCTGGTGTAAAATAAGGAACCGCCACAAATCTAGAATCTTCGGAAAAACGACTGTATTCGTTGAACTTATCACCTAAAAATCCACGACAAACGGGTCCCCATGGCACAAAACCGATACCGAGTTCCCCACAGGTATCGATGACCTCATTTTCAAGGGCACGTTGTATCAAGGAATATTCACTTTGAAGGGCCGAAACGGGTTGTACTGCATGAGCCTTTCGTATCGTAGTAGGTGAAACTTCCGATAGACCAAAATGTAGTGCCTTGCCTTCCTTGATTAAATCCTTAATAGTTCCAGCAACATCCTCTATAGGAACATTTGGGTCTAAGCGATGTAGATACAACAGATCTATACGATCTGTTCGGAGCCGTTTTAACATCCCCTCGACCGCTTGTTTGATATGTTCAGGTTTACTGTTGCGACCGGCTCTATTACCATTGGAGAATTCGAATCCGAATTTACTTGCTATGACCACTTGGTCACGTATAGGCGCCAGGGCTTCACCAACCAGTTCCTCATCAGTAAAAGGCCCATACACCTCGGCTGTATCAAAAAAGGTAACGCCAAGATCAAATGCACCACGGATTACAGGTATCATTTCCTTCGTGTCCCGTGGTGGATTGTAGCTACCACTTTTCATACTCATACAGCCCAGCCCGATTGCCGAGACCTCAAGCGTCCCCAACATTCGTATTTCTTTGTTGGGAACAGGGTTTTTGATAACCTCTATTCCTGATGAATTATTTGCATTGGCAAATGTCAATGGGGTGGTTGCAATTCCTGCCCCCAATAGTGCTGATTTTGTGAGGAAATCCCTTCTATTGACCGATTTGATTACTTTTTTGTCCAAATTTGAATTTTCAATCTTATTATCCATGGCAATTACTCCTATTTTTCAATTCTTAATTCTTGTACTTCCCGTTAAATACCCCGTGATTGCAATTGAGTCCTTAATTCAAAGGCCTTTTCAATGACATCTAATCTCGCTTTTCTTGGATCTGGTTTTCTAACTGCTTCACCATCTAATTCAATATCTAAGATGGCACCACCGGCTTGGTTGTAAACGGGCCAGTTTGGTAATCCCTCTCCATTAGGATTTCCGTTTTTGGCGAAGTTTACCCAATAGGCATTCATGATTTCGGCCACTTTTTTATCCTCTGGAGTAGTCTCGGGATTGCCCCAACGTGTGTCAAGATTATTGAATACATATCCCACTTCGGAGCCATGTCCGGCACCGTATTTCATTCTTTCCCTCATAGGTTCCGGTACAAAACCAAAATGGTAGATAAAGACAGGTTCTCCCTGCTTGACAAAAGACTTGGCGGCAAAACGTGCGGGTTCGCCCCAGATCCAATCGGTATTGAATTTGATAATCACCTCTTCAAATTCTTTGCCGCCATCAGGATCATAGGCCGCTTTCGCTTCCTCCATAAAATCGCCAAAAAGTGAAAACAGTTCTTCTTTTGTTTTACTGTTGTTGACAAAACTACCCCCTATTTCGGCACTATTAGACCCTATGATCAATGGTATTTGCATTTGTCTACCGGCATTGTAAGCACTTTCGGCAGTTTCCGTCACCAATTTGCCGTCCAAAATCGGTCCGGAATAGATTCTAGGACCTCCTTCGCCATCATTTTCTTGGCCTCCGTCCACTATTTCCTCAACACTCAGGGCACGAAGCTTGGTAAGGGCTTCGGCATCCGTACCATCTATTCCATGTTTTTTGGCAAAGTTGACACCAATGGTTTCAGCAGAAACTTTGTAGAAGGAATCCGCATTTTCTTCACTGATGGGCCGTGCGGTAAGAACGCCGTCCCTTCCGCCCCCAGATTGACTGATGCCTTTATGGAAAAGACCTTTCGCATTGGGTATGGTCATGAGTGAATGCACCGATACCCCACCAGCAGAAAAACCGAAAATCGTTACATTATCTGGATCACCCCCAAAGGCAGCAATATTCTTTTTAACCCACTGAAGTGCCGCAATCTGGTCCATAAAGGCGTAACTGCCTTTTGGTTCCCCAGGATGTTCAGCACTTAAAGCAGGGAATGCAAAATGGCCTAGCCGCCCCAAACGGTAGTTGATCGTGATCAGGATAACCCCTTTTTTGGCAAATTCATTTCCTGCATTGCCAGGACTAGAGCCACTACCACCAACGAAAGCTCCGCCATGGATCCATACCATTACCGGAATTTGAGATTCAACAGTGGCATTTGTCGGTCGCCATATATTTAAGAATAGACAATCTTCTGACGAGCCTTCGCTAATGGTTCCCGGGGCTGCGCCCCAACCTGACTGGGCACAATTTGAACCGAATTCACTTGCATCCAGTTCACCCTCCCAGGGGGTCAGGGGTTGTGGGGGACGCCAGCGAAACGCTCCTACCGGGGGAGCAGCATAAGGAATTCCCTTAAAACTATCAACATCACCTTCATTTACACCACGAATAACACCCAATTCGGTTTTTACTTTTGTAGCGTTGTCAACAATTTCTTGTGCAGATAATGACAAGCTAAAGATCAAAGCAAATGCTGAAATATATATTCTCATTTTTCTAATATTAAATTCATGATGCAAATTGTTTGACAACCACTCTTAGTATCAATCCCTACTGAGAAGCTTGCTAAATGTCAAGTCGGCCAATTTCCAATCGTTGTTCTCTTTGACATATACTTCGGTCACCATAAAAGGGTTGGTCACTTCGTTTCTGCCAACTACGGCCAGCAAGGTGATTCGGTTCCAAAGGATAGCGGTGCCCTCATTCAGCACTTCTACCATCACTTCATGGATATCGACCTTCTTGTAATGGATGCGACCGCTTCTTATGATGTCCACCTCACGGTCTTTCCCCCAGGTACCGCCCATATGCACAAACTTGGCCTTGTCGTGGAAAAGTACAGCCAGACTATCGGCATTTTTATCGGCCATCCAATGCCATTTTAGTTCGGAGAGTTCTTTGATTTCCTGTTGAATGGTTGCTTCTTGCGCGAAGGAGGTTGCGCTTATTGCGATTAAAAAGATTCCGATCAGTAATGTTCTCATTTGACTGTTTCTTAAAAATTATAATTCCGTTTTCAATTCAATTTTCTAAAAATATCGGGCATGGACTCAGTGTCAATGGCATTCATATCAATCAATTTTAAGTCTTTGACCATTTTTAGCGTTGCCTCTTTATAGTGCTTAAAATGTGGAGTTTGTAAATGTGATTCATAGGCTTCTTTGTTGGCATAAACCTCCAAGAGCCTGATTTGTGTCGGATGCTCTTTTTGAAACATCGGATAAATACAAATGACCCCTGGCTCAAGTCGGACCGATGCTTCCGCTTCTTCTTTTAGAATAGCAATGTATTCATTGATATAACTGGAATCGATTTCAATCGCAGCGATTCGTACCATCATTTTACTTTGGGTGGAATCGGGATTAGATTCTTGACTATAGGAATTGATGGACAAAAACATCAACAGAAAAAGCAAACTTATTTTTGGAAATCCCATACTTTCTCTAGTTTTAGTCCAGTCCTTTTTCCTTTAACCACTTCGACATCAGGTTGGCCACTTCCACATTGTTTAAATCTGAAAATGGGAAATGGGTGTTTCCCTTGATTCCGATTTCTGGAAGGTGAACTACGGTAACATCACCCCCATATTTGTTAACTGCGTCACGCCACTTTCTCGCCATTTCAAGGCGTACACGCCAGCCGTCCGTTCCGGGATTGGTGTCGTATTTTTCAGGAATAAAATCTCCATAATAAATGATAATGGGGATTTTGGTCAGCCCCAAAAAGTCTTCTTTCGCCACGCCAACCGCTTCAAGGGCCCCTGCGGAGCTTTCAATCGGTGCCGGCACTTCCCCTTCGGGAAAAGGGAAACCCGATCCGGGTTCATAGGAGACAATGCCCTTGACGTTATTGTTTTTCATGGCGGTCACCCAACCAAATCCTCCTGAATGCGAGTGTGTGACCAGAATAGCATTGCCTATTTTATCAAAAAGTTGGGATGCGGCATCGGTAATGGCCTCCGTATCGAATCCACCAATGTTGGGCGCCATTTGACGGAAATATTGGTTAAGCGTTTCCTCGTCTTGGGCAAACTGTACCCCGGCAAAATAATCGGGCCAAACACCGACCCGAAATATGTTGAACCAAAACTGCTCATCGGGCGTCGGGGTTATCGTTGCTTCGGACATACTCTTACTCGCCCTTCCCCGTCTGGGCTGGTCCATGATATAGGTGCTGAAACCGCGCCTCAGAAAAATGTTCTGGTAGCCCTCGCGTCCATCCGGCGTGGTCTCCCATGTTTTTGAAAACTGGCCAAACCCGTGCCACATGACCAAGGGGTATTTTCGGGCATTCACAGGAATCTGATAAAAAATATAGGCATGGTCACCATGAAAGGTCTGGCCTTCGGGAGTCCTCTTGATGGCATCGAAGGTGCCTGGATTCTCGATAACGCTGCCGCCGACCGCAAAACTGCCCTGATCTTGAATGACCATGGGCTCTTTTTGGGCAATTGTGTTGGCTACCATGACCATCGAGATGCCAATGGATAGAATTGTTGCTTTTGAGTGTTTCATTTGTTTTTATCGATTTCTAATTCATGTATTCTTCATCGGTAACGGCTTCAAGCCATTCCGTAGGTCCGTCGACACGGCTTGTTATGGCAACTTGGATAAACTCGGTATCGGCACTTGCCCCGTGCCAATGAGGAGTATTTGCAGGGCATTTGACCACATCGCCTTTATAAAGGATTTTTTTCGCACTTCCCTTTTCCTGATAGTAGCCTTCGCCATCCAAAGCCATTATAATTTGTCCGTTGGGATGCGAATGCCAATTGGACCTTGCCCCGGGATCAAACGTTACGGTTCCAACCGAATTTTGGTTCACACTATCGGCCCTCACTTGCATGTGCACCCAAACATCGCCAATGAAATTGTTGTTCGTGACTTTTTCCCCTTTCGGGAAAATCAATTCTTGTTGTGTATATGCATCGATGGCCTGATTTTTATCGGCTGCTTGTTTACAGGAAAATATCAGCGTTCCGATCAATATAATCGCTAAAAGATTTTTGCCGTTCATAGGTTCGTGGTTAAAAGATTGTTTTGGTAAAAGTCCACCAATTTGTTTACTGCTTGATTCACATAATCAGGCTTCCAATAGGTTTCTATATGCGATGCACCTTCAATAAGGAATAATTCTTTGGTTTTTGCGTGGGTGGCTTTTTTGAAAGCTTCATCAGTCATATAATAGGTATCCGCTTTACTCCCTGCAATCATTAATAGGGGTTGGTCTATCAAATCCATATTCGAAGCTGCGTCAAATGTCATTAAATACAATAAACTGCTCATCGTATAACGGAAAGTCGAATTCGGATGTGCGTGGGTTTTTCCGTAGTACAAATACCCTTCACGATAGAGGTCAAATGGAATTTTGTCCAAAGCTTCTTCATCTGTAACCATAGGGCCATTTGCCGCGTATATTATTTCTCCTCCGCCAGTTTCTTGAGCTCTTGCATCCGATGCTTGCTTCAATCGTTCTTGGATAGTATTCAATTGTGAGTTCATAAATCCGTTTCGGCGAACCACGCCCGAATTGAACATACTTAATGTTGCAACAGCTTTAAACCGTTTGTCGGACTGGGTCGCCTTTAAGGAATAACCACCCCCGCCACAGATGCCCAGTAGACCGAGTTCGGCCTTATCGACCCCGGGGTATTGGGAAATAAAATCCGCCATACCGTGAATATCCTCAATTCGGTTTTGAGGGATGTCCACGTTGCGTGGGATACCGCCACTGGCACCCTGATAAGCGGCATCGGCCGCAATGGTAATATAGCCTTCTTCCGCCAATCGCTGCGCGTACAGACCAGCTACCTGCTCTTTTACCCCACCGTTAGGATGGGCGACGACTACCGTTGGATATTTCTCGGCATCATTGTAATTGGCAGGAGTATAAACGTTTGCCGCAATTTGCAATCCGTTTAGTTTGTACGTAACAGGATGTATGTTGACTTTTCCATCTACATTTTCTGTTATTGCTCCCTCATATACCAAGGTAAAGGGGTTTTTCTCGCTTTGTGCCGTAATCGTCTGATTTAATGCTAGCATATTCATTAAAATAAATAATCCTATATATTTCATTTCCTTACTATTTTTTAGATTCCAATAATTCGTTCAATACTTTTTTGGCCGATTCGATTTTTGTCTGATCTACATTTTTTCCGACCACATGGACCAATTCCTTTAATTGTTCCGGTGTGATGCCCTGTATCAAACAGATGTTCATATGCGAACGCAGCATGGGTTCTACTCCGCCGATCGTTGCCAGAACGGAAACCGTGACCAGTTCTCTTTGCTGATAGTCCAAAATGTCCCGATCGAAAATATCGGCAAACAGATGTTCTTTCAAAAAGACTTCAATAATGGGGGTGAACTGTGCATAGTCGGCCGGTGGGCCATCCAACTCCATATTTACCAATGCTTCCAGATTCGCTTTGCCCCGATTGTATTTGGATTGCGAATCCTCAATAGGGGAAGCTTCCGCACCTGTTGGGTCCTCAATACCCTTTGCCTTGCGTTCGTCCAATACTTTGATAAAAGTCCGTAATCCCCGTAGGCTCCGTGGAAATCCGCAGTAGGCATACAGATGCACCATGACCTCCTTGATTTCGTTTATGGTCAAGTTTGCTTCCAGACCATCCACCAAAGCCGTTTCCAGTTTCTCCAAATCGCCTTTCGCAGTCAGTGAAGCAATTGAAATAATAGCACTTTGTTTTGTATCCAAGTTCATAGCACTGCCAGTATCGGATTGTGCCATCATGTTGTTGGTAACTCCAAGAAACACGGTAGTCATTATCGTAAGAACAATTGTTTTCAGCTGTTTCATCTTTTTAACTATTGATTTCTATTTTAAGCTATTTTTATTGGCCGTTTAAGTTCTACACAAAAGTAGTAGGATAAAAACCTAAATGGCTTACCCAAATTACGGATATACCTACCACTATTACGGATTTTACAATAACCGTTTGAATTACTGGTAATCAATGGCTTATCTTTAACAAAAATTAGAGGTCAATGAAAAATGTACTGTACATCGATACCGTAGGGGATTACCTTAATTTGAGAAAACAAGAGGTGTTGCACCCTTTGGTGGGTATTGTTGATTTTGAGGACGTAAACAAGGAAGGCTATGAGAACAAAGATTATGATGCCTTCCATTATAACTGCTATGCTATTTTCTTGAAGGATGCCAAGGGATGCAAAATGCATTATGGGGGCAAACCCTATGATTATGATGAGGGGACCCTTGTCTTTATGGCTCCAGACCAGACCATCGAACTAAGCGGTTTCGCTCCGGATTACGTACCCAAGGGATATGCGATGCTATTTCATCCCGATTTGTTGTTGGGCACAGAACTGGGGAAGAAAATACATAGCTACAGTTTTTTCTCCTATTCAAGCAATGAGGCCCTTCACCTTTCGGCCAAAGAACGAAAAGTGATTTTGAGTTTGTTGGAAAAGATTCAATTTGAATTGGAACAAACCATAGATAAGCACAGCAAAAAATTGATAGTTGCTAACATCGAACTCTTTTTGAATTATTGTGTGCGTTTCTATGACCGCCAATTCCTGACCCGTGAACTGGAAAACCAAGGTTCTTTGGAAAAGTTTAACGATTTATTGAACACCTATTTCAAATCTGATAAACCTCAAAAACACGGTACACCTTCGGTGGGGTATTTTGCCGACCAGTTGCATTTATCTTCCAATTATTTTGGGGATTTGGTTAAAAAAGAGACAGGGAAGTCCGCTCAGGAATACATTCAGAACAAATTGATCGAAGAGGCTAAAGAACGGGTATTCGACCCCAATAAATCGGTAAGTGAGATTGCCTATGAACTTGGATTTAAATATCCACAGCATTTTACAAGGCTCTTTAAACAACGGGTAGGGCATTCGCCAAGTGAGTTTCGGACGCTGAATTGAGTTTTGATTAGTTTCGAATAAGGCGTACAGAAAACAAATTCTATTACATTGGAACCACTATAACAAACAATGAGTCCCTTAAAACGGCCTTTTAAAGGGACTACTTTATAAAATCACAAGACTTATTCCCATAGTGTCCCATTTGTGTTCTCTTTTGGTAGTTTCGTTAATTAACCTTTTATGGGACTTAAATTACCGAATGTGATAGTGAAGAAATATCAAATTAAGCCAATTTGTACCAAGCTTAAATAATAATCTGTTTTGCGTGCAAATTGCGTGCAAATTAAAAAAGCTTCAAAAGTCAAAAACTCTTGAAGCCCTATAAAACTTGGTGGAGAATACCGGAGTCGAACCGGTGACCTCTTGCCTGCCAGGCAAGCGCTCTAGCCAGCTGAGCTAATCCCCCAAATTTGGCTGCCGCAAAGAAAATACTTTTTCCAACATAATCAAAGCACAATTTCAGCTAATTCCAAATTTCTTAGTCTTTCTTTACACTTAGGACCAAAACAGGTACCGGGGCATAAAATTCCGATTTAAGAATAGTGTTCCGTTCCCATAATTTTTTAAAGAATCCCCTTTTTCTCCTAAATACACATAATAAGTCCGGATGTTTGGCCTCAAAATGCTGTAATACCCCTAAATAGGTAGATGGGTTTTCAGATTGGGTAAGTTCAGAACTTAGACCCATTAAAGACATGTTTATTTTAAGATCATCCTTGGTATAGCCCGGGGTCTTTACAAATAAAAGACTCACTTTGGATTCGAATTTTTTCTTAATTTCAACCAAGGGGTTTAAAATACTCTTCTGCTTTAATACTCCCGATTTAAAGGCTGTCAATATTGTTTTAAACGGTTTAAAAACAGTCCCTTTTGGTACAATAAGGGTAGGTATATCTGTTTGTTTTACAATTTTTCCGGAGGTGTTTCCTAGATAATATTCTTCTTGGATGTCATTACTTCTTGGTGCCAAAATGATCAGATCAATCCCTAAATCCCTATCAATATCTTTAAGTCCATCAACAATGTCACCGTTGTAGGTAGCTATCTTTATATTAATATTCCTCGCATTCACCTTGTCAATAACCCCTTTCATGTGCTCCTTGGTACGTTCATCAAGTTTTTCCCTAATATTGGCCAAACTGCTGGCACTGGAACTTACACTAAATACTTCCATTACATAAATATTGGCGTTAAATTCGGTAGCGAAATCAACCGCATACTGTAAGGTTTCATGGGCATTTTCAGAGGTTCCAATTGGAACTAGGATATTTTTCATCGGTTTAAATTTGTTTAATTATTGGTCATCCCTATAACTATCGGGAATAATTGGCCATATCAATCATTTCGGTAAGCATCCAAAACTGTCATGGCCCATTTCATAAGTTCAGTATTAATTGTTTTAAACGCCTCTATTTGTTTGTTGGTCAGACATGGCGAAATTCAACATTTTGGTTATCGTAAATAGGGTAATTCTTTCCCTATTAATAATTCAATTGTTCATGAATAGCATAAATTTACAAATTAAATTGAACCGTGCATGATTCGATTGGCAAAGTTATTGGAAATTCCCGATATTCTTACTATTACACAGGCCTGCTCAAAAAGCATGATTGATCAGGGCATTTATCAATGGAACGAGTTTTATCCTTCAAGGGAAGCCTTTGAAAAGGATGTTGCCCGCAAGGAACTTTATGTTTTGGAGGAAAATGATAAAATAATTGGAACAATTGTAGTGTCTACGCACATGGATAAAGAATATGATTCAATTAGCTGGTTAACGCCCAATAAAAACAATATTTATATTCACCGTTTGGCAGTGGATCCGCAAGAACAAAAAAAGGGTTATGCCAAGGAATTAATGGATTTCGCAGAGGATTATGCCCGTAAAGGTGGGTTTATTTCTGTTAGGCTTGATACTTTCAGTAAAAATGGCCGCAATAATAAATTATATCGGGCACGGGGTTACAAGGCTGTTGGGGATATCTATTTCACCAAACAAAGTAGGTTTCCCTTTTACTGTTATGAATTAATTTTATAAAATATTCTGTTTTTGAAGACCCCAATAAATTTTAAAACGATTAATAACCTGGCCATTCCCGCTACTATTGCTGGTATAGCCGAACCAATTCTTTCCATAACCGATACGGCCATTGTAGGCAACATACCCCAAGATGGGATGGAATCCTTGGCGGCAGCCGGAATAGTAGGTTCATTTTTGTCCATGTTGATTTGGATATTAGGTCAGACGCGTAGTGCCATCTCTGCTATAATTTCCCAATATTTGGGTGCTGGGAAGTTGGAAAGGGTCAAAACGCTGCCGGCACAAGCCATATTCTTAAACATTCTGCTAAGTATTGTGATCCTCCTTTCCACGGTTTTTGTAGTGGAGGAAATATTTGTTTTGCTCAACGCCTCCGGCAAAATTCTGGAACTCTGTATTTCTTATTATTCCATACGGGTCTGGGGTTTTCCGCTAACCCTATTTGTATTTGCTGTTATGGGCATTTTTAGAGGTTTACAGAATACCTATTACCCTATGTTGATCGCCATTACGGGGGCTGTTTTAAATATAGTATTGGATTTTATTTTGGTTTATGGCGTGGAAGGGATAATTACCCCTATGTATTTGGAAGGGGCGGCTTGGGCCAGTTTAATTGCCCAAGGTATTATGGCTTTAATGGCATTTGTACTGCTGATTACGAAAACAGATATCAGTTTGGCCCTTACATTTCCCCTTCATCCGGAATTGGGTAGGTTGGTGGTCATGAGTTTGAATCTCTTTGTAAGGGCACTGGCCTTAAACATTGCCCTGATTTTGGCGGTAAGGGAGGCAACCGCTTTGGGGGACAGATATATTGGGGCACATACCATTGCTATAAACCTTTGGCTTTTTTCTGCTTTTTTTATTGATGGCTATGGTGCCGCCGGGAATATTATGGGCGGTAAGCTATTGGGGGCCAAAAATTACGACGGACTCTGGGAATTGGCAAAAAAGATAATGTTGTACGGTTTTGTTATTAGTTTGATACTTGCTTCTATGGGTTTCCTGTTCTATAGGCCTATTGGCCGTATATTTTCAAATGACATAACGGTATTGCAAGCTTTCTATTCCATATTTTTTATCCTTATTCTTGGAATTCCAATGAATATGGTGGCATTTGTGTTCGACGGACTTTTTAAAGGTTTGGGAGAAATGAAATACCTTAGAAATGTCTTATTGACGGCTACTTTCCTTGGTTTTGTTCCTGTGCTTTTCCTTGGTAAGTTCCTGGGATGGGGCCTTTATGGAATCTGGATTGCTTTTACCCTTTGGATGATAATAAGGGGTGGGGCTTTGGTATGGAAATTTAGGCGAAAGTTTCGCCCGCTTCTTCAAAACGTGTAAATTTGAAATACTACCCTAAGATTTGTATTTTACAAAGGGTAAAAAGCTGAGGTACAGATAGACTTTGTATTTGGGGCATCTAGTCTTTTAGTCCATAGATGTGGAACACGGGAAAAAAATTTGGGAATAATAACAACAAACTATAACAAAATGGGCACTACCCGATCAAATGGAAGTTTATATACCAATATTGTAAATAGGGTTGCCACGGTAGAATTTGGACACCCTGCCAGTAATTCATTTGTATTGGAACTATTGGAAAGACTCACAGATACTTTGTTGGAATTATCCAATAATACGGAGGTATCTGTAATTGTATTGAAATCTGAAGGGGATAGGGCTTTCTGTGCCGGGGCTTCCTTTGATGAATTAATGGAAGTGGACAATTTGTCCAAGGGGAAAATACTCTTCAGCGGATTTGCACACCTTATCAATGCCATGCGGACCTGTAAAAAGCTTATCGTGGGAAGGGTGCAGGGTAAGGCCGTTGGTGGCGGGGTTGGAATTATTTCTGCCTGCGATTATGTATTTGCCGTTGAGGCCGCCTCTATGCGCTTATCCGAACTAAGCATAGGCATTGCACCCTTGGTGATTGCACCAGCGGTTCAACGAAAAATTGGGGTTGCCGCACTGTCTGAACTCTCGCTTTCTCCCAATGAATGGAAAACTGCGTATTGGGCACAGGAAAAGGGGTTGTTTTCCAAGGTGTTTGATAAACAGGAAGAAATGGATAGGGAGCTGGAAATATTTACTGAAAAATTGGCCAAGTATAATCCGGAGGCTTTGGAGGAATGGAAAAAAGTACTTTGGGAAGGGACCGGGCATTGGGAGACCTTACTAACCAACCGGGCAGAAATTACAGGGCGTTTGGCAATCTCTGAAGAAACTAAGAAAGCATTGGATAAATTTAAAAATAAATAGATTATGAGCAAGTTCCGTATTGAAATTAAATGGGCCATTATTTTTGCATTGGCTACCCTACTTTGGATGGTCTTTGAGAAATCTATGGGGTGGCACGATGTACTAATTGAAAAGCACGCCATTTATACCAATTTTTTTGCCGCTATAGCCATTGCAGTATATGTATTGGCCTTATTGGACAAAAGAAAAGTGGATTATAATGGTAAAATGAATTGGAAACAGGGATTTATCAGTGGTATTATTTTAAGTGTGATCATCGCCTTGATAAGTCCGCTAACCCAATATATTACCAATACCTACATTACTCCGGAATATTTTACAAATATCATTAATTTTGTGGTGGATTCGGGAAAAATGGATCAAGAGGCCGCGGAGAGCTATTTTAATTTGAAAAGCTATATACTTCAAAGTCTTTTTGGTGCATTGACCATGGGAATCGTTACATCGGCGATCGTGGCGTTTTTTGTAAAGAAGCAATAACTGGTAAGGTTCACCGTTTTATTATTTTAAACTTTTGCAATGGATATTTTATCGTTTTTAAACGGGAACTTTGTTTTCCCCTTACTAGCCTTGGTTTTATTGGTGGTATATTTCGTAAATCGAATTAGAAACAATAGAAGATATAAAAGATAAGTTGGTTACCTGGTCTTTAACCAGCCAGTAATACTCAGGCGTTCGCGATGGGCAGGTTTTACCTCGTGCTCCAATTCCTGACTTTCAAAAATAACGACCCTTCCCGGAAAGGGGGTAATATGTTTTGCCTCTTCACCATTTTCCCTAGGTAAGTATAGGACCAATTCCCCTCCATCTTTTTCCGGCTTCCAGTCTGGTTCATTTAGATAACACACCATGGAGAGTTTACGCCTATCGTCATTTTGAAAGGTATCCAAATGTCTTTTGTAAAAAGTACCTTCAGGATAGATGGCATAGTGGAATTCTTTGAACAGGATTCCCATAAAACAGGTCTTGTTCAGATAATTGGCCAATTCATTAATCTTTAGAAAAAATTGTTGTTCCAGGACATCCTTACTGCTTTCATCCATCCATAGGATAAAATCACCGCGGATGGCCTTTATAATCAATGAGTTGGCACGATTCCCGATCGCTGCTTTTTTAAACTGGTCCTCTTCATATTTGGTCAGTAGGGAATCCCGCAATTGGGCTACATCTTCCTGCGAGAAAAATTCGTCCACAATACTGTATTTCTGCAACAGGATATCCTCTATCACTTTTTCAAAAAGTGGATTCTCCTTAAACTCCAGTTGTTCAAATAGTTCGGCCAAGTTGGTTTGAATTTAAAAATCGGACAAAAATAGACCAAAATGCAATTGGTTTCACACAGTGTGTAAAGTGGATCTTAATTGTCCCGAACCGAAATATTATATAATTGTCATATTTATTGTTGATTATTGACTTAATCCCTGATTTTTAATACATTTTCAGTAACTTTTGTGCTTTAATTTCCAAACAAACCTAAAAATGAGACATATTTTACCTTGTATTGTATTGATTTTAACCTTTTTGATCGGAAGTTGCGGTGATAAAAATAAAAGTACCAAAGAAGCTACAAATAAAAAATGGTATAAAGGGAATTTACATACCCATTCCTTTTGGAGCGATGGGGATGAGTTTCCTGAGACTATTTTGGATTGGTACAGGTCCAACGATTACCAATTTATAGCCTTATCGGACCATAATACTATTTCTATGGAAGAAAAATGGGTACAGGTTAGGGAAGATTCTATTTATCAGAATAGCTTTAAGAACTATTTGGCAACCTATGGGGAGGATTGGGTAGATTATAAAACGGACTCTGGAAAAGTACATGTAAAGTTAAAGACCTATGCCGAGTATAGGGATCTTTTTGAAAAACCCGAGGAATTTTTGGTTATTCATTCGGAAGAAATAACGGATAGGTTCGAGGGTAAGCATGTACATATGAACGCTACAAATATTCAGGAAAAAATAGACCCCCAGGGAGGGAATAGTATTTCTGAAGTAATGCAAAACAACTTGGATGCAGTACTTAAACAAAGGAAAGAAACGGGAGTTCCTATTATGCCGCACATTAATCACCCCAATTTTTATTACAGCATAAGCCTTGAAGATATGATATCGTTGAAGGGAGAGCGCTTTTTTGAAGTGTACAACGGACATCCCGCGGTGCACAATATGGGAGATTCCACCCATATTTCTACTGAGGAAATGTGGGATCAGATCAACATATCCTATATAGCGGCCAGAAAGCCCCTGATGTATGGATTGGCGACCGATGATTCCCATAGTTACCATAAATGGGGCAGAAAATGGAGCAATTCCGGAAGGGGATGGGTAGTGGTGAAGTCCGATACCTTATCGGCTCCGGCATTGATAGAGGCCATGGAAAGGGGCGATTTTTATTCCACCACAGGGGTTACCCTTAAAACCTTGGACATTGACGATAAGAATATAAAGGTGGAAGTGGAACCGGAAGCAGGGGTCAACTATACCATAACCTTTCTTGGCTGTCTAAAAGGGGAGACGGAGGTCAAGGAATTAAAGACTGTGGAAGGCAGTGCCACCAATTTTGAGATTACGGATGACATACTCTTTGTAAGGAGCAAAATTACTTCTACCAAGCTACAGGAAAACCCTATAGAGGATATAAAATACGAAACTGCTTGGACCCAGCCTTATCTAAACGATTAGTTTCGTAGAATAAATTACCTTTGCAGTCCAAATAAATAATATGGGCAACATTCGTATTACCAAACAGTTTAATTTTGAAACTGGACATGCCTTGTTCGGTTATGATGGTAAATGTAGAAATGTACATGGCCATAGTTATAAGCTTTCCGTAACGGTAATTGGGAGGCCTATTACCGATACTGCCCACGTAAAACTGGGAATGGTTATCGATTTTGGCGATTTAAAGAAAATTGTGAAGGAGGAGATTGTGGACCAATTTGATCACGCTACGGTTTTTAATAAAAATACCCCGCATGTGGAATTGGCCCAGGAACTAATGGATAGGGGGCACAATGTAATACTGGCCGACTATCAACCTACCAGTGAAAATATGGTTTTGGATTTTGCAGATAGAATTAGGGCCAGGTTGCCAAAAAATATCAGCCTACATTCTTTAAAGCTTCAAGAAACCGACTCTTCTTTTGCGGAATGGTATGCTTCAGATAATTAAAAAGGCCCTGGATGAAAACTATTGATGTTCCCGCGGGCAAAAAAATCTACTTTTCCAGTGATAATCATTTGGGGGCTCCTAGCAAGGAGCTTAGTTTTCCAAGGGAAAAGAAGTTTGTAGCGTGGTTGGATACTATTAAAGAAGATGCTGCCGCTATTTTTCTCCTAGGGGATCTATTTGATTTTTGGTTCGAATACAAAACGGTAGTGCCCAAAGGCTTTACCCGTACCTTTGGGAAATTGGCGGAAATCACAGATTCGGGCATTCCGGTGTACTATTTTGTGGGGAACCATGATTTATGGATGAACGGCTATTTTGAAGAGGAGCTGAATATTCCTGTTTATCACCAACCTCAATCCTTTCTTCTCAACGGAAAGTTGTTTTTAATTGGGCATGGGGATGGTCTAGGACCTGGGGACAAGGGATACAAACGGATGAAAAAGGTATTCACCAACCCAGTATCCAAATGGCTTTACAATTGGTTGCATCCAGATTTTGGGGTAAAATTGGCCCAGTATCTTTCAGTGAAGAACAAAATGATTTCCGGCGATGAGGATATAAAATTTTTGGGTGAGGAGAACGAATGGCTAGTATTGTACTGCAGGAGAAAACTGGAGCAGCAGCACTATGATTATTTTGTTTTTGGACATCGGCACCTGCCATTGGAAATACCTTTAAACGAAAAATCTACCTACGTAAATTTGGGGGATTGGATTTCCTATTTCACTTATGGCGAGTTTGACGGTTCTAGCTTGTCCCTTAAAAAATTTGATCCTTCCCAGAGCTGAAACGGAACGGATTATATAAAACACCCCAGAAAGATCGCAATATTTTTAACCTATCTTACTGCACGCTCAAAAAGTAAGGAATGGGCTACTATATTTTGTAGTTTGGGCCTGTTAAAGTTGTTTTTTATTGATGCCCAACAGGCATCAATAAATTAAATATGATAACTATTGTGTTCTTTTAGGTCCTTTAACTTCATTTGAAGGGCTATTTTACCTTGCCATTCGTTTTCATCCATTGTAAAAACAGCACTAACGGTCTTACTTGATACTGTAGGTAAATGTTTGCCCAAATTAAATCCGATCGCGTCAATTGCCGACCTCTTGGAGCCATTATTCTTGTCAAAAAGTTTACATTTTAAATGTTTTCCTTCTTGGCCAACTACTTTTGCATAACCAGTATCGTTTAGATTTTCTGTCATGAAGACAGGGGTCATATTTCCTGGACCAAAAGGAGCAAATTGTTTAATGATGCGCATTAATTTCGGAGTAATTTGATCCAAGCCGATAATTGCATCCACCATAATTTCTGGAGACATCAGCTTTGGATCCATGGTGTTGGCAACCACCTCCTCAAATTTGGATTTAAAGGCTTCGTAATTTTCTTCAAGTAAGGTGAGTCCGGCAGCATACATATGCCCGCCAAACTGTTCAATGATATCCGAACAACCTTCCAAGGCCTCATAAACGTCGAAACCTTTAATAGATCTGGCCGAGGCCGCTAATTTATTGCCGCTCTTTGTAAAGACCAAAGTGGGCCTGTAATAGGTTTCAATGAGGCGCGAGGCTACAATTCCTATCACCCCTTTATGCCAGGTTTCATTATATACGACCGAAGTAAAACCTTCTTCTTCTTTGTTTTCTTGGATCTGTAGCAGTGCCTCTTGGGCAATGATCTGGTCCAGGTTTCTTCGGTCTGTGTTGTATTTCTCTATTTCGGTGGCAAAAAATTGGGCACGTTCCAAATCGGTTTCCTTTAGCAGATTAACGGCGTGTTGCCCGTGCTCCATTCTTCCTGCTGCATTAATACGTGGTGCAATTATAAAAACTACATCGGTAATGGTAAGTACCTGTTTTTTTATCTGATTGATGATAGCCTTGAATCCGGCTCTAGGGTCTTGATTGATTACTTGAAGTCCCCAATAGGCCAACACCCTATTTTCTCCGGTAATAGGGACAATATCCGCACCTATGGCTGTGGCCACCAAATCGAGATAGGGAACTAAATCCTCAATAGTTTCCCCTTTTCTGCTTCCCAATGCCTGAATCAATTTAAACCCCACCCCACAACCGCACAATTCATCATAAGGATAGGAGCAATCCGCTCTTTTGGCATCCAATACAGCTACCGCATCGGGTAATGTATTTCCAGGTCTATGGTGGTCACATATAATAAAATCGATGCCTTTTTCTTTGGCATATTCAACCTTGTCAATGGCCTTAACACCACAATCCAGAGCAATTATTAAGGAAAACCCATTGTCCTCGGCAAAATCAATACCTTTAAAGGAGACTCCATAGCCCTCACTGTAGCGATCCGGAATATAGGTGGCTATGTTGGAATACGAACTTTCCAAGTAGGAGGATACCAGGGCTACCGCTGTAGTTCCATCCACGTCATAGTCCCCATAAATCAAAATATTTTCCTCTTGGGCTATAGCCTTTTCGATCCGTTCCACAGCCTTGTCCATATCCTTCATTAGGAAGGGATCATGAAGATGGGAAAGCTGGGGCCTGAAAAACCTTTTGGCATCATCGTAGTTGGCTATACCCCGCTGCAATAATAGTTGCGCAACCAAATCCTCCACATTTAACACAGTTGCCAAAGCATCTATTTGTGCTTGTTCGGGTTTTGGTTTAATGGTCCATCGCATGGTAATTACTCCTTTAGCCTAATTCTATTTTTGAATACTTCTTGGCCATCAACAACAACTTTGAGATAGTAGCGCATTTTGGGCAAATAAGAGAGGTCGTAAGTAAAAATACCTTTTTTAAAACCTAAATAAGTATGGGTCTCCACTATTTTGCTCTCATCCTCTTGCTGGGTAATAATGACCTGTACATCTTTTTCGTGGTTGGCAAAATAATCCAACGTTACCGGGCCCTGGGTTCTTGCCGGGAACATGTTAATGGACGGTTCGTTGTCCAAATGATAGCCAACACCGGGTTTTACCCTAAAGTTATAAATTATATGGCTCCCGAAGTCGGAATTGAAATGTTTTATGGCCTGCCCTAAGGTATCCAAAAGTTTAACGCTTCCATTACCATCTTTTGCCTTGAACCAAAACTCAAGTCCATCTCCTCCCTTGTCGGTTATCTTAAATGTATAGTTACCCTCCTGTAGCGTTAGGGTGTCCAAATACACGGTATTTGGTTTAAGTTCCAAACTATCCCTTTTAAACACCTCTTTTCCAAAGCTATTGGAAACGGAATAGGAATTCTGTCCCGGTTTGTTGTTGGTCTTAAAATAAATAATAGAGGATTCCGGTAAAATATTGGGTCTGGTGTAGACCGAACTCTTGGTGTTATCCGCTATAAATCCATCCCTTTTGCCATTCGGCCTTTTTAATTCCACAAAAAAGCGGGCCGATTCTTTATCACCGACTATTTCTTCAGGTAATGTTAGTAAGGCAGTTTCCCCAAATGGCACATTGCCATTCCAATTATATTTTTTAGGCTTTTGCCCTTCCAAGTAATACTTGACCACAAAGGATTTCAAATTGTCCTTGCCATTATTTTTTATCCGGATAACCGCTAAAGCTCCCGTTTCATTTTTTCTACTATGGATTTTCTCATTGGAAGGAGATATTATATCCACTAAACTAACGTCATTTTCTGCATTTATTTCTCCATATTCCAATACATAGGCAACTAAAAGCTCCTTGGCACTGGGCTTTTCCGTTTCATAGGGCTCCATATTGAGATCAATGGTATATTCCTTACCCGCATTTAGCTTAAATTCCACTTCATCTGGCTGTAGTAAATAACCGGGGCACCAATTGGCGCGGTCAAAGATCCAGGTTCCGGCTTGTGGATATAAAGGATTATCTCCACATTCCATCCATAATTGTTTTCTATCGATCACATTGCCGTTGTTCAGAATTTCCCGGTATTTGTCACAAAATTCCCCACAACCATTGGCATCCATTCCGTGTCCTGTCTGATGAATTTTTACTTTACCGAAAGTGGATTTGGTGTGGGCCTTTAGGGATATGGGTTGCAGGTGATTTTCTATAGGGTTGCTTTTATCCCCATAGCTGTAATTGCCATCGTAGATTTTATGTAAGGCCAGTTGCTCGGCAACAGGTGTTCCGTAGGTAATTTCAAAATCTACGGTAACTTTCCATCCGCGGCTTTTATTGTCTTCGTAGCCTGTATGTATATAATCTACTTCTAGGCTATCCCTTAAAATGGGGCTAAAATCGGTAATGTCCACCTTCCAGTCAAATCGCCAATCTTCTTGAAATCTTCCTCCATATGGGGTCAGCATTCTGGCAATCTCATAACTGATCGTGTCATTTTTTGGTCTCACTTTAATGTGGTCCACATAATCCCAATCCGCGCAGCGCATATTGTCCGGGCACTCAAAAGTAAGATTTAGCCAAATTTGTCTTATTTCCTTATCCTTGGAAGGAAAGGTAGTCCATCGCTTATAACTGTTTTCCCCCTTTGAGGGATCGGTAACAATGGTTTCCTGATTGTGGGAAATAATGTTTTCCGTATTTTGGGCTTGAACATTTTGAAGGGGCCATAAGAAACCACTTAATAGGAATAGTACTTTTTTGGTCATGGGAAAATGGTAAGCGTAATTATTCTTTATTGAAATATGTTTTGATCTCCAATTTTGAGAAGTGTCGGAACATTTCCATTACTCCACAATATTTTTCAACGGAAAGGTCAACTGCACGCTGCAATTTTTTTTCATTCAGGTTGATGCCTTTAAAATGATATTCTATTGACACCTTATCATAGTATTTGGGGTCCTCCTCCGTTAGGTTGGCAATAGTTTCAATTTTAAACTCTTCAACCTCCAATTTCATTTTTTTAATAAGGGAGGCCACATCCAGTCCCGAACAACCGGCTAGAGCGGTCAGCATGAGTGCTTTTGGTCTATAGCCCATACCTTCTCCCCCATTTTCAGGTGCTACATCTATAACTAGGTTGTTCCCTGAGGGATTATTGCTTTCAAAGGCCATATTACCAAGCCATTTGGTAGTGATTTGATTTGTCATGGAGGTGTTTTTTTCGTTACTTTTATAGGCCAAAAATACACATAATTCACGAACCATGTCCCTTGTAGCTCCCTTAGATTCCGAACATGATGCCGATACTAAAAAGTTGGCCGAATTTTTTAATGAAACGTTGGGTTTCTGTCCCAATTCTGTATTGACGATGCAACATCGGCCTGCTATTTCCAAGGCTTTTATAAATTTGAATATGGCGGTGATGACAAATGAAGGGAGGGTTAGTTCCGCATTGAAAAGAATGATGGCCTGGGTAAGCAGTAACGCCACCGGATGTCGTTATTGCCAAGCACATGCTATACGTGCTGCAGAACGATATGGGGCGGAACAGGAACAACTGGATAATATATGGGAATACAGGACACATTCTGCATTCTCAGAGGCAGAACGGGCAGCGCTAGACTTTGCATTGGCGGCTTCCCAAATACCTAATACCATGAATCCGAAAATTGAGAAGGCTCTGTATAAGTATTGGGACGAAGGAGAGATTGTGGAAATGCTGGGGGTTATTTCCTTGTTCGGCTTTTTAAATCGTTGGAACGATACCATGGCTACCAGCTTGGAGGAGGGTGCAATAGAGAGTGGTGAGCAGTATCTTGAAAAATATGGATGGGAAAAGGGAAAGCACATTTAGGGGAAATATTATTTGTTGCGATGTAGATGGCTTTATATCAATTCCAAATCGACTTTCGAAGGTCCGGGCTGGCTATTTTACGGAATAGTTTGTACACTTTTATGGCGCTATGTGAGGCTATTGGAAGGATCAATCCCAAAAGTTGTGTGTGAATTAGAAAAAGAAATAATCTACTATCTCATTTTTGTGTTCTGTTCATTTTTTGCATCGCCCAAAAAACGAACCAAAAAACGCTAGGCTGATTTTAAATTTCTTTAAATCTACGCACTTTCCACTGCCCCGGCGTCCAGGCCGCTTTCACTTGGGTGAAATGCTCTATGGACGCCTTCCACCTTCCAATGTGAAAACCACTTGATTTAAGACGAAATCGAAGATTCACGAAAACCTATAAAAAACCTGTCTGCCGAAGGCAGGCAATAATAACCACTTAAGTAAATTGAAAATAGGCCAGTCCTTTCGTTGCGTCAACCTTCATGTGGGGATAAGTCATTTTCCGTTATTAAAAACCTTTGGCATTGCCCTCAAGGTCTATGGTTTGGTCGTTCTTCTTCCGTCGTGGAGATGGCATGGCCGTTAAGAATTATTGAAGCCTTGGAAATAATTTAGGCCATGGCATCGGTCTTTAAAATCCAGAGATTTTAGGGACCACCTAGCGAAGAAGGGTCTTTTCTTTTGTTTCGTTTTATTCATTGCCTTTTTATTTTATAATAAGGTATTCATGAACCTCCTAGGTCGGTTTCATTGGACAAGCAAAGAAATCGAAGATTCACGAAAACCATTAAAAAACTATAAAAACCACTTGAGTAAAATGAAAGAATAATTTAATCATTGGTTTTACTAAATTGCTCCTATTAATTAAAACTGTTGCTCAAAAAAACACGACTGATCAAATTAATCCCTTTTTTTCATAAACACAACAATTGTTCCTGATCCTATTGGAATCCACAAATAAGGTATTGGAAATTACAGTTGATCTTTACAGATTTGACCAAAAATAAAAAGGTAGAGCATAGCTCTACCTTTTTCCCCAAATCTTACCATGAACTTAACCTACTTATGCTATGGTCCTCCAAAAGTATAGTAATATAAGCTTCGGGAAAAAGGTTTTAGATGAATGTCTCTTTAATAAGTTGAAATACGTCCTATTCGATAAACAGTAATTTATATAGGATGTAATACGGAGGGGGCTGTATGTAGGATTGGTACCAATAAAAAAGGTGGAGAAGTCTCCACCTTTTTTGCCCCAAATCTTACCATGAACTTAACCTACTTATGCTATGGCACTACTAATGTACATGTGCACAGCAGGTTTTTGATCAAAAAGACGTTAAAGAGTGTATTTCATCGATGAAGTGCATAAAAACCTACCCTTCATCGATGAAATGCTTAGTATGCGCGTTCGTTCTTACCTTCGAAAAAGTTAATAAATGCCCGGTTTACTACCCTGTTACCCCCAGGAGTAGGATAATTGCCGGTAAAGTACCAATCTCCCAAATTTTTAGGACAGGCCTCATGTAAGTTTTCAATATTTTGATAAATGACCTGAACTTGTGCTTTGATATCGGGCGGACTTAATAATTGCCCAATTTTATCGGAAATTTCATCTGCTGTAAAAGGGGAATAAAATTCCTTAACGTAATTTACAACCTCAGAATCCTGTGAGTTGGTTTGTTGCAAACATTTTTTGTAGATTTCCTCCACAAGGTGCATTGAGTTCCTTTCTTCATGAAGGGCCAAAGCCGCTTTAAATGCTACAAAATCCTCCAGTTTTGCCATATCTATTCCGTAACAATCAGGATAACGGATTTGTGGTGCGGAAGAGACCACTATAATTTTTTTAGGTAATAGTCGGTCCAAAATTCTAAGGATACTCTTTTGAAGGGTTGTTCCTCTAACGATGCTATCGTCTATGATTACCAAATTGTCATTTTCCTTCACAGATCCGTAGGAGATATCATAGACATGTGCAACCAAATCATCCCTACTGCTATCCTGGGTTATAAAGGTCCGCAATTTGGCATCTTTTATGGCCACTTTCTCTATCCTAGGCCTAACTTCCAAAATCTCGTGTAATTCTTCCCGTGTAATTTTTCTGCCAATAGAAAGAATCTGCTCTTCCTTCTTCTTGTTCATATAATTCTGTGCCGCGATTACCATTCCGAAAAAGGAAGTTTCTGCAGTATTGGGAATATATGAGAATACGGTATTTTTAATGTCGTTGTCTATTGATTTCAGGATCAGTGGGAAAAGTAGTTTCCCCAACATTTTTCTTTCCTGATAAATTTCCTTATCACTTCCTCTGGAGAAATAAATACGTTCAAAAGAACAGGCTTTTCTTTCGGTAGGTTCTAAAATTTTCTTGATTTTGACCTTGCCATTTTTTTTGATGATGATGGCGTGCCCGGGATCCAATTCCTTAACGTCTTCAAAGTTAACGTTGAAGACAGTCTGAATTGCCGGCCTTTCGGACGCCACCACTGCTATTTCATCGTCCTTGTAGTAATATGCAGGCCTAATTCCAGCAGGGTCCCTTAGAACAAAGGAATCACCGTGTCCCAAAAGACCGGCCATGGCATAACCTCCGTCAAAGTTTTTGGCTGCCCTTCTTAATATCTTGGCAACATTTAGTCTTTCGGCGATCAATGGAGAGGCCTCTCTCTTGTTAAAGCCTTCTTTTTTAATATCCTTATAGAGCTGTGCAACGGCATCGTCCAGAAAATGTCCAATTTTCTCCATGACCGTTACGGTATCGGCCTTTTCCTTGGGATGTTGCCCAATTTGTACAAGGTTGTCAAAAAGTTCGTTGACATTGGTCATGTTAAAATTTCCGGCAACGATCAAGTTTCGGTGCATCCAATTGTTTTGTCTTAAAAAGGGATGTACACTCTCAATGCTATTTTTGCCAAAGGTTCCGTATCGCACGTGACCCAAAAGTACTTCCCCTATATAAGGAATATGCTTTTTTTGTTTGGCTACATCATTGATATATTCCGGATTTTCCTTGAATGAAGTATTGATACGGTCATTTATTTGGGCAAAGATGTCCTGTATGGGTTGTTGGTCTATGGATCGTACACGGCTCATATACCGTTCGCCCGCCTCCATATCCAACTTAATACTGGCAAACCCGGCACCGTCTTGGCCACGGTTATGCTGTTTTTCCATCATCAAGTACATTTTGTTTACCCCGTAAAAGGCAGAACCGTACTTTTCTTGATAATATTCCAACGGCTTCAATAACCGAATCAGGGAAATTCCACATTCATGCTTAATAGCGTCGCTCATGGTAGCTCTAAATTAAAAATGCCCTGTAAAATTAGGGCATATATTTATTGTAATTCAATATCAAATTGGGTAAGCTCCTTAAACTGGAGCAACCTGTTGTTGACCTCTTTCTTATCTAATTGTTCCATTCTTTCGGTTCCAAAACGTTCAACACAGAAGGAAGCCAAATTGGAACCGTGTATAACCGCACTCTTCAAGTTGTTGAAACTTAAGTTTTTGGATTCCGCCAGATATCCGGCAAAACCTCCTGCAAAAGTATCTCCCGCACCTGTTGGATCAAAAACTTCCTCCAATGGCAATGCTGGTGCAAAAAACACCTGGGATTTATGAAATAGCAGAGCTCCGTGCTCCCCTTTTTTAATCACCACAAATCTAGGGCCCATTAATTGTATTTTTTCAGCCGCTTTTACCAAGGAGTGCTCTCCGGTCAGCTGTCTGGCTTCCTCATCGTTAATGGTGATTACATCTATATGTTTTACAACTTCCTTCAACTCTTCAAGGGCATGGTCCATCCAAAAGTTCATGGTATCCAATACTATCAACTTTGGTCGTTCTGCCATCTGATTAATTACACTCAGCTGGGTGTCTGGATGCAAATTCCCCAACATCAACACCTCCGCGTCCTTAAAATTGTCGGGAACTACCGGGGCAAAGTCGGCAAGTACGTTCAGTTCGGTAGATAAGGTATCCCTGGAATTAAGATCGTTGTGATATTTGCCGCTCCAAAAGAAGGTTTTGCCACCTTTAATGACTTGTAAGCCGGAGATATCTATATTTTTTTTGGTTAAAAGATCCAAATAATCTTGCGGAAAATCTTCACCTACTACAGAAACAATGGCCGATTTCACCTTAAATTGGGAAGCGGCCAAACCAATAAAGGTGGCTGCCCCTCCCAAAATTTTATCGGTCTTGCCGAAAGGGGTTTCTATAGCGTCAAATGCAACGGTTCCTACGATTAAAAGTTTGCCCATTAAATTTCGAAATTTGCAGCAAAGATATGTTTTTGAACTGCCAATTCCACAGCATTGGAAATCAAATTTTAAAAAATGATGATATTCCTATTTTCTTCCGAAATCGGCAGGAATTTCACCCCAGGCCTTGGTTTCCCATTTAACTATGGTTGTGCTGTAAGTGTTTTTTTCGAGCCAGGAAATGGCGCGCCTAACCAAATCGAATACCACTTTGTTTTCGGGGGTCTCGGGTAATTTGGAGTTGCAGCTTTTTTTTCGGACCCAGCTCATGGCCGTTTTGGAATCCGTATAAATTATTTTATCGCTATTCTGTTGCTTCAAAAAAGCCAGTCCATGTACCAGGGCCAAAAACTCGCCTATATTATTGGTGCCTTGCTTAAACGGCCCTTGCTTAAAGAGCTCTTTTTTGGTTTTGGTATCTACCCCTCGGTATTCCATAATACCTGGATTACCACTTGAGGCGGCATCTACCGATATGGAATGGTAATTGGGCTTACCTATTTTATCAATTTGTTCCTTGCTGAGCGTGGAGGAAGTAATTTTTTTGCCCTTATAATCTTCATACTTGCCGTTGTAGGCCTTTTTTGCAGCCTCAAATGTTGTGAACGATTTGTACTGTGCCCCCTTGTAGTTGGTGATGGCCGCTTTGCAGTCTTTCCAGCTAGTGTATATTCCCGGTCGACTTCCTTTCCAAACGGTGTAGAATTTATCTTTTTTGGCCATTATGTTTCCATTAAAACCTGTTCTATCACCTTAGGGAAATGCTCATATTCCAAACGATGCACCTTTTCGGCTATCATCGCCGGACTGTCGGTAGGGTCCAAACCAACCTTGGCCTGTTTAATGATGGCTCCTTCGTCATAATTCCCGTTTACATAATGAATGGTTATGCCCGTTTCCGTTTCATTATTGTTTTTTACCGCTTCATGTACATGCATACCGTACATTCCTTTACCGCCGTATTTGGGAAGTAATGCGGGGTGAATGTTAATAATTTTATTGGGAAAACTGCTTATAAGATTATCTGGAATTTTCCACAGAAATCCTGCCAGAACAATAAGGTCTGGGTTTAGGGATTTAAGGATGTTTGGAACGCAGTCCGAACCATAAAAGGAATGCCTGTTGAAGTACAAGGCGCTCAAATTTAATCGGTTACACCTTTCAAAAACTTTGGCATCCTTTTTATTGGATAGCACACAGCTTATGGATACCTCAAGGTTTTTACGAAAATACTGCTCTATATTTTCAACGTTGGAACCAGATCCGGAAGCAAATAGGACAATCCTTTTCATGTATTATTTTGGGGTTATGGCAGAAAATTATTTTGGGCTAAAATAGTACTCTTGTATTTAATTTTATTAAATTACATCACATTTTAACGACAAATAGTGTTATTAAACCAAAGTTTTTTATTTTTGCCTTCAATTTAAATTTTTAAAACCGATATTATTATGTCAGACATTGCATCAAGAGTAAAAGCTATCATCGTAGATAAATTAGGTGTTGATGAGAACGAAGTTGTAACCGAGGCTAGCTTTACCAACGACCTAGGGGCAGATTCATTGGATACTGTTGAGTTGATAATGGAGTTCGAAAAAGAATTTGATATTCAAATTCCGGACGATCAAGCAGAAAACATTGCTACAGTTGGTCAAGCTATAAGTTATATAGAAGAAGCCAAGTAATTTTATGATTTCTTGAACAAGTTTCAAAATTATCCATGTGGTAAAGACGCTGCATGGATAATTTTTTTTAATTTACACCTAACTTAAGAAGTTAAACAAAATTTTAGTTCAATGCAATTAAAGCGAGTTGTAGTTACTGGTCTAGGGGCTTTGACACCTATTGGCAATAATATAGAAGAGTATTGGGAAGGCCTGAAGAGCGGAAAAAGTGGTTCGGCCCCTATTACTTATTATGATACAGAGAAGTTTAAAGTAAAATTTGCATGCGAATTAAAGAACTATAATGCCGAAGATTATTTTGATAGAAAAGAGGCCCGTAAGTTGGATAGGTTTGCCCAATATGCGCTTATTTCTTCCGATGAGGCCATAAAGGACTCAGGATTGGATCTTGACAAGATAGATAAGTTTCGGACGGGAGTAATCTGGGGAGCAGGTATTGGGGGATTGGAAACCTTTCAGAACGAAGTTCTAAATTTTGCGGCGGGTGATGGTACACCACGGTTTAACCCGTTCTTTATCCCAAAAATGATTGCGGATATTGCCCCTGGACATATTTCTATAAAACATGGTTTTATGGGTCCCAATTACACTACAGTATCGGCTTGTGCATCCTCTGCCAACGCTATTATCGATGCCTTGAACACTATTCGCTTGGGGTATTGTGATGTGGTGGTCACTGGGGGAAGTGAGGCAGCGGTAACCATTGCCGGAATGGGAGGTTTTGGTGCAATGCATGCACTTTCCACTCGTAATGAAAGCCCTGAAACGGCTTCCAGACCTTTTGATGCCACAAGGGACGGTTTTGTTCTTGGGGAAGGAGCGGGAGCTTTGATACTTGAAGAATATGAGCATGCCAAGGCAAGAGGAGCTAAAATATACGCCGAAGTTGCTGGTGGTGGACTGTCCAGTGATGCATATCATATGACGGCACCGCATCCGGATGGAATTGGGGTGGTACGTGTAATGGAGAATTGTTTAAAGGATGCAGGGTTAATACCAGAGGATGTGGATAGTATAAATACCCATGGAACCTCTACACCTTTAGGTGATGTAGCCGAATTAAAGGCCATATCCAAAGTTTTTGGAAAGCATGCGCCCGACATTAATATAAATTCTACCAAATCTATGACAGGGCATCTTTTAGGTGCTGCAGGCGCCATTGAGGCCATTGCCTCCATTTTGGCCATGGAACATGGTTTGGTACCCCCAACCATTAACCATTCTACGGTAGATGAGAATATCGACCCTAAATTAAACCTTACCCTTAACAAGGCACAAAAAAGAGAGGTAAATGTTGCACTGAGCAATACTTTCGGATTTGGGGGGCATAATGCATGTGTAATTTTTAAAAAAATTAGCTAATTCATATTATGAACGCTCTTTCCAATTTATTTAATTCCCATTCAAAAAAGGATGGGGATTTTTTTTTGGGAATGAAAAAAATTTTGGGTTTTAAGCCCAAAAACCTAGAGGTTTATCAAAAAGCGTTCGTACATCGTTCCGCCAACAGGAAGGATAAAGCGGGTTTCCCAATGAATTATGAGCGTCTGGAATTTTTAGGGGATGCCATGTTGGGAACCATAATCTCCAAACATTTATACAGTATTGTTCCGGACGGGGACGAGGGATACCTCACCAAAATGAGATCTAAAATTGTAAGTAGGGAGCACCTCAATGAACTGGGGAAGGATCTTAGACTAATCGATTTTGTGGAGAGTAGAATTCCTAAATCGCGCTTTGGCGACAATATCCACGGAAATGTTTTTGAAGCTTTGGTAGGGGCCATTTATTTGGATAGAGGGTATAAATACTGTGAAAAGTTTATAAACAAAAGAATTATAGAACCTTATGTGGACATTGAACAATTGGAGGGTAAGGTTATAAGCTATAAAAGCTTGGTAATAGAATGGTGCCAAAAACAAAAAAAATCCTTTAATTACGATATTTACGAGGACACGGGAAATGATGTTGTTAAACATTTTGCCGTTAAATTGTCCATTGGGGGCAAAATTGTGGCCAAAGCTAGGGCAACCTCCAAAAAAAAGGCAGAAGAACGGGCTTCCAAAAGAGCTTATTTTGCCTTACAGGATAAAATGGACAAATCCAATGAGTGAAAAACCGGAAATTAACGGATCAATGTTAAAATTTGGATAGAAAACCGGACAATTGGCTTAGGGTTCTAAAATTTTATTAAACTCCAACGTTTTCGTAGTCTGAACAACGTTTTATACTTGGAATGGATAGGCTAGTTTCGTTATTAATCCTATATTTACGGCTTTCACGGAAAGTATGGCAGCGATACACAAAATTTCGGAAGATTTTTATGAAGAAACCTTTACTTTAATCGCTTTGCACAGCAGTATAGAAGATTTTATGCTGGTATACGCACTTAATTCTTGTCTTAAAACGAAGTTGAAGAGGTCTGTGAACGATTTGGATTTATCGCAAAGTGGCTCTTTCCCAATTTTTGATTGGAGAGACGAAGTAAATGATCGCAATTACACATTTGTCAGTAATAATGATGTAAAGGAAGAAGTGTCTAGTGTAGGAAACCTATTTCAGGATCAGCCAACATTCACAAAATATCATTTGGTTCCTGAATATAAGGATGTGGACTATTTTTTAAAAATAGAACACGACGAATTGGATGTGGAAGAAACAATTTTAAAGTCTGTACTAACTATCCCGAAGGTCATCACGGCCTATTTAGTGGATGCAAGTAAACTAAAATCTAAAAATAATTTAATATTTTAAAATAATGCCAATAAATAAAAAGACAAAAATAGTAGCAACCCTAGGACCAGCAACTAGTACGAAGAGTGTTCTTAAGGACATGATTGAGGCTGGAGTGGATGTCTTTAGGATAAACTTTTCCCATGCCGATTATAAGGACGTTACAGAACGTATACAGATGATCCGGGAGTTGAACGAGGAATTGGGTACTTATACTTCTATTCTGGCCGATTTACAAGGACCAAAATTAAGGGTTGGGGTAATGGCCAGTGAAGTGGTAGTTGCCCCAGGGGACGAAATAACTTTTGTTACAGGGAAACCTTTTGAAGGAAATGCGGAGAAGGTGTATATGAACTACACCAATTTTCCAAAAGATGTTAAAGCGGGTGAACGAATCTTATTGGATGATGGAAAGTTAATGTTCCAAGTAATTTCAACCAATTCCAAAGATGAAGTTAGGGCTAAAGTGATCCAAGGTGGGCCTTTGAAGTCCAAAAAGGGGGTGAACCTACCCAACACCAACATCTCTTTACCGGCACTAACGGAAAAGGATATTAAGGATGCTATTTTTGCGGTATCACAAGATGTGGATTGGATAGCACTTTCCTTTGTAAGGTTTAGTCAGGATTTAATAGACCTACAGAATATTATCAAGGAACATTCTGAGCACAAAATTCCAATTATTGCAAAAATTGAAAAGCCGGAAGCAGTAGAGAACATTGATAAGATTGTTGCCTATTGTGATGGATTGATGGTTGCTAGAGGAGATTTGGGTGTGGAGGTTCCGGCTCAGGAGGTGCCCCTAATTCAAAAACAATTGGTGTTAAGAGCCAAAAAAGCGAGAATACCGGTAATTATTGCCACCCAGATGATGGAAACAATGATTACAAGTCTTACCCCTACCCGTGCGGAGGTGAATGATGTTGCCAACTCGGTAATGGATGGTGCAGATGCCGTAATGCTTTCCGGGGAGACTTCCGTTGGAAATTATCCTGTTCAGGTTATACAAAAAATGTCCAGCATCCTGGAAAGTGTGGAAAATTCAGAATTGATTAAGGTACCACATGAGCCACCACAGGTTAGAACCAATAGATATATTACCAAATCCATTTGTTACCATGCCGCCAATATGGCCAATGAAATTAAGGCCAAGGCAATATCTACCTTGACCAATAGTGGTTATACCGCTTTTCAAATATCGGCGTGGAGACCTAAGGCCCATATATTGGTATTTACCTCCAATAAGAGGATCCTTACGCAACTTAACCTGTTGTGGGGAGTAAAGGCCTTTTATTATGATAAATACGTGTCTACGGACGAAACAATTGAGGATGTCAATAAGATGGCATGTCAGAAAGGGTTTTTAGAGGTAGGGGATATGCTGATAAGTTTGGCGGCCATGCCTATAAAGGATAAAGGTATGGTAAATACCCTACGTGTATCACAAATAGAAAGCTGCGATTTTTAGAACTTAATTCCGACCATATTTTATAGGGCCTGTCTGTTTTTTAACCGGACAGGTCTTTTTTTATCGCTATAAGTCGAATTTTAGTTGTACGGTAAGTTCTTTTTGTTCCAAGGGTTCATTTTTTTCCGTATTTAAATTGGACAGGGAAATTCCTAATAGACGCACGGAATTTTCCAATTTTTCTTGATAGAGCAATTCTTGGGTAGTTTCCAATATCAAGGATTTATCAGCAATATAATAGGGAAGGGTCTTACTCCGTGTTTGAAGGGTGAAATCGCTATATTTTATCTTTAAGGTAACCGTTTTTCCTGATAACTTTGATTTCTTTAGGCGCTTTTCCAATTCTGTGACAATATTCTCCAACCGCTGGAGCATAAAGACCTCACTACTCAGGTTTTCCTCAAATGTACGTTCCGCACCCACCGATTTCGGGATTCTATTGGGTTTTACCTCACTATTGTGTATTCCTCTAACTACATGGTAATAGTAATCCCCGCTTTTGCCAAAATTCTCCTTTAGAAATTCCACAGACTTCAGCTTAAGATCCTTCCCTGTAAAAATACCGAGATGATACATTTTATCGGCCGTGACTTTCCCTACACCATAAAATTTTCTAATTTCCAAGTCTTCCAAAAAAGATATAACTTCTTCTGGATTCACCGTTTTTTGACCATTGGGCTTGTTGTAATCACTGGCAACTTTGGCCAGGAATTTATTGATGGATATTCCTGCCGATGCGGTAAGGCCCACTTCGTCAAAAATGCGCTGTCTTATTTCCATTGCTATAAGCGAAGCCGAGGGATTGCCTTTTTTATTGGTGGTTACGTCCAAATAGGCCTCATCCAAGGAAAGGGGTTCCACCAAATCTGTATAATCGAAAAAAATAGTTCTAATTTTAAGGGAAATCTCTTTATAACGTTCAAAACGAGGTGGTACAAATATTAGGTCAGGACAGTTCCTTTTGGCCAAATAACCACTCATGGCGCTGCGCACCCCAAATTTCCTGGCCTCGTAACTGGCGGCCGAAACCACCCCCCTTTTTTCGGCCCCGCCAACTGCCACAGGCTTTCCCTTTAAAGCAGGGTTGTCCATTTGTTCCACGGAGGCGTAAAACGCATCCATATCCACATGGATTATTTTTCGTTGTGGGAAATCCAATTTCATAACGTAAATTTATAACAAGTTGGCGCTATATGGCCCCAACTAAAATGTTAAACATCCTAAATGGGTAAGGAACAATTTGGATTAAAGGAGAAAACCGCCATTATATTGGGCGCTACTGGCTTAACAGGAGGGTTTTTGTTGCAGATGTTGCTCAAGGATGAACGCTATATAAGAATAAAACTATTTACCAGAAGCAGTATTGGATTTTCCCATCCAAAATTGGAGGAGCATATAGTAGACCTTCTTACATTGGAAAGTTATAAGAATGATTTTCTAGCGGATGAGGTCTTTTGTTGTATTGGTACTACCAAAGCAAAAACCCCCGATACCGAAATGTACAGGAGAATAGATTTTGGGATACCTGTTACGGCAGCCAAAATTTGTAGGGATAAAGGTATTAATACATTTTTGGTCATCTCTGCTATGGGAGCCAATTCCAAAAGCGGTGTTAACTACAATAGGATAAAAGGGGAAATGGAAGAGGCTGTTTTAAAGTGTGGCATCCCCAACACCTATATTTTACAGCCATCGTTGATAGGTGGCAAGCGGGACGAGAAACGGATAGGGGAATGGATTGCCAAACAGTTTATGAAAGTTCTTGATTATATACTTGTAGGACCTTTGGAAAAATATAGATCCATAGATCCAGAAGTTATTGCTACTGCCATGGTTTGGTTGGCCAACAATAACTATGAAAAAACAAGAATCCAGTCCGATGAAATTAGGAATATTTACCAGGAACTTTCAAAGTGAGCTAGTTAACCAATTTTTATAAATGATAGAAATAGAGCGAAAATTTTTAGTGAAGTCGGAAGATTTCAAATCGGACGCTATTAAAAATGAAAGAATTGTTCAAGGGTTTTTAAATACGGACCCCCTAAGAACTGTAAGGGTCAGAATCAAGGGAGACAAGGGGTTTATTACAGTGAAGGGAAAGGGCAACCAAAGTGGAACCACGCGTTTTGAATGGGAAAAGGAAATAGCTGTCAAAGAAGCCGATGCCTTGATACTATTATCGGAACCTGGGGTCATAGATAAGGTGAGGTACTATATTGAAGTAGGGAGGCACATTTATGAAGTGGATGAATTCCTAGGGGACAATTCGGGATTGATAGTTGCGGAAATTGAATTGGAAGACGAGGCTGAGGACTTTTTAAAGCCAAGTTGGCTAGGACAGGAGGTTACGGCAGATATCAAATATTACAATTCACAGTTGAGCAAAAACCCTTTTAAGACATGGAAAAAATAAGGTTCTTATGTGTTATTTTGTTATTGGGACTGTTATTTTCCTGTAAAGCCTCGGGAGAGGTGGCAAGTGTAAAAATAGACCAGCAACTTGCTGAATCAGAGCTTCCCGTGGCCCAATTGAAGAAGCGTTTGGAAGCACAAGGGTTTCAGACTTTCAATTATATAGATGAAAAAACCATGGACACCATCTTGATGCAGCAATATTTTATAGCCTTTTTAAAGAGTGGTCCAAATCGCTCCCAATCCAAGGCAGAGGCAGATAGTCTACAGGCCTTGCATTTAGCCCATTTGGGAAGTATGTACGAGCAGGGCTATGCCGATATTTCCGGTCCTTTTGGTGATAATGGGGATATACGTGGTATTACCATCTACAATGTGCCGACCCAAGAAATGGCAGATAGTCTGGCCAATATGGACCCCATGGTCAAGTCAGGACGCTTGGCGATAGAAATACACCCATGGTGGGCAGCAAAGGGATATAAACTAAGATAGTTTGGAGGCATAAGCTTGGGTTGCTATACCTCTAAGATTGTTAATGACAAGATGTTCCAAAAGTTCCGTACTGCTGTACTTGTCAAAGAGATTGTTGCTTGAAAAAAGCACGTATTCCAGTCGGTTTAAATATAATAGGGAAGTTAGTTCCAAATTGACGTTCATTCTTATTTGCCCCTTAATTTGAGCCTGTTGTAACAGATCAAAAACGCAATCATGTATTTCCTTTACCCTAAATTCATTGAATAGTTCATTGGCACGTGGATAGTATTTTTGTAAACCCAATAAAAATGACGGACTGAACTTTTTAAGATTATTCAACCCTATCCGGTAAATTGAAATAACACCTTGGATAGGGTTGTTTTTTTCTCTTTTTCTTGCCTCTGTTATCTCAGTCTGTACACCTGTCAATAGGTATTTGAGACTTTCCTGAACAATTTCTTCCTTGCTCGAAAAATACCTATAGATCGTTTTTTTTGAGATGCCCATTTCATGGGCCAGGTCATCCAGGGTAAATCGTTTGCTTCCAAATTTTAAAAATTTGGAAATGGCAAATTCTAAAAATTCTTCCTGATTCTCCATGGCCTGTAAATTTGCCTTCTATTTCCAGCCACCACCCAAGGCGCGATACAATTCTACTGTAGCCGATAATTGGAATAGTTTATTGGTAATAAGATTTAATTCGGCACTCAATGCACTTTGTCTAGCTGTTAACAGATCCAAATAGTTGGCGTAACCATTTTTTAACAACTCTTCAGAATTACTTTCTGCTTTGCGCAAGGCTTCCACTTCATTTTTTCTAAACTCGAATTTCTTGGTTTCAGCTTCATACGAAAACAACGCATTGGACACTTCGCTACCTGCTACCAATAAGGTTTTCTTAAAATTTAAGAAGGAACTTTCTTGATTCGCAAGAGCCACTTCTTTTTGTGTCTTTAGTTTTCTTTGGTTTAAAAGTGGTTGTGTTAATCCGCCAACTACTGTTGCAAATAGTGAGTTTGCATTAAGTAGATTGTCTAACTCCAAACTTTGCAAACCTCCTGAAGCAGTTAGGGTCAGGGAAGGATAGAAGCTACTTTTGGCCACATTGGTCAACTCAAAATCTTTAATTAGGGCATATTCTGCAGCCATAACGTCCGGCCTGTTTCTTAGCAATCTCCCAGGTACACCCAGCTCTATTTCCTGATCAATACTTTGATTGTCCAATCTACTTCTTTCAAACTCTTGGGGTGCTTTACCAAGTAAAATGCTCAATGTATTTTCTGCTTTGAAAATAGCGGCCTCAATATCTATTTGTAGGGCTCTGGCGCTATTGTACTGCGCTATGTTTTGGTCTACTGCCACCTGGGTTACTTGTCCGGCTTCTTTTAAGGCTTTAATGGTTTCAACACCACTTTTCCTGGTTGCTATGGTTTGCTTTGTTACCTCCAACTGTGCATCCAAAGCCAATAGGTTGTAATAGGTATTTGCAATGTTGGAAATCAATTGTGTTTTTACAGCTTGATGTCCAGCAACACTTTGTAGATAATCTGCCTGTGATGCTCTTTTATTGCTTCTTATTTTTCCCCAAATATCGGCTTCCCAAGATAACTTGGCAGTAATATCGTAAGTGTCCAAACCTCCACTAAATATAGAACCGAACTGACTGTTCTCTGAATATTCCTGATGGGTATAGTTGGGACCCGCACTCAATGTTGGCAAATAACCTGCTTTCCCTTGTTTTGCGTAGGCTTCGGCAGCTATCATTTGCTGAATAGCGATTCGAATGTCCATATTGTTTTGCAGACCCTCCTCTATATATTGTTCAAGATATTGATCTTTGAACAAATCTTTCCAAGATAGGTCTGCTATGGAAACACTATCTGTTGGAAGGTTTTCGGTTCTAAAAAGCGCTTTGGTTTCTATCTCCGGCCTTACATAATCCCGTGCAACAAAACAACTTTGTAATGTGATGGCAACTAATAGTAAAAGTGTGCCTTTACCTAAATTTTTATGTGATATAATTGATTTCATTGTTCTTAATCTTCTAAAGTTTGTACTGCGGGTTTACTAGAAACTTTTTCTTGTAGCCACTGAAATAATATAAATAGTATTGGGATTACAAAGACACCTAAAATGGTTCCTATTAGCATGCCTCCTGCAGCACCGGTACCAATAGAATTGTTTCCTTCTGCCCCTACGCCATTTGCCAATACTAATGGCATTAATCCTAGGATAAAGGCAAATGAGGTCATTAATATTGGACGTAAACGGGCCTTGGCTCCGTGGATAGCGGCATCAACAATACTCTCGCCATTTTTTCGTCTTTGTAATGCAAACTCTACAATTAGGATGGCGTTTTTAGCCAGCAATCCTATTAGCATGATTAAGGCAATTTGGAAGTAAATATTATTTTCAAGTCCAAAAAACTTCGTGCTTATATAGGCGCCAAATACACCGAAGGGTAATGATAAAACTACTGCAAATGGTAATAAGTAGCTTTCGTACTGTGCACTCAATAAGAAATACACAAATAGAATACTTAATATAAAAATAAAGGTGGTTTGGTTTCCTGCATTCACCTCTTCGCGTGTTAAACCGGAATAGGCAACGGTATAATTACTGGGAAGTTTTGCAACCTCCTCCTCAATAACCCTAATGGCATCACCTGTACTAAATCCGGGGTTTGTTGCACCTGTGATACTGGTGGAATTAAATAAGTTGAAACGCGTTACCGATTGGGGTCCATAAACACGTTTTAGATTTACAAACTGTGTAATTGGTGTCATTTCCCCCGTGTTGGTTCTCACGTACATACTGTTCAAGGCACTTTCATCTGCCCTGTCTTCTGGTAAGGCCTGTATGTAGACCCTAAATTGTTTTCCGAATCGTGAAAAATCCGATGCATAAATTCCTCCAATGTATCCTTGTAGCGTGGAAAAGATGCTGGTTATGGAAACTCCCTTTTCTTTTGCTAAGGGTACATTCACCTCCATTTCGTATTGGGGGTAATTGGTATTAAATGCAGAGGTTGCGTATTTTATTTCCGGCCGTTGCATTAAGGCCATGGTAAAATCATTTTTAACCTTATCCAAATCCGAAAACTCTCCTCCAAACTTATCCAATAAATTTATCTCGAAACCTGCGGAGTTACCAAAACCGCGGATACTAGGTGGTGAAAAGAAAATAATATTGGCATCAGGAATAGTGGCTGCTATACCAAATAATTTTCCTGTAATGGCCTGTGCAGATAAGGCTTCATCCTTACGTTCGCCCCAATCCTTAAGTTTTATAATCCCAAACCCAAAGTTACTTCCCGATCCACTAATTATACTTCTACCTTTAATAAAGTTAACGGCTACAATACCATCCATACCGTCTATTTTGTCGAATAATTTTCTTGCAACGGCATCTGTTCTATCCAAAGAAGCCCCTGGTGGTAATTCAATATTTGCGAAAATAATCCCTCTATCCTCATTAGGGACAAAACCTGTTGGAGTTGTTGTTGATGCCCAATAAATACCAACAACCGCGATGATCAATAGTAAAACAGAAACAAATTTTCTTTTGTATAAAAACTGAAGTGATTTACCATATCTATCTACTGTGGCATTAAAGCCACGATTGAATAAAGTGTAAAAGCGTTTTAAAGGACTTTTTCCCTTTAATTCTTCGTCCCCCTTGTGTCCTTTTAGTAATAGGGCACACAATGCCGGGCTTAATGTTAAAGCATTTACTGCAGAAATAAGGATGGCAATAATTAAGGTAACACCAAATTGCTCATAAAATACACCTGTTGGCCCCGTTACAAATGTCACCGGAATAAATACCGCAGCCATTACAAGGGTAATTGAAATAATGGCTCCTGAAATTTCGTTCATGGCTGTTAGGGTCGCTTTTTTGGGATTGTGTTCCCCGTTGTCCATCTTGGCATGAACAGCTTCAACAACAACAATGGCATCATCTACCACTATACCAATGGCAAGTACCAAGGCGAATAGTGTTAATAAGTTGATGGAATAGCCAAAAACATTCAAGAAGAAGAAGGTACCAATAATGGAAACCGGTACTGCAATTGCTGGAATTAGCGTAGAACGAAAATCTTGTAAGAAGATAAATACCACTAAGAAAACCAATAAAAAGGCTTCCAATAAGGTGGTTACTACCTTATCAATAGACGCATTTAAGAATAAACTTGTGTCGTAGGGTACAAAAATGTCCAAGCCTTCAGGAAGGTCACTTTTAACCGATTCCAAAGTAACTTTAATATTCTCAATAATTTCTTGGGCGTTGGAACCCTTTGTTTGAAAGATTCCCATGAACACGGCTGGATGGCCCTTGCTCATCGCATTCGCCGCGTAGGATTGTGCATCCAGTTCAATGGTAGCAACATCTTTTAGACGTAAAAACTCCCCGTCTCCCAATGCTTTGATTACAATATCGCTGTATTGGCTTTCGTCCTTAAAACGTCCGCTATAGGTTAATGTATATGAAAACGATTCGCCATTATTCTGACCTAAGGAACCAGCGGCCGCTTCTAAATTTTGCTCTGCCAATGCTGCAGAAATATCTGAAGGAATTAAACCATAAGATGCTAACTTTTCTGGATTTAGCCAGATTCGCATGGCATAGTCCTGTTGTGAGAACACACTAACATCTCCAACACCACTAATACGCTGCATTGCCGGAATAACGTTAATTTTAAGGTAATTCTGAATAAAGGTAGCATCATAATCTTCGCTTTCAGAATACATGGAAATAAACATTAATGCACTCGTTTCTTGCTTTTGTGTTGTTACCCCGGTTTGGGTTACCTCTTGAGGTAATAAAGGGGTTGCCCTTGCTACACGGTTTTGCACATTGACGGCTGCAATATCTGCATCAATTTCTTGATTGAAATAAACGGTAATTTCTGCAGCACCTGTATTGGATGCGGTAGAGGTTAGGTAGGTCATACCTTCCACACCATTAATCTGTTCTTCAATTGGAATAATGACACTTTCCAAAACGGTCTCGGCATTGGCTCCAGTATAATTGGCAGTAACTTTAATAGTTGGTGGCGCAATATCCGGGTATTCCTCTATGGGTAAGCTAGTAATACTTATAATTCCTAGTAAAACTATGATAATAGAGATTACCGTTGAAAGAACGGGTCTTTCAATAAATGTTTTTAACATGGCTACTATTTTTGTTAGTTGGGGACTAGTTTTTAAATAATGTTGCTACGGGTTGAATGGCATCTTCAAAAGAAGTTTCTTGAGGGATAATGGCCATTCCGTTTCTTAGTTTGCCTACACCCGATACTATAATTTTGTCATTGTCATCTACACCAGAGTCAACAACATATAAGTTACCTACCGTTCCCTTTATTTTTACAATGGAAGTTTCTACCTTGTTGTCGGCCCCAAGCTTAAATATCATTATGTTTCCTTGTTGCTCAAAAGTGGCTGATTGAGGTACTACTATAGCGTCTTTATATTCTATAGGGAATCTTATTTTACCGCTATTTCCATTGGTTAAGATTTCGTTTGGATTGTTAAAAGCGGCTCTAATTTTTATGGTTCCGGTACTTTGATTTACTTGGCCTGTACTGGTTTGAATACGTCCTTTTTCCGAATAAATTTTACCGTTGGCCAAAACCAGACTTAAATCTGGGGAATTTTTAATACGTTCTGCTTTACTTTTTCCTTCGGAATTTTGTAAATGGTCTATGTATTGTGCTTCATTGAAACTAAAAAATGCATATACCTGGTCAATTTCACTAACTGTTGTTAGCGGGGTAGCGTCATTTGGACTTATTAAGGCACCTTCTCTAAAGTTTATGGCACCAACATAACCATCAATAGGACTTTTAATGGTGGCATAGCCAATGTTTGCTGAAACTCCGCTATAACTGGCCTTGGCCTGTGCTAAATTGGCTTTGGCGGTTTCCAACTGAACTGGACTAATAATGTTTTTTTCTACAAGGGGGATCAATTTGTCTACCTCCACTTGTGCTACATTAACACGTGCTTTTGCCGCAACCGCATCTTGATTTAAAGCTTGTGTTTCCAATTTAAAAAGCACTTGTCCCTTTTTTACTTTTTGACCTTCATCTACGTATACTTTTTCAATATATCCCGAGGTTTTGGCCCTTACATCACTGTTTACCCTACCCTCAATGGTTGCGGGATAATCTATATATCCTGTTACGGTCTTATGTTCCACTTGTGATACCGGAAAAGGTAGTAATGGCGGGGCTTGTTGTGCCGCAGCAGCGTTTTCTTGTTTGCTGCCACAGCTCACAATAACTAAGAATAAACTTAGTCCTAGAATGGTATATAATTTATTATTCTTCATTTTTTAGTTGAGTTTAGATATGGAATTTGTTGCTAATTAATTTTTCTCTTAATTCTTTAACTGAAGATGTAGCTTCATCTACAAACTTGACGTAATCATTATGAAAGCTTAAATCGAACTTTTCGTCGTCATTTTCAATTTTTAATTTGTTTTGGTTTTCTTTATATGCTTTAATTTCTAAATGGATGGCCCTTTCTGCATTCCAATGGCTGATCATTCTATCTACATGCTGAATAATTGTATTTTTATTGATTATAAAGTACTTTTTACGGTCTCCTGTCTTTGTGTAATACTCAATTTTATTTAAATCTTGTAAATGATTAAGATGTGTGGAAATTGTACTTTTACTTGCACATAGTATAGTTACCATATCTTCAAAAGTGGATCCTTTCTTTCCAGTTAGGATTATATATGCCATAATACGTGCAGCAACAGGAGCCAATTGCTCTCTGCCCTCTAAATGAACGCCCAGTTTTTCAACCAGGGCCATTTTCTGTTTGCAGATGTTGTTTTTCATTTTGAATAGCTTTATTACTGTTTTTGGAACAAAAATTATTTGTATTCAGTAAAATAAGGCGCAAATATACTTATTGGTTCTGAACAAACCGAACTAAACGAAATTAAAGTTTTGTTAAATTGATAAGAGACCTTAAGGGCTTATTCGGAGCCCGGGAGTTCTGTAGTAATTATTAGTGGTCTATTTGGCCAGTATTCCCTCCAATTCCATAACCGGAATAGGCCCTAGTTTGGCTTCACTTATAGAATTCTTTTCGAAAAGGAAGCGCTTTTCGTATAGTTTGTCATCGGCGAAAAAAGTAACAAAGAATTCATTGTTGAAGGCCAATAAATCTTCTTGGAGTATTTCAATTTTTCGAAAGTTTTTGGCCTGAATATCGCCTAGTCCATGTCTCATGGTAGAAGTTTTACGGTCTCCTTCGTAACCATTTGAAACAGCTATGACAGCTTCAATCTTGCTGTCCCTATCGTTGATGAGGTAGGCATTCCAATTTTTTTCCAGGAATTCATCGTTCCATTCAGGGACAATGGCAACATGAACGTTTTTCGCGATCGGAATTTCTATATCTTTTTTCAATTGTACAGAAAATAATTCAGCATCCTTCCAACTAGAGTAGTTGATGAAATTTTATTAATACTAAGTTTTAAAGGTAGGCACCTTTCCAAAAAAGGGTGCTCTATATGTAGGATTGTCCCATTGGCCGGTATGCCGTGATTTCATTTAAAAAGCACTTTTAAACTGCTCCAAAAAGCGTACATCATTTTCGCTCAATAGTCGAATATCCGAAATTTGATGGAGCAATAGCGCAATTCTATCTATGCCCATGCCAAAAGCGAAACCGGAATATTCATTGGCGTCGATACCACAATTGGTAAGTACATTGGGATCTACCATACCACAACCCATGATTTCCAACCATCCGGTACCCTTGGTCATTTTGTAATCCGTTTCGGTTTCCAGTCCCCAGTAAACGTCTACCTCGGCACTGGGCTCGGTAAATGGGAAGTAGGACGGCCTTAGCCTTATTTTGGATTTTCCGAATAGTTCGGTCGTAAAAAATTGTAAGGTTTGCTTTAAATCTGCAAAAGACACATCCTTGTCTATGTAGAGTCCCTCTACCTGATGAAAAAAGCAATGGGAGCGAGCGGATATAGCTTCGTTCCTGTAAACCCTGCCCGGGGAAATAGTCCTTATGGGAGGTTTGTTATTTTCCATATAGCGCACTTGCACCGATGAGGTATGGGTACGCAACAAAATATCAGGATCGGTTTGTATAAAAAACGTATCCTGCATATCCCTTGCCGGATGGTATTCCGGAAGGTTTAGAGCGGTAAAATTATGCCAATCATCTTCTATTTCCGGTCCTTCGGAAACATTGAACCCAATTCGGGAAAAGATGTCGGTGATCTGATTTTTAACGATCGAGATCGGATGGCGCGTTCCAAGTCCCAAGGGCTCTCCCGGTCTGGTTAAGTCCCCATAAATTCCTTTTTCCTCTTTCTTGTTTTCAAGGGCTTCCTTTAAAGCATTTACTTTTTCGGTAGCAGCGGTTTTTAGTAGGTTTACGGTTTGTCCAAACTCTTTCTTCTGCTCGTTGGGAACATTTTTAAAATCAGAAAAAAATTGATTGAACAACCCTTTTTTTCCCAGGTACTTTATTCGGAATGCCTCTATGGCCTCCATATCGGTAGAAGAAAAATTTTCTACCTCGGTTATATGCTTTTTTATGGTATCGATCATGTTATTCGGCTAATGCCGCAAATTTAAGATAATTACGGCATTACCGACTACATATTTCGTCATAAATTGGATAAGAACCTAAGCCAAAGCCTCCACCTTTTGTTCAACTGGCATTTTGTTTAAGTACGCAATACATTCATCAAAAGTGTTGAATATGTGTTCCTTTGGTATTAAATCAGGTATTAGATCTACGCGCTCCATCATGTAACGTGGTTGATCCAGAACATCTACCAATAATACTTCGATCTTGGAATTAAGTAAATCTATAAGTACATCCTCCAAGGTGTAGAGACCGGATTGGTCCATATACTGCATTCGGTCCATACGAATTATAACCGTCTGTGCCGTTCTTGGAATTTGGTTTGCCAAAGCCTGAAATTCACTTGTGGAACCAAAGAATAGAGGACCTTTAATATGTTTTATAAAAACCTTTTCTTTCAAATGTTTCGGGAAATTGGCTTCATCTGCCCATCCTTTTTCATGTTCCAAGGTTTTTACATCGGACCTTTCTGCGGTAAGATCCCCCATTTTTTTCATAAACATCAAAGAGGCAATTACTAGACCAACGCCTACGGCATATACCAAATTCCATACGGAGGAAAGAACAAGTACCACAAGCATTATAATAACTTCAGAACTTAACTTAATGGGACCCAGGCTCATGTCCTTAGGTAAACTTGGTATGGCTTTTAAACCTTTATAATCCATTACACCTATACCAACGGTCACCAATATTCCTGCAAGTACGGCGGCTGGTATTTGCGACGCCACTGGTCCCAAAGCTAAGAGAATGATCAATAACAGTACACCTGCAACCATACCCGATAATTTGGTTTTCCCCCCAGCATTTATATTTACCACTGTACGAATGGTGGCTCCGGCTCCGGGGATTCCTCCAAAAATAGCGGCTATACTATTGCCAATACCCTGACCTACCAGTTCCTTATTGGGTTGATGTTTTGTTTTGGTCATGTTATCCGCTACTACAGACGTCAAAAGCGAATCTATGGCCCCCAATAAGGCCAATGTTAGGGCTGTAAAGATATATGGCGTTACCGATCCGAGTTCAAATGCGGTGAATATTTCAAGGTTGGGCACTGGGAAACCACTAGGTATTTCTTCAATAGGACGATAGTTGAGTCCAAAGCCGTATGCCACTCCCGAAACAACGATAAGGGCTACCAATGCGCTTGGGATGGCAGTGGTAATTCTTTTAAAGCCGTATATAATTGCAATTGTTGATAGGGCCAGGATAAGTTCCAGCCAATTGATGTTTTGCATGGCCCTGGGAAGGACTTTTATAGTGCCGAAAACCCCTGATGCCTCAGTTTTTGCCAAGGTGCTGGCTTCTTTGTTTATATCATCTTGGGTAATTTCCTCTGAACGTGCTATGGTTTCCTCAAAATCTTCCAAAACCAATATGCCTTCCCCTGCCTCTTCCTTGAGAATGTTTTCTAAGATAATTTCTTCAGCCAGGGGTTTGTATTGTGACACAAACTCGGCGTCCTCTTTTGGGTAATACCCTATGGACGGTAAAATTTGGGTAACCAAAATGATGACCCCAATTGCCGTCATAAAACCGGAAACTACAGGATAGGGGATGTAGCGAATGTACTTACCTATCCCCATAAGCCCAAGACCAATTTGCATAAGGCCGGCCAATAAAAACACAATAAGAATGGCGGGAAGTGCCTTTTCTATGCTACCGTCATTAAGTGCCACAATACCTGCAATAACCACCATACTTACAGCGGTCATTGGAGCTGTGGGTCCAGATATTTGAGTGTTGGTTCCTCCAAAAAGTGCTGCAAAAAAACTGATGAATATTGCTCCGTACAGTCCGGCACTTGGTCCAAGTCCGGAACTTACACCGAAGGCCAAAGCCAATGGAAGAGCTACAATACCTGCTGTAATGCCACCAAAAAGGTCTCCTCTAAAATTTGAAAAAAGATTTTTCATAATATTGAATTTAATGCTAGGTTAGTTTAAGCAATAGTTACAAAAGATTGAAACCAACCTTTGGTTTCAATAGGAAGAAGGCCAATTTGATAACATTGGCCTTCTTTGTCATTGGGGTATTATTCGTAAAAAACAACTTCACCATTGGAAACATCATACATGGCGCCAACAACTTTTATTTCGCCATTTTCTTCCATTTCAGTTAGAACAGGGCTGTGCTTACGTATATTGTCCATAGTTAAATGCACATTCTTTTCAGCCACTTTGTCTACAAAATCAAGGTTTTTGGAATTTCTTAAATTCTCATCGGAAGGCTCTGTAACTGCCTCTACTGCAGGTTCTATCTTATTGATCAATGCGGTAAGATTACCCAATCTTGCATGATCACAAGCTCCTTTTATAGCACCACAGCTTGTGTGGCCCAAAACAACGATCAGTTTGGTTCCTGCTAGTTTACAGGCAAACTCCATACTCCCTAAAATATCTTCGTTGACAAAGTTACCGGCTATTCGAATGCTAAAAATATCACCAAGACCTTGGTCAAAGACCAATTCGGCAGAAACCCTGGAATCGATACAACTCAAAATGGTTGCAAAAGGAAATTGACCTTCACTTGTATCGTTAACCTGTTCCAGTAGGTTTCTATTGGCTTTTAAATTACCTTGAAATCTTTGATTGCCCTCTTTCAAATATTGCAACGCCTTGTTCGGTGTCATTGTTGCTTGGGTTTCTCTTGTATGTGCTTTCATATTTATCTATTTTAATTATGCGATTTTTAGTGTTGTGTTAAAACTGTAATGGGTGTGTTTTTCCCCGGTTACCAAAAGGTTAATATCTGATTTTCTTACCATATCATATATATTCAACAGTCTGGAAAGATTTTCTTTTTCCTTATTTACTCCATCCAAAAACAAGAGATCGATATTACTTTTGGATAAATAGACAGGAAGATTATTTACTGTATTTTCATTCAGATCAAAGACATATTGAATGGTCTTGAGCCCTAATGAATTTTCAGTTTGTGGTAGATCGTTTGAAGATTCAACTATGTTAAACGATTTCATAGCACCTTTTGCATGTAAAAAGAGTTCTTCTGTAAAAGGCCCATTAAATAATGTTTCGGAACAATTTATGGAGCCTATGCCTATCTTCATACCTGGTTCCAGGCCTTTGTCATGTGGAACGATCAAGACAGTGCCCTTAAAAACACTTAGGACAAAGTTTATGGTTCTATTTTCAGCCGTATTAAAATGTTTGCTCTTGTGCCTTCCCAAAACTATTACGTCAGGGTTATTTTCGTGTAGATACCTATCAATCTCATTTCTAATATTGCCAAAGGTACTGGAATAATTAACAGGTACCCCGTAATTTTTAATTATGGGCGATAATATGTCCTTCATACGTTTATTGGCCAGCATATATTCACGATTTAAGGAGCGCATGGCCGATAATTGATTTTCTTTCTCCATAACCGCCGTGGGCTTTGTTACGGTAAACACTTCAATTTCCCCATTGATCATGTGGGCTAAACTAATGGCACTCTTTAATAGGCAGGATATATCTTCTTGTAAATCCGTGAATAAAGCTATTTTGTGTTTGTTTGTTTTCGTGTCCATTAGCTTAAACTTAAATTAGATTTGGGTCTTGTTTTAAAGAACTCTGTAAAACTTAGCGGGTTTTCAACTACCCCGCGCTTGGAGATGAGTTGAATGTCTATATTGCGCTCTTTCGCCTTAACCGAAAAATCGTCTAGAATTTCAATAATATCAAGATCTAGATATCTTGTCTTTAGGAGATTTATCTCTAGATAGGTGTCCCTTGGCAGGCTATCCAATTCTTTAAGAATGGCACCTTTATTAAAAAAGGTTACTTCTTCTGCAAGGGTCATTTTTATCCTGTGCTTTCCATTACTTACATCTTCCATATGAAGAAAATGGGAGTTCTGATAGCTTTTCAATAGGATAACCACAATGCCTACCACAAGGCCAAGACTTATGCCAACAAGTAAATCTGTAAAAATGATACCAAATACGGTAACCGAAAATGGCACAAACTGCTTCCAACCCAATTTGTACATTTTCGTAAAAAGTGCCGGTTTGGCCAATTTAAAGCCCACGACAAAGAGTATGGCCGCTAAAACAGAAAGAGGTATCATATTCAATAATTTTGGAATAAGAATAACCGAAATAAGTAATAGGAAGCCGTGAAATATAGCGGATAGTTTTGATTTTCCACCTGATTGGATGTTGGCAGAACTTCTAACGATTACTTGGGTAATGGGCAGGCCTCCAATTAATCCGGATATAATATTCCCCGTACCTTGTGCAAGCAGTTCGCGGTTGGCCGGTGTAACATTTTTTTCAGGATCCAACTTATCGGTGGCCTCAACACATAATAGTGTCTCAAGGCTGGCAACCAGAGCAATGGTAAATGCGGTTATCCATACGTCAGGGTTCGTTACTGCCGCGAAATTTGGAAAACTGAACTGCCCGAAAAAAGAAGCGGCATCTTCTGGGATTGGTACACTTACCAAGTGATCGGAAGAAATTGCCAAATAGGTACTGTTTTGCGTTAAAACAAAAAATATGATGCCTACTGCAACGGCAACCAAAGGCCCTTGGATAAGCTGGAAAATCTTTCCTTTTTTGGAAAGTACCTTATCCCATAACAATAATATGGATAAACCAACAATGGCTACCAGCGTTGCTCCGGGGCTAATATTGTTTACGGTATTTAGGATTTCTGAAAAGGTGTTCTCTCCATCTACTTGAAAAAAGGCCCAATCCCCTTCGGGGTCCGGATCGTAACCAAAAAAATGAGGAATTTGTTTTAGTATTATAATAATACCTATACCTGTCAGCATACCTTTAATTACAGATGAAGGAAAATAATATCCAATAATTCCAGCTTTTAGAATTCCGAATACCAACTGAATAATTCCACCCAGTACCACCGCGACCAAGAAGTTTTCAAAACCTCCCAATGCACCAATGGCCGTTAATACTATGGCGGCCAGACCAGCGGCTGGTCCACTAACACCAATTTTGGAGCCACTTAGCGCTCCAACAACAATACCGCCGATTATACCGGCAATTAAACCTGAAAATAAAGGGGCCCCACTGGCAAGGGCAATACCCAAACAAAGGGGTAACGCAACAAAGAATACAACGACACTTGCGGGAAGGTCGCTTTTAAAATTTTTGAACATATATAAAAAAATAATTTGGTCCTTAATGGAAATCAAGGACACGTTTTAATTAATCGAAAAAGTTTAACTTAACTGATAGGATTAACTAATATGTTCAGGGGGAGGTAGTAGAATTTTTTGGGTGAAGTTAATATGTCCCATGGGGCAATATATACCCATTGTAGATTTTTGGGACAGGGCTATTAAAGAAAAATCTGTGGAACTATCGTTAACGAATTTCTCCTGTAAGGGAGATTTCTTACCCGTTTCCTGCTGTTCCTCTTCGTTAAGGTTGGTAACAATAACGGGATTGTCAACATCTAGTAAAGTGATTGCGCTCGGAGCCACTATGGCAAATAGCCAAAGGGATAGTAAAAGTATACGGGCAAAAACTTTCATAGAATTACAACTTATGGCAAATATAACACCAACGGTTTTATTAGACGTTAAAGAAATACTAAAAATCCTTAAGGATTTTTATATCCTCTGCTGGAATCCAACCCGTGGTGCCATCGGAAATTTCAATTTTTTTCCAGTCATTTAATTGTTCCAGTACATTTACCTTGGTACCGGCATGTAAATTAAAAATGGCCTGACTTCTATCGTTGGGCTCGGATTTAATGCCAACTTCTTCCGAAAAAACTATGGCAGGTTGTTCCGATTGAAAATTAGAGAATTGTAAATAGGCCACTATTACTGCCAGCACTGTCAACAGAAGAAAAATAAGGCTGCATATAAAGGCTATTCTTTTTTGGGAAGAAAATGTGAAATAATAAAAGGCGATATAACAGCATACAAAGAGCATCATAAAGCCAACTGCCACATAGGCCCATTGGTCAAATGAGAGATATGTAATAAATTTTTTGTACAATTTGGAAATTGCGGTCTGGGGAAGGGGCTCAATGGCATCCAAAGTCATATTTTGTGCATAGGCCAAATTATTCTTAATGTCGCTATCATTTGGTTTTAATAATAGCGCCTTCTCGTAGTAATAGATACTGGGGGCAATTTTGTTAAGTTTGTAATAGGTATTTCCCAAATTGAAATAGAGTTCTGCCGAATGCTCCCCATTTTCCAATATCTTTAAATAATTGTTAGCAGCTTTTGTATATTCTCCTTGGTTGTAAAATGTAGTAGCGTCGTTAAACAGTTGTTCGTTTTGGGAAAATCCCAAGGTACATACCAAATAGGTTAAAATAGTTAATACACGTACCATTTCTTAAATTTGTTTATCGAGTTGTGAAATAACCTCGCTCGCTTTATTGTAATCCTGTTGCATTTGGACATCAGAGAATGGGCTATATCTAGCCATTTCGCAATTTTGTAGTAAGCCTAAGAAACCCTCCCTGGTAGTTTCGTCCACATTTTTTTCATTTAATAAAGAGGCTATTTTATCCTTGCTGAATTCTGATGTCTCTATTTTAAGTTTGGCCTTCAAATAATTGTGCAGCGCCTTTTCCAAGGCCACATAAAATGATTCTTTGGATCCTAAGGCTTTTTTGGCTGCGGAAAGGTATTTCTTTGCCAGTTTATTGGCGCGTTTAATTTTGTTTCCTTCCACATCACTGGCAATGGCCTCTCTTTTTTTACCAAGGAAGATTGCCAGGGGAATTAATAAAACCGGAAGCAGCAACCAAAGAAAAAAGTTGGTAGACCCAAAAAAGTTTTGATTGTTGATGGCTGATAGATTTGGTTTTATCTTATTGAATACAAATTGATCTCCCGTAGCCACAACCCTTTGTTTATTATGGGAAATAGGACCATTGTTGTCTGCGGCTGCGCTAGTGGGGCCTTCCAGAACATTGATCATAATTTCTCCGGAGCTTAGGGTTTGATATTTTTCAGTCTTTGGGTTGAAAAAGCTAAAGGCTATACTGGGAATGGGATATTTGCCCTTAAATGTAGGAACAACCGTATAGCTATTGCTTACATTTCCCTCCATACCAGATAGGGTAGTACGAACACTTTCATTGAACTCCGGGTCATATACTTCCAAGGAACTTGGGAGATTCAAACTTGGAATTTCGAAAAGTTTTAAATTTCCCTTACCACTTATGGCTACTTTGGCCTGAAGGGATTCGGATGCGTTAAGATGCGTTTTACTGGTGGTCACCGAAAATTGGAATTCTCCTACTGCACCACTAAAATCGGCAGGTTTGCCTTGTGTAGGCAAAGGTTTCACATTAATGGTCCTATTGCCTGCGGATACGGTCTTGTTGGTTTGGGCAAATATTCTTCCTCCAAAGAAATCCCGTTTGTTGGTAGGGACCTGAAGACTTACATCCAGGGAAAGCGGTTCAATTTCCAATTCTCCCGTTCTCTGTGGATATAAAACTACCCTTTTCAAGATTACGGATCTATAGGATTTGCCGTCATAGGTAGTATTCTGTACATCGTATTTGGTGACCGGAATATCCTGGCTCCAAAAATTGTTGTATTTTGGGTTGTCCAGCGCCCTAAAGTTGGTTACGTCTATGGAAGGACTTGCGTATAGTTTATATACCACGGTAACCGCTTCATTTAAATATGGGCTGGTTTTGGATATTTCGGCTACTAGATGTAAACTTTCATCGGCAACATCATCCACCGTTTTTTCACCGTCCGGTCTTTCAACGGCAGCGGTAACCTCTACCTCCTTGGGGAGCGATTTGTAGGTTTCCCCCTTGATGACAATGGTGGCCTGCTTTATAGTGAATTTCCCCCTTGCCGTAGGTGCCAAGGTATAGGTGTATGTTTTGGAAAAGCTCCTTACTCCGTTTACCCAGGAGGAACTAATGGACTGTGATGGTCCCATAAGTACCCTGAACCCCTCAAAATCGGGAGGAACAAAATTATCCCCATCCCTGTTCATGGTAAAGTCTACCCTGAGACGTTCGTTAATGCCCAACACATCCTTGCTGAGATTCATTTCGAAGGTAACGGTTTCATTATTCTGGGCATGCAAGAACAGGCCGAGGAACAACAATGAAAATAACGATATGTATCTTTTAATGTTCACGTGTATTACCAGTCTTTTTCATTTTGAATTTTTGCACCCTTTACTTTTTGTGCATCAATTTTTTCCTGTACTTTTTTCTCTTCGTTCTGCATGGCCTCCAACAAATTTTTCACTTGTTGGGGAGATAATTGGTTAGGCCTTGGTTGTTGTTGCTTCTGCTCTTCTGCCTTATAAGGCTCGTCGTTTTTCTCTTCATCCTCTCCTTCACCTTCTTTATTGTCTTCTTTCTCTTCTTCTCCCTTATCACCTTCCTCTTTATTCTTGTCGTCCTGGTCCTCTTTTTGGTCTCCTTTATTGTCTTCGTTCTGGTCCCCTTCCTTTTTATCCTCGTTCTGGTCCTTCTGATCTTTTTGGTCTTCCTGGTTCTGGTCGTCCTTATTCTGGTCGTTTTTTTGTTCTTCTTCCTGCTGTTTTTTCAGCATTTCCTTGGCCAAAGCCAAATTGTAACGGGTCTCCTCATCCGTAGGGTCATTTCTCAAAGCTTCCTTATAGGCATCTACCGCTTTTTGGTACTCTTTGTTCTTCATAAAGACATTGCCCATGTTATGGTAGGCCCTGTGCTTGTCTTTTTTGTTGGTGGCATTTTCTCCTGCCTGCTTAAACCTGCCAAAGGCTTCGCTATAGGTTTCGTTTTCATAATAGGCATTTCCCAAATTATAGGGTGCAATACTACTTTCCGCATTCTTGGAGATGGCCCTCCTATAATTGGCTTCGGCATTTACAAAATCACTTTCGGAAAGGTCTTTGTTTCCTTCCCAAGTAAAATTGTTGGCAATTTTAAGGGATTTCTCTTTTTCCTTATCCACTTCCTGAGCTTGGACAAGGCCTCCGATCAATATAATGATAAATGCTATCTTTTTCATAATCCTTCTACGCTTATCGCTCGTTAAACAGATTCAATTTTTTAAGCCATTTGGTTTTCCTGTCCAGGACAAAAATGTCTAAAAATAAGAATAAAAGCCCTGCGGCCAAAAACCATTGGAACTGATCTTTGTATTCGGCAAATTGTTTGGCCTCAAATTCTTTCTTGTCCATCTGGTTCAATTGCTCCTTGATGAAGGCAACCGCTTCTTCCGTGTATTCCCCGTTTATGTATTCCCCATTGCCCTCGTCGGCGATTTCTTGAAGTACCTCTTCATTTAATTTTGTAATGACCACTTCACCTTGGCTGTCTTTTTTTAGGCTTTCAACAATACCGTTTCTTTTAAGGGGTATGGGAGCTCCCTTTGTTTTTCCTACCCCAATGGTAAAAACCCTTATTCCTTCATTGGTAGCATCTTCAACAGCATTGGTCACATTGCCTTCGGAATGGTCTTCTCCGTCCGAGATAATGAAAAGCACACGGTTGGTTTGTTCCTCATCGTCATAATAGGTCGATGCCAATTCGATTGCTTGGTCAATGGCCGTTCCTTGGGAGGAAAGCATATCGGTATTCATGTTTTGCAAAAACATTTTGGCAGCCCCGTAATCGGTTGTTATGGGAAGTTGGGGAAATGCCTGTCCGGCATACGCTATAATTCCAATTCTGTCACTCGCCAATTGATTGATGATTTCTGAGACCAAACGTTTTGCTTTTTCCAATCTATTGGGGGCTATATCCTCGGCCAACATACTTTTGGAAACGTCTACGGCAAATACAATATCGACCCCCTCCCTCTTAACCGTTTCCAATTTGGTTCCGATCTTTGGGTTGACCAAGGCCATGGTTAAAGAGGCTAATCCCAATAAAATAAAAATTAATTTTAAGGTGGATTTAAAGTTGGACCTGTCCGGAGTCAATCGCTTTAAAAGAGAAAGATCGGCAAATTTTCTTTGTGTACTTTTTTTCCAAATTTGAAGGAGTACAAAGAGAACTACCATCACTGGAATGATGGATAACAGATATAAATATGATTTTTCGTCTAACTGAATCATTTTGTATTCTTCCTTTTTAAATCAATTCCCCGGAAACCTAGTTCCTTGTTATTAGATAAAACTCCTGAACAGGGTGTTCCTTGCCAGCCATTCCAACAAGAGCAAAACCCCTGCCAAATAGACCCAAGGTCTAAATTTTTCTTCGTATTTGTAGTATTTAAACTCTTCTACCTCAGTTTTTTCCAACTTGTTTATCTCTTCGTAAATAGCCTCTAGTTTTTTGTTGTCGGTAGCCCTAAAATACTGCCCGCCGGTTGTTTCGGCAATAGATTTCAAAAGGCTTTCATCTATTTCCACTTCCCGCATTCCATATCGGAAAGATCCGTCGGCATTATATGCTATGGGAGACATGGCGTTTCCATTGGTCCCAAGACCAATGGTGTAGGTTTTGATGCCGAATTCCACTGCCAAATCTGCGGCAGTTTGGGGCTCTATAAACCCCGAATTGTTTACTCCGTCCGTGAGTAGTATTATTACTTTGCTCAAGGCTTTACTTTCTTTCAGTCTATTTACCGAGGTGGCAAGTCCCATCCCAATAGCTGTTCCATCATTTAATTGCCCATAAGTTATTTCGTCCAAAGCCCTTAAAACTATGGATTTATCACTAGTAATAGGTGTTTTGGTATAGCTTTCGCCTGCATAAGCCACCAAGCCGATCCTATCGTTTGGTCTTTCGTTAATAAAATCGGCCGCTACTTTTTTAAGCGCTGCCAATCTATACGGCTTTAGATCTTTTGCCAACATACTTGAGGAAACATCGATGGCCATAACAATATCGATTCCTTTTGTAGTTTTGGTCCTGGTGGAGATATCCTCGGTCTGTGGTCTCGCCATGGCAACTATGATCGCCGCCAATGCCAACAAGCGCATAACAAACAACGCCGGTTTTAATTTGGGCAATATGCTGCCTTTGGGAAAGCCCTTGATGCTCGAAATTTTTAAAGAAGCGGTCTGTTCCTTTCTTTTAAAGAAATACCAAAGCATTGCCACTGGAAGTAATAATAACAACCAGAAAAACTGTGGGTTCGCAAAGGAAATATTCTCAAACATCTATAAGCTCGTTTTTACTTCTACTGAGTTCAAAATTCGGTCTACTATCTGGTCTGCATAATTGTCATCTGCCAACCATGTCAAGATTATATTTTGCTGAAAACCTTTACCGCCAAAAAATAGGACCACATAGTTCCCGGAGATCAATTCCTTGGATTCGGGCACGGCAAATTTTCCACTTCCGTACAGTTTAACCCCTTTAACCCCTGAGAGGGTAGTAAAAGCTTCTTGCTTGGTAGTGATGTTCTTGGCGCCCTGATTTTCAAAATTTTTCAATATCTGTTCGGAGGCCTTTTCAAAATCAGGTTCCTCCGGTTGTGCCAGGGTAATGGAGGTGGCACCAATGGTAAACAGTCCAATGGAGCTCCTATAGGCAAATCCCTGCATTTCCTTGATAGAAGCTTTGGCTTCTGGTGGGAGTTTTACGGCTTGTCTCAACAGGACTTTTGGGGTGTATAGACTAATGGGTGGGTAACCGTAATCGCTTTGTACCCATTCCCCTTCCAATAATTCTTTGGTCGGGTGTCCCAAAACCGTATCTTTTACCTGTCCAAATCCGTAGTAACCTATTGCCGCTACAGTTGAAAATAACAGCACAAGGACCGTAGTGACAGCAATGATCACCAATTTTTTCTTGTGTTTCTTGCGTTCCAACTCTTCCAAATATTCTTCCTGTTGCAACAATTCCTCTTCAGTGGGCTCCGGAATGGCCTCTTTGGTCTTGATTACAATCTGCTCCACAGATTTTCTATCCTGTTCGGCTACGGAGGACTCTGGCTTGGATTTTGCAAATTTCACCAAATCGGAGGTCTGTAAAACTTTTTTGAACTGTTGTATGGTCTCCTGGTCCAGTTTCAACTGACCAGCATCCTTCATCATCTCCAATTTATCTATCAATTGGTCCGTAGTGCTTTCCAATGCAGTGACATGAACATCTTCTTCCAGATAGGAACGAACAATGTCCGTTAATTCGGAATAATAGGATTTATAATCGTCCTGGATTAAATATTTTGATTTTTCCAATTGTTTTAAACCAAGGATAGCACGGTCAAAAGGAGGCAATAGGGCTACTTTTTCCTCTTCGCTCAATGGCTTTTTCCTGAAAACGAACCAATATAAGGCCGCCCCGGCCAGTATCAAAAAACCTAGTACCCAAAGGAGAATTCTCCAAAGTGCCCCGTTGGATTTTTCCACATTGATAATGGGCTTTATATCGTACATCTTCTGTGCCAAGGTATCTACCGGTACTGTAGCAACATCAATTTTTATGGAATCCGTGAAAAACGGTTTTCCGTTTATCATAATCTGTTGTCTTGGCAGGGTGTAGGAGCCTGAATCAAATTGGGTAAGGGCATAGATCTTCTGTAAGGTCATCCTATCCAATTTTTTAACGGTATCGGTCTTTAGGGTCTCTACGGTTTCCAGAGGGGAAAAGGTTTGGCCTTCCGGGAAGATTACCTGGGCGGTTGAATCTGTTTCCACGGTGACCTTAAAATTAATCTGCTCACCAATCTTTATATAGGTCGTATCCACCCCGGACACAATGGTGGGGGTGTTCTGGGAAAATCCATGTGTCGAAGCAAATAGCAGACACAATGCAATATATCGCAAAAAATACGAATAACTATTTATAATGCTCAAATTTAAGTTCCTCATTTAAATCAACCTCTTCTCTTAAAATAGCCCAATAATTTCTTTACATAACTTTCATCTACCCTACAGCTCAATACGCCACAACCTGATTTGGTAAAAGTTTCCTGAAAATAGGCAACACGCTCACTATAGTGTTTGCCATAGGCCAACCTTACCTTTTTGGATTGGGTATTTACCAATTGAATTGCTCCCGTTTCGGCATCCTGCATTTGCACCATGCCTATATTGGGAATGTTTTCCTCTCTTTCATCAAAGACCCTAATTCCGGTAAGATCGTGCTTTTTACCAGTAATACGCAAGGTTTGTAGGTAATCATCGGTAATAAAATCCGAGAGTACAAAAACAATGGCTTTCTTCTTCATTACGTTGGTCAGGAATTTAAGCGCAGCGCCCAAATTGGTCTTAGTACTCTTGGGCGTAAACTCCAGTAATTCCCGTATTATTCTAAGGGCGTGACTTTTTCCTTTTTTAGGGGGAATGTAAAGTTCCACTTCATTCGTAAACAAAAGGAGTCCAACTTTATCGTTGTTCTGAAGTGCCGAAAATGCCAGCGTAGCGGAAATTTCTGTAATGACTTCCTTTTTAAATTGATTGCTGGTGCCAAAAAGTTCTGAACCACTCACATCTACCATTAACATCATGGTAAGTTCCCTTTCCTCCTCGAATACTTTTACATAGGGTTCGTTATAGCGTGCGGTTACGTTCCAATCTATGGACCTAACATCATCGCCAAATTGATATTGGCGTACTTCGCTAAAAGTCATACCCCTACCCTTAAAAGTCGAATGGTATTCCCCTCCAAAAATATGGTCGGAAAGACGCCTCGTCTTTATCTCGATCTTGCGAACTTTTTTTAATAATTCCTTGGTATCCATTTTCAGTTTGCAGTTTGCAGTAAAAAGTATTCAGGTACAGTTTTAAGGATTAAAGTCCATAAGCTGTAGTCGGATAACTGTAGACTGATTAAGGTACTTCAATTTCGTTTACGATCTTGTTTATTATTTCTTCCGAAGTAATGTTTTCTGCCTCGGCCTCATAGGTAATACCGATCCTATGGCGCAAAACGTCATGGATTACTGCCCTTACATCTTCCGGAACAACGTAGCCCCTTCTTTTTATAAAGGCGTAGCATTTGGCAGCTACGGCTAAATTGATGCTACCCCTTGGCGAGGCTCCGAAACTAATCAAAGGTTTAAGGCTTTCTAAATTATATTTTTCCGGGTATCGGGTGGCAAAAACAATATCGAGAATATATTTTTCAATTTTCTCGTCCATATACACATCCCTTACCGCCTTCTGGGCACTGAGAATCTGTTTAACGCTAACAACGGGTTTTACCTCTTCATATGCGCCCTTAAGGTTTTGTCTGATAATTAATTGCTCCTCGCTAAGTTTAGGGTAATCTATAACTGTCTTTAGCATAAATCGATCCACTTGCGCCTCCGGTAAGGGGTAAGTTCCTTCTTGTTCCACCGGGTTTTGTGTAGCCATAACCAAGAAAGGCTTGTCCAACACAAAAGTTTCATCACCTATGGTAACCTGCTTTTCCTGCATGGCTTCCAAAAGGGCCGATTGCACTTTGGCAGGGGCACGGTTAATTTCATCGGCCAAAACAAAATTGGCGAATATGGGCCCTTTCTTAATGGAAAAATCGTTCAATTTCATATTGTAGATCATGGTACCAACAACATCTGCCGGCAGAAGATCTGGTGTAAATTGAATTCTGCTAAAGCTTCCTTGTACTGCTTTCGCCAAGGTGTTTATCGCCAAGGTTTTTGCCAAACCTGGAACACCTTCCAATAGAATATGGCCTTGCCCTAAAAGTCCAATAAGCAATCGCTCCACCATATGTTTTTGTCCTACGATTACTTTGTTCATTTCTAAAATAAGTAGGTCGATAAAAGCACTCTCTTGGGCAATTTTCTCGTTCACGGCACTGATATCTACCGAAGTATTTTCTTCCATATAATCCTTTGTTTTGTTTTGTTTACAATGGTTAACACCAAAAGTGGATGCAAATTGAAAATTTATTTAGTTATTGGCTGTTAATGTATGGTTAAAAGTTAAGCAATGGGTCCAGTTTTATGAACTATTTAAGGGAATTATTCATAATTTCACAAACATATGAAAAATAAAACATCTTATTTTAAATTCCTTATAGGTACAATTACGTGTGGCAATTGAGGTAGCGGGCTTGCTGCAGGGAAAGGATCTATATTAACTGGTCGTTCAAAGGTACAGAGGAATACCACTGCCAATTAAGCTGATATTTATGGCTCACTTGGCAATTTATCGGTTTATGAAAACACCTCTTATTCTGCAGAAATAGTTCATGGACAATTTGGCCTTAAATTGCCTCCTTTTCCAATCTGACGGATGCGGTAATGAAGGCCTTGGCTATAGCCCATTTTTGGGGGAATTTTTTTTTCAATTGGCTAGGGGAATAAGACAATAGGACGTTTTAAATGCGGACCAACCGCATTGACGGAAATAAAATAAAGAGCTAATTTTATGAGTATTACCAGTAATGAGAAACCAACAGCATTTATAACGGGGGCTACAAGCGGAATAGGACTTGCAACCGCCAAACTTTTTGCTTCCAATAGGATTAATTTAGTTATTTGCGGCAGGCGGGAAAAGCGCCTGAGCGAGCTTAAAAAGGAACTGTCCAGACATACGAAGGTTTTTACTTTGGAATTTGATGTACAGGATAAAAAAGCAGTTTTTGAAGCAATTGCTTCCCTTCCGGAAGAGTTTTCCGATATTGATATTCTAATCAATAATGCAGGCAATGCCCATGGCCTGGATTCCATAGAGGAAGGAAGTGTGGATGATTGGGAGGCAATGATCGATATTAACGTCAAGGGCCTTTTATATGTTTCCAAGGCCATAATGCCGAAAATGATCCAGAAGAAGTCGGGCCATATTATAAATATTGGCTCCATTGCGGGTAAGGAAGTGTATCCCATGGGCAATGTGTATTGCGCCAGTAAATACGCTGTGGATGCCTTGAACCAGGGGATGAGAATAGATTTAAACAAATACGGTATTCGGGTTGGGGCCATTCATCCGGGATTGGTGGAAACGGAATTCAGTAAGGTCCGGTTTAAGGGCGATAATGGCAGGGCCTCGGCAACTTATAAGGGTTATGAGCCGTTGCAACCTGAAGATATTGCGGATGTTATCCATTTTATGGTTACCAGGCCTTCCCATGTAAATATTGCAGATTTATTAATTTTGCCTACGGCACAAGCGAGTGCTACTATTGTCAATAAGAAATTATGATCAATAAACGCCTGCTCGTAAAAAACCTATTGGCCCATAATGATGAGAATAGCTTTTATGATAAAAAGCGTTTTATAGATATAGGACAAAGGGAGGGGAAGGCCAAATTTTTGAAACATGTCTGTGCTCTTGCCAATAGCAACCCTCAGAATAATTCCTTTATCGTAATTGGGGTAGAGGATGTAGACAATGAAATTGTGGGGGTCGATTTTTTTGATGACAGCAAGATCCAGAACCTAGTAAACGCCTACTTGGACAATCCCCCACGGATTACTTATGAAAATATTCCATTTCCGCATTTGCCTATGGGCAAAGTGGTTGGCTTGGTAACTATCAGGTCGAATGGGAAAGTTTGTTCATTGCGAAAAAATATCTGGAAGTATTATGGGGGATCGGTATTTTTTAGGGACGGCAGCATAAGTATGCCAAAGGCTTATGGGATTGAGTTGACGGATGTAAATGCAGATGTTGTGGCAACCATTGAAAAGCATGCCAAAAACAATATTGAACTTACCTTGGATGGCGTAATCGATTTTTTAAACGAAAGGCATAAGGATCTGACCAGTAATTATAAGGTTTTTAAGGAGCAATTTGTAGTTTGTTGGGCGGGGCATCAGAAAAAAGTAAAGGATGAAACCTATTATTCCCGTGTGGATATTGAATTGATCAATGAACAGGTGAAGTTGTTTTTTTCGGAGTTTGATGAAATTACGATAACTTATGATGAAAATTCCTTTACTACCATAGAATATGTGCAGCTGGGGTTAAGCAGCCAACAAAAATATTATCCGTTGGAAAAAGTGGTAATAACCTTTTCTGATAATGGCACCTATACCATTCAAAGCGATTTGATATTTGAACCTCCCTTATACGATAAAAAAACGCTACATCATATATATAACACCAATGTGGCAATCCTTAAGAAAATTGAAAAGAAAGTTCCTTTGACCCCAAATGAGGAAAAGGACTTGGACTTGTTGTCCGATACGTTTTTAATTTGCTATGTCAATGGCTTTGAGGAAGCCAAGGATATTATGGAAGATGCCAAGCCGGTAATGAAAAAGTACGACCTTCCGGTGTATCAATCCATAAAAGAATCCCTTCGCATCATTAGGAAGATGAAGTATAATTAGGGGTTATCGGCCATAATATTTATAACTGGTCCAATTGCTGCTGCGTGGGCAGAGGTTCTATGGCCCCGTAATTTGTGGTCGTAATTGCACCGGCCTTATTGGCTAGTTGTACCATGTTTTCCAAAGGTCCGGAATTGGACAAAAGGGTGTCCAAGTTGGTGGCCAGGGCAAGTTGTTTCAACAAGCATCCAATAAATGCATCGCCTGCACCCGTGGTGTCGACGGGACTTACCTTAATGCTCGGAATTATTTTTTGAATTGAAGGCGTGCTTAAATAGGTACCCTCACCACCTAGTGTAACCGTAATGATTTTGGTGCCCAGTTGATGCAAAAAAGAACATGCTTCCTCTATGTTTTGCTTTCCGGAAAGTAATTGTGCCTCTTCCAAACTAAATTTACAGAGTTGGGATTTTTCAATAAAAGGGATACATTTTTGTACAAAAATGTTTTCTGTTCCTTTCCAAAGATCTGCCCTAAAATTAGGATCGAAGGATATAAAGCTATTGTTGGTTGTGGCTTCTTGAAGATAACGCAAATAAGCATCCTCCAGACTGCCCCCCAAAAAGGAGGTGGCGGCCCCAAAATGCACAATCTGATCCTTGAATAGTTTGCTAAGGCGGCGATCGTATGTTAATTCTTTGTCCGCTCCACGGCTAAAAACAAAATCGCGCTCGCCATCTTCTGCTAACGAAACAAAGGCCAGGGTAGTAAAAGTATCGGACCGCTGTGCCAGGGAAACGTCCACCTGTCCTTTTGTTAAGGTATTGATTAAAAAAGTGCCAAAGGGATCTTTGCCAACACATCCAATGAAATAACTTTTGCCTCCAAGTTTGGATATTGCCGAGGCCACATTTGCCGGGGCACCACCAGCTTTTTTTGTAAAATTGTTGGCTTTTGCCAGGTCGTTACCTTGCTTTTCCGCTACAAAATCTATTAATAATTCCCCTATACAGAAAACGTTTTTCATCCTTTGGTTTTAATTGATCTATCTAAAATAGATAGAAAAATGCAGTAATACTAAAAACGTCCCCAAATGTATGAATTTGGGGACGTAACTTTTAGAATTTAACTGGTGTTTGCAATGGCTTACCCGCATTTGGACGAACCACAGTCCTTACATGTAAGACATCCCTCTTGGTAAATCAGATTCTTTGAATTACAGGAATCACATTTTTGACCCTTGGCCTCCGTGCCATCGGCTACATATCTTTTGAGCGCTCTTGCAACGCCATTTTTCCAAGTGTTGATAGATTCACTATCCAGTTGTAGGCTATTGATAAGGTCTACCACTTTTTCTATTGGCATGCCATGACGTAGCGTACTGGAAATCAATTTGGCATAGTTCCAATATTCGGGATTAAATTTATGGGATAGTCCTTCTATGGTTGTTTTGTAACCTCTTTTGTTCTTGTACTGAAAATCATATCGGGAGGAGCCGTCTTCGTTTCTACTTTTTATAATTACACCGTTGTTTACCCATCTAGGAATTAAAATACCGTCCTCATCATCGGCCATACCGGTAAAAATTTCATAGGGCTGGTCGTTGATCAGGCCAATAAAGGCGATCCACTTTTCTTTGTTGTTTTGTAGTCGCACTACATCGGCTTCTAAAATTTGGGGGCGTTTTGTGGGGAAATGGGTAAGGGATTCCTCATTATCCGATTTTTTTGATTCATTGGAGATCAGTACACCGGATCTGGAACCATCCCGGTAAACGGTTACACCCTTACACCCGGCTTTCCAAGCTTCCAAATAGAGTTTGCCGACCAATTCTTCCGATACCTCGTTCGGAAGGTTTATGGTGACGCTTATGGAATGGTCAACCCATTTTTGAACGGCACCTTGTAAACGGACTTTGCTCAACCAATCCACATCATTGGAGGTAGCTTTGTAGTACGGGGAATTTTCTACAATTTTTTGTAATTCCTCTTGGGAATAATTTTTTTCGGTATCAATTCCTTTGACGGACATCCATTGTTTAAATTTATGATGGAAAACCAAGTACTCTTCCCAAGAATCCCCTACTTCATCCACAAAATCAATGCGGACATCCTTGTCATTGGGATTAACTTTTCTACGGCGTTTGTATACTGGTAGGAAAACCGGTTCAATGCCGGAGGTGGTTTGGGTCATCAAACTTGTGGTGCCTGTAGGTGCAATAGTCAATAACGCAATATTTCTTCGGCCGTATTCCAACATTTCATAGTACAGTTTATCATCGGCTTCCTTTAGTCTTAGGATAAAGGGGTTGTTCTTTTCCCTTTCGGCATCAAAAATTTCAAAGGCTCCTCTGTCTTTGGCCGTATGTACAGAGGCCCTATAGGCTTCCAGGGCAATGGTCTTGTGTACTTCAATTGAAAATTTGTTGGCATCTTCACTTCCATAACGCAAGCCAAGTGCCGCCAACATATCTCCTTCGGCAGTAATGCCTATTCCTGTTCGTCTTCCCTGCTGGGCCTTTTCTTTGATGTTGGTCCATAAATTATATTCCACGGCTTTTGTGTCATCCAATTCCGGATCGGCTTTTATTTTCTCCAGGATCACATCTACCTTTTCCAATTCAAGGTCTATAATATCGTCCATAATACGCTGGGCTGCCGCAATATGTTCTTTAAATAGTTTAAAATTAAATGTCGCCTTGTCTGTAAATGGTTGATCCACATAAGAGAAGAGGTTAATGGCCAACAAGCGACAGGAGTCATAAGGACATAGTGGAATTTCGCCACAGGGATTGGTGGACACTGTCTTGTAACCCAGATCTGAATAACAGTCCGGTACGGATTCCTTTATAATGGTGTCCCAAAACAAAATACCGGGCTCTGCCGATTGCCAAGCGTTGTGGACTATTTTGCCCCAAAGTTTTTGGGCATCTATAGTTTTGGAAACTCTGGGGTTGGGGCTTTGGACAGGAAATTTTTGGGTGTAAGGGCTTCCACTCTCAACAGCTTTCATGAAATCATCGTCCATTCTAACGGAGACATTGGCTCCCGTTACTTTACCCTGTTCCATTTTGGCATCTATAAAATCTTCCGCATCAGGATGATTTATGGAGACCGATAACATTAAGGCCCCCCTTCTGCCATCTTGGGCCACTTCCCTGGTTGTATTGGAATATCTTTCCATAAACGGTACAAGGCCGGTCGAGGTCAGGGCCGAGTTTTTTACGGGCGACCCCTTGGGCCGTATATGGGATAGATCGTGGCCAACTCCACCGCGGCGTTTCATAAGCTGTACCTGTTCCTGGTCTATTTTCAAGATTCCCCCATAGGAATCGGACTGGCCGTCATTGCCTATAACAAAGCAATTGGACAGGGATGCAATTTGAAAAGGATTGCCAATACCCGCCATTGGGCTACCCTGGGGGACTATATATTTAAAGTTTTTTATCAGGCTAAAAACTTGATCTTCATTAAGGGGGTTTGGATATTTTTGTTCAATTCTGGAAATCTCCTTGGCTATCCTGTGGTGCATATCATCAGGGGTGAGCTCATAAATATTCCCTTCGGAATCTTTTAGGGCATATTTGTTTACCCATACCCTGGCCGCAAGGTCATCACCTTTAAAATATTCTAAAGAAGCATTAAAGGCTTCTTCCTGACTGTAGGTCTTTTGTGGCCCTTGGGCGATTTTAGTTGGCATATAATGTTTTTTAAGGGTTGTTGTAACAATTGGAATAAAGAACAAAAGTATTAAAAAAAATGGAAGGAAAAACATGATAATTATCATGAAAGTTTGCAAGAAAATTGAGTTTAAATACTTAAAATCAACAAAGTAGGTAATTATTAACAGTAAAAAGTTAACAAATAAATTATACTTTTTTTTAATTTAATTTTATTAACCTATCATTTTAAAGGGATTCTGGATCTGGAAATGGGAAGGATTTAAATTTTGGACGAGATGTTTCTACCTGGTTGATTTTTGATCAAAGCGCTTCCAATTGGTATGGGGTTACAATGGATCCGGATTTGTACTTAAATTATCCTGGTTAATCTAAATTTTAGTTCTTTTTACCATGGATATTAGAGGGGTATTTGCGATTTTTGTAAAATGAGAACATTGGTAATCGGAGACCTTCATTCTGGGTTAAAGGCTTTGGAGCAGGTATTGGAAAGGGCAAAAGTGAGTCCTAGTGACCACCTTATATTTCTGGGGGACTATGTGGATGGGTGGAGTGATGCTGTGAATACGGTAAATTTTTTAATGGAGCTTAGGCAGACCCACAAATGCTCGTTTATCAGGGGAAATCACGATGAACTTTGCAATGATTGGTTGAAAAGTGGAGAGAATAATACACTTTGGTTGCAACATGGAGGGAGTGCTACCCAAAATTCTTATCGGTTGGTGGACGATAAAATAAAGGAAGCCCACATACAATTTTTCGATAATTTGGAGAATTATATTCTGGACACTGAAAATCGCTTGTATATCCACGCGGGATTTACTAACTTAAGGGGTGTGGGCCACGAGTATTTTTCCAAAACCTATTATTGGGATAGAACACTTTGGGAAATGGCCTTGTCATTGGATCCATTACTGACTGAAGAGGATAAATTTTATCCTCAAAGGTTAACACATTATAGGGAGATTTTTATTGGCCATACGCCGGTGACAAGGATTGGGAGGACAACTCCGAAGAATGCTGCCAATATTTGGAATGTAGATACAGGGGCGGCCTTCAGAGGTCCTTTGACTATTATGGATGTTGGATCTAAGGAATACTGGCAAAGTGATCCGGTGTATTTGTTTTATCCCTCCGAAATGGGAAGAAACTAAATTTTACAGTCCGTAGGGACGGATTATCAAGATTATTAAGGATATTTACATAAAATTTGAAGAATGTCTAATAAGAACGTTAGAATAGAAGTAATGAAGTCCATTGAGGATAAGGTGGATGGTTTTATAGACCAGTACCTTATACCTATACAGGACATTTGGCAACCCACAGATTTTTTACCGGATACACAAAGTGAAGGCTTTATGGATCACGTAAATCAGATACGTGAGGAAGCCAAGGAACTGGGATATGATCTATGGGTTACCTTAGTGGCGGATACGATTACGGAGGAGGCACTCCCTACTTACGAATCTTGGCTAATGGATGTTGAAGGAATAGATCAGCACGGAGAAAACAAGAATGGTTGGTCCAAATGGGTACGTCATTGGACGGCTGAGGAAAATAGGCATGGCGATGTGCTGAATAAATACCTTTATTTGGCCGGAAGGGTCAATATGAGGGAGGTGGAAATTACTACCCAGTATTTGATTGCCGATGGTTTTGATATTGGAACCGATAGAGATCCCTATAAGAATTTTGTTTATACCTCTTTTCAGGAGTTGGCCACCAATATATCACACAAAAGGGTGGGTCAAATGTGCAAAAAGGGTGGTAATTCGCTTCTTGGGAAAATGTGTACCATTATTGCTGGAGATGAAATGCGCCATCATTTGGCCTATAGGGAATTTGTTAAGGTGATTTTTGAAAACGACCCAAGCCAGATGATGTTGGCCTTTGCCGATATGATGAAGAAAAAGATTGTTATGCCTGCCCATTTTCTAAGAGAGTCTGGTGGAAGCATAGGGACCGCTTTTGAAAATTTCTCCAACTGTGCCCAAAGATTAGGGGTTTATACTGCCCAGGACTATATAGATATATTGAAAAAACTCAATAGCTATTGGGAATTGGATAGTATTCGAAGTCTTAATGACGACGCGGAAAGGGCAAGGGACTATTTAATGAAATTGCCGGATAGGTTGGAGCGAATTGCTGGCCGGATGAAATTCCCAGAAGACAACTACAGGTTCAAGTGGGTTGAGGCCAATGGAAGAATGGTTTAGCAAAAAGATTTCTAGAAGATAAAAAGACCCCACTTAAGGTTATAAGTGGGGTCTTTTAATTGTTTTTGTCAGCAATGGTCAGTTGATTAGGCACTTTCAGGAGTTAGCTTAATTTTGTAGAACACATAGAATATTAACTGCCCTTAGATTTTATTTAGGGGCATTTTTTTATGCCCGATCATGATTTTTGGACAGGAGGTATGCTCTTG